>DASTMP010000474.1:0-11945 GCA_035714085.1 Blastocatellia bacterium
TGAGACAGTGAGCGTTCTGGAGAGGCTTGTAAGATTACTGTCTGAGTTGATTGGGTTTAAGGCCGCTTTACAAGATCAAGCGGAGGCAGAAGGATTCGAACCTTCGGTAGAAGTTTTAGCCCCTACAACGGTTTAGCAAACCGCCGCCTTCAGCCACTCGGCCATGCCTCCGTAAGAGCGCACATTGTCTCCGTCAAAGTTGAGGCTGTCAAGACGCAGATCAACTGATTCTCTCGCGTCGCGCGCGTTGATTGCCGTCCATCAGCAGGTTGAGCTTCAGCGTCTTGCCTTCGATCTCTTTACGGAGGGTTTGGCGTTCGCGCTCATCCTCGCAAGCGCTCAGTCGCGCCTTGAGCGATTCGATCTCATTCTGCAATTCGACCTCTACCGGCAAACATCCGGCGCTCTTCAGAACCGAATAACCGAGCCGCAGGTCGGCGGGCGTGGCGAAATAAGCTTCAAGGTCGAGAGGCTTGCCCTTGCCGGGCAAGTTGTCGAACTCGCCTTTCTCCATCGCCTCGCGAATTTTCTCTTCGATGAGTTTTTCAGAAAACATTTGAACGCTCCGGCAAATCAGCATAGCATCTTCCGCAGATGTAAGCATCTCCTGTTTGTGTTTGAGAAGCTTCAAGCTTGCGCGTAGATTGGCGCTGGCTTCAGGCGACACAAACGCTGAATCAGAACCTCATTTTATCAAACGAACGATTATGAAAAAGGTTCTTCGCGCTTTCCTTCCCGCGCTCTACCTCTGCGCGCTCTTCGCAGTCGCTGGAGCGCAATCCCGATCGCTCGACGGGACCTGGCAATTCGCCGTTGACCGCGAAGGCAAATTGACGATCAATGACCTGAGTTCGATCAAAGACTGGCGGGAGATTCGCGTCCCGTTGTCTTGGAACGTCCAGTTCGCCGACCTGCGCGATTACCGGGGCGTGGCGTGGTATCGAAAGACGGTCGATCTTCAACCGATCAAGCCTGATCAAACCCTGTTGTTGAAATTCGGCGCGGTAGATTATTTTGCCGAAGTCTTCGTCAACGGCCGGAAAGCGGGCGCGCACGAAGGGGGCTATTTACCATTCACGCTCGACATTAGCGAGTCAGCCAAAGCCGGGCCGAACGAAATCGCCGTGCGCGTGACCGATCCGGATAACGACAAAGCGCGTTGGGGCGATATGAACTACAACGAGCTGCCGCACGGGAAGCAGAGTTGGTACGTGCAAACAGGGGGGATTTGGCAATCGGTTTTTCTAGACATTCGCACATCTAGCGGGGGATTTTACATTGATCGAGTTCACGTCACCGCCAAGCTGAATGGTGATGTCGGAGTAGAAGTAAAAGTAGTCGCAAATGGAAGAGGCTTATTCCTGAGCGATCCTACATTTCAAGTCACGGTTCGTGATCGGAACGGAAAAATAGAATTCACTGAAGGCAGGGGAGGAATTCTGGCGAATCCGAGCCTTTTGACCGGTCGAGTGAAGTCACCTCGATTGTGGAGTATTGAGAATCCGGTTTTATACGAAGTCGAAGTCACCTTGGGTGGGAATAAAGAGACCGCGTGGAAAGGATTTTTTGGTTTCCGCAAGTTTGAAGCCCGCGACGGCAAGTTCTATCTGAACGGCGAGCCGATCTACATCATCTCCGCGCTCGATCAGGACTTTTATCCCGAAGGAATTTACACGCCGCCCTCTTACGAATTCCTCCTTGACCAGATGCGCAAAGCCAAGCAGCTCGGCCTGAACATGCTGCGCACGCACATCAAAGTCCCGACGCCCGATTACCTGCGGGCGGCCGATGAGGTCGGCGTCTTGATCTGGTACGAGATCCCGAGCTGGGATGACAACACCTGGACTCCGGCCGCGGCGAAACGCGGGGAAGAGATTTTCCTGGGCGAGATCGAACGCGATTGGAACCATCCTTCGGTAGTCATTCAAAGCATCATCAACGAGGCCTGGGGCGTGCGCGGCTTGCGCGAAGAACACACGCGCAAATGGCTCAAAGACGCGTACGTCAAGCTCGCTCCGGAAGCGGCCAGGGCCGGGCGTTTGACGGTTGACAACAGCCCTTGTTGCGGCAACTTCCATCTCAAATCCGACATCGCCGATTACCACAACTACAATTCGATTCCAGACAACCGCGAGACATGGGACAGGTGGGTGGCCGATCTGGCTTCGCGCCCCGAATGGCTGTGGAGCAAATATGGTGACGCCGACCCCGGCGGCAAAGAGCCGATCGTCCTCTCCGAATTCGGCAATTGGGGATTGCCAGTCCTGCCCGAAAAATTGCCCTGGTGGTTCGAGCGCGATTTCAACGGGCGCGAAGTCACTCGGCCGGCCGGAATCTTCGACCGCTTCCACGGATTCAAATTCGACCGCCTGTTCGCGGGCTTCAACGATCTGGCCCTCGCCACTGAGCGACGCCAGTGGATTTCGCTCAAACACGAAATCGAGGAGATCCGCAAACACGCTTCGATTCAAGGCTACACGATCACAGAATTCACCGACTTGAACTGGGAATGCAACGGGCTGTTGGATATGTTCCGCAACAAGAAAATCTATGCGGACGATCTGGCGCGGCTGCAGCAACAGGACGTGATCTTCGCGCGCACACCGACGAGCAACTACGCCAGCGGCGCCAGGATCGAGCTGACGACTTACGTTTCGAGATACAGCCCGGCGGCGGAGAGAGAGCAGACGATTCAGATCCTCCTGGATAATAAAAAGATCGGCGAGGCCAAGATCATGCCGGCGGAGCGCGGCTCGGTCGTCAAAGATGAAACGATCGCGCTGGCCGCGCCTGCCGTGACGAAGCCGAGCAGCATTCGCCTTAGATTGGAACTGCGCGAATATGGCCCAGGCGACTTCGTATTGGGGCGAGGTATTCTAGTCGCGGAAAACTATCTAGAGCTTTTCATCTATCCTGAGCCGAAGAAGCAGAGCGGTTCGATATGCCTGGCCGGTGGGTTGTCGTGGATGGCCGAAGTGTTGCGGAGCGCCGGCTACGACATCGTCCCGTCTCCCGGGAAAGGAGTCGTGACGTTCATCGACAAAATCCCTCAGCAGGCCCAATCGCTGCCCCCGGACGGCCGATTGATAGTGCTGGCGAACGACAAGGACGCCCTGCCCAATCGCGCGCTCAAGATCACGCCCCGGAACGGCGCGACCGGTTACGACGGCAATTGGATAACCAATTTCAACTGGGCGAATGTGAATCGCACCCCTTTCAGCGCCGTCGCGTTCGATAAGCTGCTCGGCTTCGAAGCCGAGGAGATAACGCCGAAGTTCGTGATCGAAGGCCTGAAGGCCGAAGATTACGACGACGTGATGTCGGGAATCTTTCTCGGCTGGGTCAACAGGAACGCGGCGTTGATGGTTGGCGGGCGAATCCAGGGCGCGCGCGCGATAATCACGACGTTCCGCCTGGCCGAGACTTATGGCAAGGACGAATACGCGCGACGCCTGCTCGACGAGATGATCAGGCTTGTCTCCGCCGAAGGATTCGAGCCGAAACAGACTATAGAATGATTTGCAGTCCCGCGAAGCAAAGCTATACTGCGCGCGTCCCGACTCTGCGCCCGACGCGTCATCCGGGCGCTTACTCCATCAACTAAAACTACATGACCTGCGAGGGAAAATATGATTATGCCTATGCCGCTGCTGCAATCGAACGTGACTCGCCTGGTTCCGCTTGATTACGCAGTGCTGGTCTTGTATTTCCTGGTGATTTTCGCCATCGGCTGGTACTTCTCGCGTAAAGAGCGAACGACGACGGATTATTTTCTGGCGAGCCGTGACGTGGCATGGTGGGCCATCGGCGCATCACTCTTTTCGTCGAATATCGGCAGCGAGCATTTCATCGGGTTGGCGGGCCAAGGAGCCTCCTCAGGGATGGCCGCCGGGCATTACGAGTGGCTGGCGTCGATCATCGTGTTGATTCTGGGCTGGGTGTTTGTGCCGTTCTATCTGCGTTCGAACGTTTACACGATGCCGGAGTTTTTGGAAAGGCGATATAGTGGCGCGTGCCGCATGTACCTCGCCGGTATCTCACTAATCGCTTACCTGTTTACCAAGATTTCGGTCTCGATCTTCGCCGGGGCGATCGTGCTCAAAGCCGTGTTGGGATGGGACATGGTGAAAAGCTCGCTGGCGCTGGTGATCGCGACAGGTATTTACACCGTCGCAGGAGGGCTTGCGGCGGTGATCTACACCGAGGTGATTCAGACAGTGATCCTGGTGGCGGGCGCGCTGATCCTGACATTCATCGGTTTGACCGAAGTTGGCGGCTGGGCTGGATTGCACGCCGCTGTGCCGGCGGACTTCTTTCATATGATGAAGCCCCCGACCGATAAAACTTTCCCATGGACGGGAATTTTTTTCGGCGCGCCGATTCTGGGCATCTGGTATTGGTGCACTGACCAGGTGATCGTACAGCGCGTATTGGCGGCGAAGGACATAGGCAATGCGAGAGGAGGAACTATCGTCGCCGGATTCCTGAAAATCTTGCCCGTTTTTATGCTGATCGTGCCTGGAATGATCTCCCGGGCGCTCTACCCGCAAGAGATGGCGGTCGATACTAATGCGGCTTTCCCCACACTGGTTGTGCGGCTGATGCCGGCGGGTTTGCAGGGAGTCATGGTGGCGGCGATGCTGGCTGCGCTGATGGCAAGTAAGGCTGCGGTCTTCAATTCTAGCTCGACCATCTTCACGATGGATTTTTATAAGAAGCTCCGGCCGGACGCCTCGGACCGGCGATTGATCAATGTCGGGAGGGTGGCGACGGTGATTATGGTAGTTCTGAGTCTGCTTTGGATACCTTTCATGAGCCGCATCAGTTCGGAGCTCTGGACCTACCTGCAAAGCGTCCAGGCTTACATCTCACCGCCGATCGCCGCGGTCTTTCTGCTTGGCGTCTTCTGGAAACGGATCAACGGCCGGGGCGCGATCGTCTCGCTATTGCTCGGATTCGCGCTCGGCGCCGCCCGGTTCATTCTCGAAGTCTATTACAAGGGCGCGCCGCCAGAGAGCGGATTTCTGGGATTTTACGTCGGGATAAACTTTCTCCATTTCGCCGCGCTGTTATTCGTCGTCTGCGTGGTGACGATGGTTGTCATCAGTCTGTTGACGCCTGCGCCCGAACCTTCGAAAGTCAACGGCCTGACCTTTCAGACAATCAAAGAGAAGATCGCGATGAGCGATGTCGAATCGAAAAGCATCCTGGAGCTTCCGGCCGTGGCGGAGACGCCGTCGCAGAGACGCATCAACATGGCCTTAGCGCTGCTGCTGATCGCGACGGTCATCTCGTTGTGGATTTATTTCGCTTGATTCCTAAGGCGGTTTACAAACACGAGTATGATGTTGGGCGATTTGTTTAACCGCCCTGTTTGCGACTTTGTCCAATCAGGAGTCCAATCAGAATAGTGGCGCGAGTAAACAACTTGCGTCAAAGTCCCGTACGCGCATTTGCAAGCCGGTTTAACTGTGCTTATAACTTCCGTCAGACCGAATATCACTCGCGAACAGGCAATCACCAAGTTTCGTTGGCGCCTGCGCGCTTTAAAACATGGGCAGCTTAGGTTCGCGGTCGACTTTTACGTCCCATATCGCTTATTCCAAACGACATGGGACGAGGGGCGAAGTCAATCCGTCGCGTTCCTCGCCGCGGACGCGGTGACCGGCAAGCTCGATTTGATCGAGTTCAATCAACTGCCGGCGGACGGGGAAATAGTTAACTTAGATACGCAGATGATCGCGGAAGAACGCATTAATGATGAGGAAGCGCGCAATCTGGTCCGGGAGCGAATATTAGGAATGACATTCAATAAGAAAGGCTTTTTCAAGCTGTCCAGGGTAAAGGTAGTGGTCGAACTGGCCGCAAGATTGCATTTGCCTTACTGGGTCGGGGTATACGAACGTGACGGACGCGCGCAGATTGAAATCGTCGACGCCCTGCAAGGGCGTTTAGAGGGAGCGAAGCTGCGCGAAGTGGTGACGGAATGGTTTCAGCCGCACGGGACTTGAATGGGAATGGGGACTAACGAAATGCTCACCGTAGACACAATACGCGCGCAATTCATTGACCTATATGGCCCCCAACCGCGCGTCTTCTCAGCGCCGGGCCGCGTCAACCTGATCGGCGAGCACACCGATTACAACGACGGGTTCGTGTTGCCGATGGCCATCGACCGGCGAACGTTCGTCGCCGCCGCGCCACGCAATGACAGGACGATCAGAGCCGCGTCAACAAATGAGGACGGGCGGATCGAGTTCGAGATCGGCCGCGAATATTCGGACGGTCCCGATTGGGGCAGATACGTCTACGGCCTGGCCGAATGTCTGCGACGGGAGGAGTTCGATCTGCGCGGCGCTGATCTATTGATCGCGAGCGACGTGCCGATCGGCGCAGGTCTGAGTTCGTCAGCCGCGCTTGAGATCTCGACGGGCTTCGCGCTGCTCGACGTTTCAGAACAGATGTTCGATCCGGTTGACCTGGCGCTCGTGGCTCAGCGCGCCGAGCGCGAATTCGCCGGAACTAGATGCGGCATTATGGATCAATACGTCGCCTGCCTGGGGATCGAAGGCCACGCACTGCTGATTGATTGCCGCAGCCTGGAATATCGCGCCGCGCCGATTTACCTCGACAACGCCCGCGTCGTCGTATGCGACACCATGGTCAAACACAACCTGGCGTCTGGCGAATACAACCGGCGCCGCGCTGAATGCGAAGACGGCGTAGGGAGGCTGGCCAAATACCTGCCTGACATTCAGGCCCTGCGCGATGTCGTGATTGACGAATTCGATCTTTACGCGGATGCTTTGCCCGAAACCATTCGCCGCCGCTGCAATCACGTCATCACTGAAAACGCGCGGACGGTCGCCGCGGTCGAGGCTCTCGGACGCGGCGACCTGGTTCGATTCGGCGAACTGATGTATGCGTCGCACGAGAGCCTGCGCCGAGATTACGAGGTGAGCTGCCGCGAGCTTGACCTGCTTGTCGCCATCGCCTCGCGGTGCGACGGCGTCTTCGGCGCGCGTATGACCGGTGGCGGTTTCGGCGGTTGTACGGTTAATCTGGTCGCCTCGGATGCCGTCGATGAATTCATTACGACAATTGGCCAGGAGTACGAAAAAGAGACAGGCATGCGCCCCAATCGCTATATATGCCAGCCTTCAGCCGGGGTCCGAGCAGAGCAGTGCCCCCCCAACGAAACAGAACGATGGTGGACAGGAAAATGAGAACCTGATTGTGGAAAAGACACCTTGATTGAGCTAACATAAATCACCCTTGATGACTACAGCGATCAATCGCTTCGCGATGCAACCCGGCGGATTGCGAAGCGTTCTAAAGTTAGCGCATTCACTTCCCGGTTTGAATCGCGTTGTCACTGAAAAATTAGGAGATGGGGTGATGAAAAAGATTTTTGCAGTTTCCGCATTGCTGATTTCGATCATTGTTGGAACTTCCTCTGTTATGGCTTTCGGCGCAACGTCGCTCATCACATTCGACTGGGAGAGAGCCGTCTCGCTATACAAACAGGGCCAGTACCGCGAAGCGATCGCCGAATTCCGGAAGGTGCTGGAGGAGGCTCCGGATCATCCCGACAGTTGGAAATTCATAGGGCTGTCCTATTACCAGCTCAAGGATTACAAGTCAGCGATCCAACCTCTCGAGAAAGCCCTGGAGCTAAAGCGCAAAGATAACCGCAATGACCCGGATCTCTACCGCGCGCTCGGCCAATCGTACACGCTGCTCAAGAATTACGAGAAGGCGCTCCCCTATTTTGAAACACTGGTCAGAATCCAGATGAACGTCGCATCCAACTTCTATCTTCTCGGCGTGACCTACGCCAATCTGAACCGCGCGGAAGAGGCGTCGGAAGCCTTTCAAAAAGCGGTCAAACTCGATCCGAAAGACGCGGATTCGTGGTATTCCCTGGGCGTTGCGCACTTCCGTGGCGGCAGGCTGAACGACGCCATCGCGGCGCTGCGATCGGGGGCCGCCGCCGACCCTACAAACGTGGAGATGCTCGGATTGCTCGCCGAATCGCTGCTGCGGCAGGGCGCGAACGAGAGTGACGAGAAGAAAGCCAATTCGTACTTTGAAGAGGCGACTCGCGTGGCGACCAGTCTGAAGAACCTGCGCGAAGACGCGGCGTCTCTCGAACTGCTCGGTCGCGCCTTTCTGTCGGCTAAAAAATACACCAACGCCGAGATGACTCTGTCGCGCGCGCTTGAAGTCAGCAAACCACCTTCCGCCACGCTCTATTTCAACCTAGGGTTCGCCCACGCGCAGAATAAATCATGGGCGCGAGCCGCCGAGATGCTCGCGCAGGCCGACAGGCTCAACCCTGGGGACTTCAACACGCTATACTATCTCGGCTACGTTTACGAAAATCTGCGCCGCTACCAGCAGGCCCTGGACGCTTACAACCGGGCCTTCGAAGCCAGCGGGCGCAGCAACGCCGATCTGAAGACCAGCATTGATAGGGTGGCGCCGCTGGCCAAGCACCCCTGACCTTCAGGTCGTTTTTGTACGGTAAGTAGATTACGAAATGGACGAAGAGTTGCATTTTCCATTTCCCTTTTGAGAATTTATATTGATCATTGCCGGAGGCGATCCCGATTCAACACCCTCAATGCTTTAGGATCATTAGAAAATTTCCTGGCAATGACAAATGACAAATCTCAACTGATAAATGGAAAATGCTCTTCTTTCCTACTTTCGCGATTTACTGACGGCGCCGGCCGCTAACGATCCCGGCGCAATTACGTTTTGAGAGAAACAAATGAAGCGGTTCCTAAATTGCCTCAAGCTTAATTCATACGCAGCCATAATAGTTTCGCTCCCTGCGCTCATGGCCTCCTGCTCGCAGGGTTCGCCGCCAGACGAACAAGCGATCGTCTTGACTGATCGATTGAGGCTGAGAAACTCGACGGCTCAGGCCGCGCGCGTCGTAGGCGAGTTGAAGAGCGGCGATCAGGTCACGGTAACCGAACACGCAAGCTCCGAGGACGGCGAAAACTGGTCGAAAGTGAAGGGGCCGAACGGAGAGTCGGGCTGGATCAAATCGCTCACCCTGGTTAAGCGGGAGATCGTGGAAAAATCGCGCCAGATCGCCGCGGAGGTCAAAGATATACCCACGCAGGCCGTTGGCAGATCGAAAGCGACGCTCAAACTGCGCCTGTCGCCCGACCGAAGCGATGACGATAATGTGGCGACAACCCTCCCTTCGGGAACCAGGCTCGAAATCGTCGCCCGCGAACGCAAACCGCGTCCGGCAAAGATTGAGGGCAAAGGCGAAGCTAAAGAAGAGTCGGACGGTAACGTAAAATACGACAATTGGTATGAAGTGCGGTTGAAAGATTACGCCGTCCTGCCCGCCGGATGGATTTACGGCGACTCGGTCGAATTAGAGATCCCGCCAGAAATTTTCTACTTCGTTTCGAGTGGGCGCAAAATCATCGGCTGGCAGAAGATCGGAACCGTGACAGGCGACGACAGCGCACCGGGCGAACATTTCCTGGCGCTCGAACGCAAGAATTTCGGCGCCGACGAGAGAGTGGATTTCGATCGCGTCAAAGTGTTGGCTTATGATCCCGCGACTCGCGACTACTCCACGCCATTCCGCGAAGACATCGCGGGACGACTCCCCGTCACGCTGAAGATGGAGGGCGCTCGTGGTCACTTCCAAATTATCGCGGTCGATAAAAACGGCCAGACTCAGAAGCTTACCTATGGCGTCGAAATGCTCCAAGGCGGAAAAGTGAGAATCGCAAAACCCGTTATCCATTGATTTCCGACTCGCGTGTAACTCCCAGAGGAGCAACGCGAAAGACTCAATGCGATGTCGCTCGATGAAGTGATCGCTGCGCTGATGTAGTCACTTCCCTGCTATGTTTGCGTACAGTCACAAACGCGAAAACCGGGCGACGGACTCGGCTTTAACCTATGAGGCATTTCGGGGCGCGCCGGCGCCCCACACTCTGGGGTGTTTCGGGACAGACCACACGCCAAAAGCAAACCGCCCTACAGGTTCGGTCCGCGGGCTTTTCATTTACCTTGCTGAATCCAACGGACTTAACCCCCATCCTGGCACAGACGAAAAAGCCGAGGAATGATGGCGTCTTGGACGCCGCCATTCCGGCGCCGTAATTGCACCTACTATTGCGTCAAACGACAGGGGACTCACTAGCGGCAAGCCGGGTGGGACGCATTCAGTAAGTACATGGAGACATCCCTCTCGGCTTGCGCAGTTCTGCCACTCTTTTGAGCCTCGTTTTCCTCGGCCCCTCGACGAATTTGCAGGTTGTCGCACACTTCGGAACTCAGGCCGGAAAGAAGGGAGGCAAGAAATAAACAATGCGAGCCATTATCCTGACGATCATAGCGCTGCTGCTACTGCTCATCCTGGTCAGTTTCGATAAAGGACCGGCTCCAACGGCCCCCGAATCGAAGCAGCAGCAGCCGGCAAGCGGACCACGCACGCTCACGTGATGGACGGTTCATTTGGCGCGGAATCGGCGAGTTTTGGCGCCCTTTCGTAAGCAAAGCGCAAGTTTTCCTCAAGGCGTCCAATGATAATACCGGGCATCCGGCCTGGCATGCGGCAGTCGGGTGAGAGATTTCCAGACTTACTGGAAGCATAGTTTCTTACCTGGCCGGTCCCCTACAAGCCGGGGTAGGATTGGATTAACCAGAAGGAGAGCCGTTCTATGCAACAGTCTGCGCACACATCCTCAGAAAGCTTCGCGGCCGCCGAAGCGACGCCTGGTTATACGACTGACCTGAAAACTGTCGAAGCGACTGCTGCACTGCTCACCGCCTCCGGTAGGCTTAAAAAATACGGTGAAGAGGCAGGCGCGGGAATCAATCCCGGAATGCTTTTCGACGTCAAACAGAGCTTGATCGGGATGTTTTTGACGGTGAATAAATTGAAAAGCTTCAGCGAAAACCTGTCGGCGACGGCCATGATCCATCAGCAGGCCATATTCATCCTGCAAATAATCAGAGATTGGCCAGAGGATGAGCATCTCGACGCGGTGCGCAGCGAGCTGCGCAAGATAGCCGATGGTCTTGCATTCGACGCCGAAGTAATGGCGCCTTGAGGGCTTCGATTGGCGCCGTCATTGAGAGTTTGCAGGGCGTGGCGCGCGTGAACGGCCAATAAACTGATCGTTATTTGCTAAAGTCATTATTATTGAACAGTTCCTTTATTTCTTCTGGACTTAGTGAAAGCAGCATATCCAGCTCGTCTGCTTCTTTCATATCCAGGATAAATTGGTCCGCTAGTATTTCTGCGCATTCTGCTATTTCATAAGGGTCGGCTGGTGTTTCCGCATCGAGTCTGGTGAGAAATCCGGCATAAAGCTGGACGATGAGCGGCTTTATCTCTTGTTCTGTCATACGCTTCCCTTATCGTGTTGACGGCTTCGACTGTCGCGGAGACGGCAAGTTTGCAGGCTGTAGCTCTGCCGAGCGCCATGACAGCAAGGGTGACGGGAAAAGGCCTCTTAACCCGCCACCCTTTGCTTGGCGCCCATTGCTGGGGCCACGGGGCAACCCAATGCCGACCTGTACGGTGACGTTCAGATTGTTAATACGAATTTGATGTAGGAATTAGTAATACGAATTTGAGGTGGTAAACGGATGTACGCCTTTACAGTTAGCTCTTACCGCGAAGAGCGTTTGATTTAAGGCGGCGACGGCATGGCTTCAAAGCTCTATTTAGTCAGTTGTGGCTCCTCTGTATCATTTTGGCCAAGCTGCAGATTTGCAGCAGAGGCAATCGGAAAAGCCCGAGCAAGCGAAAATAGAAAGTCTTGACACCCAATTAACTTGACCTGTCCCAACCCCTGATTTACCCTAGCGCCCTGTTTCGACTAAGCTAATATCCGCATAAAAAATCACGGAGTTATGATGATCAGTCGAGCTTCACGCCATTCTGATCGAAACAA
>DASTMP010000475.1:0-54800 GCA_035714085.1 Blastocatellia bacterium
CCGCCACCGAACCGCCGCCTCCACCGGCAGTGCCGCCCAGCGATTCTCTGTTGGGTTACCTGACCGCCGAAGAGCGAGCATTGCATCCCGAACTCGCGGACGTGCCGCCGCCTGAACCGGCTGCGCCGACGACGCCTCCACCGACGACGCCGTAGGTGGACCTTTTAGCCGTTCCTGCGGCTAGGCGATGAGTCGCAGGAAGCGGCGGGATTACAAAGTTTGGACATTTCAGGAGCAACAGAATGGCAGATCTTTTTTCGACAGACGTGCTGACAAGGGTCGTCGCCTCCTTGCTGGGCAACCCACAGTTTCTGATCGACAGATACTTCGGCACGGTGCAAACCGAAACCAGCGAAGACATTCACTTCGACACACTCGACGGCAAGCGGCGCATCAGTCCGTTTGTAAGTCCATTAGTCGAAGGTCAGATTGTAGCTTCGCTGAACTTTAAAACCGCAACGTTCCGGCCCGCGTATGTGAAGGACAAAAGGGTGTTCGATATGAATCGCCCGCTGAAGCGCGGACCCGGCGAGCAGATCGGCGGTACGATGACTCCCGGCGACCGGCTACGGCAACTCATCGCCCGCGACCTGCAAGACCAAGTGGACATGGTGCGGCGCCGCATGGAAGTGATGGCGTCAGAGGTATTGGTGACAGGTAAGTCCACTATCACTGGCGATAAGTACCCGACCGTCGTATTGGACTTCGGACGCGCCGCCGGTAACACCATCGTGGCCTCTACTCTATGGTCAGTCACTACCGGCTTTCCGCTCGATGACTTGCAGGATTGGTCGCAGATCGTTTTGCAGAGCACGGGCGTGCAAGTTACCGACGTGATCATGGGCGTGGACGTCTGGAAAGTCTTCCGCAACCATCCGAACGTGAAAGACCGGCTGACATTGCAGCGGGTCTATCAAAACATGCCGACCATGACCCAGGATGCGCAGATCACCGAAGGCGGCGTGTACCAGGGAACCATCGACGGCTTCAACATTTTTGTCTACGCCGGTTGGTATGTAGATCCCGCCGACGGCGTGGAGAAACCCATTTTCCCCGCGCAGACGTGCGTGCTGACTTCGTCCGCAATCGAAGGCGTGCAAGCTTATGGCGCCGTGCGCGACGAACAGGCCGGTCTGCAAGCGGTCCAGTATTTCGTCAAGAGTTGGATCGAGGAAGATCCTTCGGTGCGGTTCGTCATGCTGCAATCCGCGCCGCTGGTCGTGCCCTATCGCCCGAACGCGAGTTTCAAGGCGAAGGTGCTTTAGTTTTGCTCGCGGCTCCATCGCCGGAGTCGTGGGTCAAATCCAGCGCATTCCCCGGAGAGCCCAGCCAGTTTCCTCCGGGGAATCGCGCAGGGAAGGAGGAACAGTTTGGCGACGGCGTTCAATGCGTTCTTCGCGCCGGAACTATGGGCGGCGCTCTTGCCGGTGTTCGGGCAAGAGGTCGAATACCGCATCGGCGGAAACTCGCCGGGATTCACGATCAGAGCCATTTGGAAAGACGGCGCCGAGGACGAGGATCAATCGCCTGGGCGCTATTCGCATTTGTGGATTCAGAATACGGACCTGCCCAGCGTGCCGGAGCGTGGCGATGCGGTGTTCAACGATGGCGTCGAGTTCGACGTGGTGCGTGTGAACGAATTCATCATCGGCTATACCAGCGTCGTGCTTCAGGAGAGAGGCTGATGCCCTTCGACTTCGGGGAAGCGGCCAGCAGCTATCGCAACTACGTCAAGGTGCGCGTGCGCGGAGGCCGGTTCAAACAACCGAATCTGAGCGACCCGCAACTCAAGACCATCGGTGATTCGATGGTGGCGAAGCAGTTTGAACGCTGGTCGAAGGCCGTAGACGCTTACGGCAATCCGGCGCCGAAGCTTACGCCCAGGTACGCCATCATCAAGCAGAAAAAGTTCCACGTGAGGCCGGTGCGCGACAACAAGATGACCGGACTTCTGATCAAGAACTTCGGGCTGCGCAAGGCCGCGCAGAATACCATCCGCGCCGAGAACACGAGCAAAACGGCTCGAGATCACGCTCGCCGCGCCCAGGGCTACGCGGAGATGATCGGCTTCGCGGCAAGCGATCAGGTGGAAGTGTTCACGGCGGCGAACGAGCAGTACGGAATCTATTTAAAGCATGCATGGGTGCAGCTAAGTGGTGTCCAGGCGAAGCCTTATTAATGCGGTAGTGAGCACGCTCCAGAAGATTCCGCCATTAGTGGCGGCTCTGAAGAACGACGCCACCAATATCTTCGGGTACGTGGACGAAAACCCGATGATGAATTCCCGTGCGCGGGCGATCTACCAGCAAGCCCCAGGGACCGTGATGGTCTATTGGGACGACACCACTATCACCGAAGGCGAGATGGAGGCGTGGCTGCACACGCTGATGATGTTCGTCCGCGCCGACAAGGGCGCAAGCCCGCTGGATATCGGAGATCTCATCGTGAACGGCATTCCCGTACCGGGCGACGGGTTGCGCTGGCGGTATTGCCCGGTCATGGACGGCGTCTTACCGGCGACTCTCAAGGAACTGGGTTGGACGCAGGATACAGAGGGAATCGATTACCTCTACATACGAACTGAAATCAAAGAATCAGGAGATGCGTAACACATGGGCACAACCGTTGTAGATCCACCCGTTGATACCGTGACGCCGATGGCGGGACCGACCAGTTGTCCCGCCAATGTGCGCGAGACGAAAATCGCCTTCGGCTTCAAGCCGCAATCCGCCGTTCAAACCGAGAACCTGCCAGCGGAGGTCTGGTCACTTACTAAGACCAACCCGGCGTTGATGGTCGTCAACCCGATTAACGAAACCGATGCGATGGATATCGGTAAGGGCGACGAGTTTCCGACGCAGACTTTCCCTTCTAACATCGACGCCGCCGTGACCATCGAGAAGTATGTCTCGTCGCAGTTCATGGCGTGGTTGTTCTGCTTTACGACCGGCAATGCGACTAAGACAGCGGCGGGCACCGGCTTCACTTATGCGGCGACTCCCAGCGACCCGGTCGTGCAGTGCATCAACTTGCCGCCGTTCACCTTCGCGGAGCAGATCCGCACGCCGCCGGACTCCGTCATTGATCGCGCCGGTATCGGCTTCGTCGTCAACGACTGGACGCTCACGATGCAGAGTGGCCCAGGACGCGCCAACTGCACCATCAGCGTCAACTGCGTGGGGACCGGCAAGATGGCATCGCCTTCGGCTATCACGCCCTGGCCTCCAGTGACCAAGGAAAACTTTCTCAACGCGGCGAGCGCAACGATCAGCATTGTCGGCATCGACTACGTGCTCCAGCAGAGCTTCATCTCGCTGGAGCTTCGCTGGAACAACAACGTGCGTCTGCCCAGCGGTTACTTCCCAGGTAGCGGTACTTACCAGGGTTACGCCGTGCGCGGGCGCATGGAGTACGGAGATCGCGAGTGCGCGTTAACGTTCGTCGCTCGCGCATCCAAGGGCTCCGCAGAGTACAACGCTCTCGTGTCTTCACCGCAGACCGAAGGGCCGGTGACTGTCACGGTGACCGGCGCGATCATCGGCGCGGGACCGGACACGCATAAGTTCACGGTCAACTTCCCGCGTGCGGTTTTCAGCGCAGTGACCAACGGCGAGGCCGACGGCATCGTTACCGTCAATTGCACGGTGACGCCGCTGAAGCCCACGACCGGCGCCTATGTCACGTTCTCCGCGACGACCGATAAGGACGCCATCCTGGCGCTGTAAGGAGGGCATATGCCGATACTCACAATTCTGCTGCTCGTCGCCGCATTGCTCTGCTTCCTGGCCGGTACGGTCCAGGTGCAGGCCCCAACTGCGCGACCGATTAATTGGCAGTCGGCGGGGCTTGCCCTGCTCACCATCGTTTTTCTCATCACCAATGTGAGGACCTGAATGTTCGATGTTACTTCGGAAATTGCATTTGAAGCGCGAGTCGCTTCGACCGGCGGGGAGTCGCAAGAGGTCGTACTGCGCTTTCCGACCGACGCTGAATGGATCACCAGGGCGAAGGCCAGGAAGATCGTGATCCGGCGCCTGGGGCGCGGCATCAGCGAAACCATCCTGCCGGAACCCGGCGAAGCGGAGGTCAAGCTGTATCAGGCTATCGCCATCAACGGCGCACCGGCCATGACGCCCGCAGAAGCCCAGAAGGTTCTGGAAAGCATCGGTACGTGCGACGTGATCGGCGTAGAGCTTGAGGGCAACGAGGCCGACGTGGAGGCGATCATCCTCAACGGTCGCGTGAAGCATCACCTAAAGCTGCCCAGCGCGGATCAGGTCGTGAAGTTCCGCCGCACGGCGTTCCGCATGCTGGACATGCCGTTCAATCAGCAGTTGCTGGTTACCACGCCGGAGGCCGGTGCATGGCTGTACGACCAGTGCGGCGGCAAGAGCGACGACTACCCGAAAGGGATACCGGGTCCTCACAAGGACGCCGTAGTGCGAGCGGTGATCGACTTCATCGACCGCTCCGTTGGACCTCGCGCCGATGACGCAAATTTTTAGTCGGCGGGGACTGGCCGGAATCGCCCTCGCCTCGCTTTATCTTTCACCGGCTCTTGCGCCAGAAGGATCTGTGTCCCAGCCCGAAGCTGTGCCCGGAAGTGTTGATGGAGAACCCGGAGCCGGAGGACGGAGTCCTGCCGTGCGCGTTGTGTCCGCAACAACTCCTGTCCGAATATTTGGCCTCTCCAGTCGCAGCACTCCTGGCGTCAGTCCTTGACCTTGATTTCGCTCTCCAGGCGGGTGTCGCGGTCACGCTGGCCGAAATTCCCTATCCGAGTTTCGTTCTGCTGCGGCAACTCGTGGAAGAGCGGGACCGATATCAGACCGAGGAGATGAAAAAGGCCAGAGGAAAGTAAATGCCCGCTACCAACCGCATCTATCTCCAGGTCGATTTCAACTCCCAAAGTGCGTCCCAGGATATCGACAAGCTCAACAAGCAAATGGGCGCCCTGG
This sequence comes from Blastocatellia bacterium, assembly GCA_035714085.1. GTDB lineage: Bacteria > Acidobacteriota > Blastocatellia > RBC074 > RBC074 > JAJVID01. The sequence goes on from DASTMP010000475.1 coordinate 4,959, forward strand.
GGCCGACCGGCGAGAAGGCCGGTGAGCAAGCCAGCAAGGGCATCAACTCCATTGGCATTTCCGTCGAAGGCGTGACTAACGACCTGGGGCGCATGGCGAATGCCTTCGCCGCCCTGGGCGTAGCCAAAGCCGTGAAGGAGATGATCGGCCTGGGCGATCAGTTGAACCGCATCCAGCGCGGGTTTCAGAACATGGCCGAGGGCGGCGGCGAAGTCTTCAAGCAACTCCACGAGATGGCGCTGGCGACTGGCGTCAATTTCGATGAGGCGGTGACCGGTCTTCAGAGGCTAGTCCAACAGGGCGTCCCGATGAAGGAGTTGCCCAGGATCTTTGAAAACTGGAACAACCAGCTTGCCAAGGTCGGCGTGTCCGTCAACGAACTGCCGAAGGTTTTCGATCTCCTGGCGAAGGCGATGGCGCGTCCAGGCGTCACCATGAAAGCCCTGGTAAGTCTGGCTACGGAGACTGGATTGCCGGTGTTCGCCAAGCTCATGGAGACGAAAGGCCTGGACCGTTTCGGAACAGAGAAGTTTCTCAAGCCGTTCTCCGGTCCCGAATTCGTCGCAGCCGTAACCACATTGGCGGGTATGGAGACGCACGGCGCGGCGGCTGCGGCGGCTATTGAAGATCTGGAGCGCAAGGAAAACGTCCTCAAGACAACGACTGGTGCGCTGGCGCAGAGCTTCGATAAAGGTTTCGGGCCTTCGCTGAGTAAGACGCTCGATTTCCTGATCCTATTAGTGGGCACTCTGGATGATCTCATCAAGGCCCTGGGCAGGTTGCCGCAAGCGGTCAAGGATGCTCTGTTCTACATGACCGCACTCGCGGGCGTGATCTTCAGCATTGGCTCGTTCGTCAAGTTACTGACATTCGGCTTCGCCGGATTCAGGGGTTTCTTCGGCGCACTGCGGGCGGGCGTGGGCGCGGCAATCGGCATCGGCGCGGGCGCGGCGGAAATCACGACGCTGGGCACGCTCACGCTGGAGGTCGGCAAAGCCGCCGTCAAAACCGGCGCAGCCGCAGCCGAGGCTGGTGCAGCCGCCGCCAGCGCTGGAGCGGCGAGTGGCGAGGCCGCAGCCGCCGCAGGAGTCGCAGCCGCGAGAGCCGGTGGTGCAGCCGCCGTAGCTGGAAGCGCAGTAGGGGGCGGCGCAGCCGTAGCCGGAGGAGGATTGGGCATCGGCGGCGCCGTCGCCGGAGGCGCGGCTGGATCGCAGATTGGCACATGGTTCAGCCGGATGTTCGGCGGCGGCAGGATCACAACGCTCATGAATCCTGGGACGCTGTCGCTGGAAGGGCTCGCAGCCGCTGGCGGCGGCGAAGTCGCCGGAATCACCGGCACGGCAATCGGAGCAGGAGGACTGAGCGCGGGCTGGATCGGAGCACTGACGGCTGGGGTGGTCGCGTTGGTAGTCGGCGGCATCTACAGCTACATCACGAGTAGTGCGGCCAGGGAAGCGGCGAAGACCGGCGCGATGATGGGCTTCGGCCAGGGAGGAGGACCTGGGCAAGGCCTCGTTACCGGACTCATCGGCTCGTTCGTTACCGGCGTATATGGCGAGAGTGCGGCGGCGCAAGCTCGCGAGGAGATACGGCGCGAAAGAGCCAAAGCGCCAGCCGGGGCGGGTGCGGCGGCGCCAGCCGGAGAGACGGAGGAGGAACGGCTCCAGCGCGAACTGCGGGCGAGGTTCAACTCCGAAAAGATGAAGCAACAGGTGGAGGAGGCCAAACGCGCCGTATTGGAAGCGCGAGCAGAACTGGCGCGAGTCGGCAAGGAGCCTATCCAGGCGTTGCCGCTGGAATTCCAGGCTGACGTCAGCAAGGTAGAAAAAAACGATGAGGCCATCGCGCAATACCGCATAAGGCTGGGTATCAGGATCGATACCGAGTTGAAAAAGCTGGAGGAGGAACGAAAAAAGGAAGCTCTCAAGAACGCGGAGGAGATGGCCCGCGCCGGTCGGCAATTGGCGATCTCTCAGGCCGAACTGATTTACGGCGACGAAACATTCGCCGGTAAGCAGAAGATCGCGGAAGCGAGGGCCCAGGCATATGAAGACGATCTGAACGCCGTCAAGCAAGTGGAGCAGGACAAGATTGATGTTCGCACTGCTGCGGCTGCGGAAGGCGCATTCAACGCGAGGCTGATCGAGCTTGATACCAGCAAGATGACCAATGCCCAAATCGCCCAGGCATACAAGGAAATGAACGCCGAGAGCGTCAGGATCTACGCCGAAGGCAACCAGGACAAAGCCGATATCGCCGCCCGATATGACCGCATCATCGCCAGACATCGCGTAGATACAGAACGAGAGTCCCAGGCTCTCATGCTGGAGTTCGCCAAGAAGCGCATCGAGGAGGAGGCCAACCTCACTATTCAGAGTCTGGCGCGGGCGTCCGCTTATAACGTGGCGAAGCTGGAGCTTCAGCGACCCCGAAACCTGCAAGAGCGGGTGCAGCAGATCCAGAACATTCAAGATGAACAAATCGAGTTCATCAAAAAGCAGACCCAAATTCAGAAGGACGCCAACAACGCATACCTGGAGGAGTATGCGGCCAAGCACAAAGATGCGGAAACGGTCGTAGATGAAATGCGGTCCACGACACGGCGCCAGAACGAAGCGCTGGATATTCAGAGCAGTCAGCGTACCCAGGAGGCGCGTTTTGCGGCGTGGAAAGCGACCGATGACGCGATCCTGCAAAGCCAGCGCGACATGTACGGCGATCTGCTCTCCTTCACTGATCAGTTCTGGAATGCGCTGACGGATCGCACGCATTCGGTCTGGCAGAACATCGGTAACGCCATCAAGGGCGCGTTCACCAATGCGCTGAAAGGTTTCGTCACGTCGCGGATCGCCGGAACTCTGCAAGAGACATTCGGCGGCGGTCATGTGGAGTTTACCGGGTCCTGGCTGGATCGGCTGCTGGGGCGAAGGCCTTACTTTGAGGGCAGCAAGGCGCCCATACCGGCCTTTCAAGGGCTGGAGAATGCCAGCACTAACCTGAACTTCAGCGCCGTCCTCCTGATCCAGGCAGGGCAAGACTTGGCTATGGCGGCTAGCGGGCTGGCGGCTGCGGCGAATCGGCAAATGCTCGCGGGCGGCTACACTCCCGGCGGTCCAGGTATGCTCGCGGGACCTGGGGGCATCGGCGGCGCCGCCCAAGGTGACGCCCAGCGCATGATCGAGGAAACGTTTGGCGATCTACCGACACGGGCGTTGCCGTCGCTTCTGAGCACCAGCGGTATCTATACGGCGAACGATCAGATCGCGAACCTGCCGACACGGTCGTTGCCATCGGTCTACGCGACTTCAGCGGGACCATCCATCCTGGGGGCACGCACGTCGCGCCTAGGCGGCTTCCTGGGCTCGCTGAAGAAGGTATGGTCTGGGATCAAGGGCAGCTTCGACATTGGGAAGCCAATCGGCGGTGTCGATTGGTCGCAAGCGACGATCTGGCAGAAGGCTGGCGCCATCCTGAAATCCACCGGCATGGCTAACATCATGGCCCTGGCGGGCGGCGCGTTAATCATGGGCGGACTGGGCGCCAAGACCGGAGCGGGGCAGTTGACGCAGACGGCCATCGGCGGCGCACTGCTGGGCGCGAGCGTTGGCTCGCAGATCGCCAAGAATCTTCCCGGCCTGGGCTTCGGAATGGGCAAGGGCGCCATCGCCGGAACCGGCGCGGGGCTGATCGCATTCGGCATGAAGCGCGGAGGCGTGACCGGCCTGGGCTCCTCAATTCTGGGTGGAGCAATGCTGGGCGCAACCATCGGCTCCATCATTCCCGGCGTGGGCACATTGATCGGAGCCGCTGTCGGCGCAGCCGCCGGAGCGGTTGCCGGAACCATCCGCATGCTTGTCCCAGGTTTCCTCTCGCAGGTCCGCGACAGAATCTTCCAGGCGTATCACGTGATCATTCCAGACCAGGGCGTGTTGCAAAGTATCGCGGATATCATCAACCAGAAGTACGGCGGCAAAATCAGCACTGGCATCTACTCAACCGAAGTGCAGGAGATCGTCCGCGCTTACGCCATCTCATCCGGCCAGACGCACGCTGCACTCCCGCGACCGATGTATCCGGCGACCTTCGCGCAGAGTGCGACCGGGGGCTTGCAATTGCAGCCGGTCTACAGCAGTGGGCAATTGGTCGCGAGCCCATACACGGGTGCGACCACGACTCAGTACGCGCAAGCGCTCACGCCGCAGCCGCCACTGTATCTGCAATTGAATCCTGGGCAAGCGAACGCATTGCTGGAAGGCCGAGTCGTGAACGCCATCGCCAGCAACCCAGGCGCTATCGGCGCGGCGAACACAACGGCGGCGGTGACGGGAACGAACAGGACACGGCAGTCCAGCGCATTGCTGGAGCCGCTCACGGTAACGAGATGAGTTTCCCGCAAGGTATCCAGCCACGGTTGATGGGACCGGTGGCGAGGTTTTCAAACCGGCAGGCATCACCAACCTGCTGTATTACTTGGAGTGTGTGGTTGTTTAGCGCGTATCCGGCTTCGCCCAGCAATACCATCTTCATCAAATTATCCCAGGCTTTATCCGCCGAACGGCCTCCCTCGCGCATGCCGACCATGATCACAACGATCTTTAGTTTTTGGTCGGCGTCGTTTGCATCGCCAGGGCCAATCCAGACCGTTTTTATCTTGAACCTACGGCCAACCAGACCTCGCCTTGTTACGGGCGCCGGACGGTCGTCCGGCAGAACAAGGGGCCTCCGCGTCTCAACTGTTTCGGATGACGCCGCCGTCCCTGATTTCTCAGTAGGAACAAAGAAGACCAACCAGATGCAGACAGCGGCGATGGCAGTAAAGAAGAGCACACGCATAACTTCTCATCGCATCACGCGCCCGCGCAGCCGGTCAATAGCATTTCACCCCATGGGGAGGTTGCAATTTGCCGGGTAATGTGGGTCCAGGGGCGCCGACCGAAGTCATGCCGTGGGCGCTTTGCGCGGCTTTCACAGAGGAACTGCGCTACGAGGCATATGTCGATTCCTACATGGACGGCAGTTCGGATCGCGCCGCGCTCATGTCGAACCCGCGCCACTTTTTCCGCATGACGCAGAGGCTAAAGCCCACGCAATACACCTCGCTCTTCAACTTCTACAAGGCGCATCTCACCAAGGCGTTTTGGTTCTATTCCGTTTTTGAGACACCGGGCTTCACTTACGATCCGACCGGCGCGAATCCCGTGGGGCGTTACTGCGTGGTGTTCGACGGCAGCTTCAACGATCAGATTTCGCTGGCGCGGTCCCAGGCCAGCTTCGGCCTCCGCGAGGTCTACACGTCGTGAGCGACTCCCTGGGTCCGATTGCGATTCCTGATCCGCACGTCATCGGAGACTTTCCGCTTACCGGCGAATACGCCAGCGGCTTCGACTGGACGCCTCCGATTGCGATCCATACCTTCGACCAGCCGGGGCTCAACCAGGAGCAACGCTACCTCCTGGGCAACGGCGCACGCCGGTTCCGCGTGGTGCGCTCACGCGGGCTCGCCTGCAACGAGTACAACGCGCTCAAGGTCCACTTCCAACAAGCACAAGGGCAGTACGCGCAGTTCAATTACACGCATCAGTTTCCCGGCGGCTCCGAGGTCGTGGTGTGCCGCTACGAGAACCCCTCGATCACCTTCGACCATCTCTACGCGATGCTCTGCAACGACCCCGGCATTACGCTCATCGAGGTTTCCACGACGACGGCGAACTACACGTTCAGCGCTTCCCAGCGCGTGACGCGATTCCCCGATGCGACACTAACTCCGGCGCTTCAGGCGCAAGTGCAGGAGTTCATCCCGCTGGTGAAGATCTCACCGCGCACGCCGGTCCCAACGGCGTCTGTGCCCAGTCCGGTCGCGCCTGATCCGCTATATCTGAGCAACCGGCGAGTCACCATGAACGGTCAGCTATTCCTGCCTCGCTTGCTGGAGTGGTCCGCGATCACGCAGACGCTGAACGAGGCCAGCGATGCGGTCACGTTCACGTTCGGTAACAGCGATGACGTCTGGACGCAGTACGCCAACCTGATCAACCTCTACCGCGCCACGGTGGAGTTCAAGTTATTCCACGTCAATTCCAATTACCTGATCGACTTCTGGGCTGGCTACGCGAGGCCCTGGAACCTCACCAGCGATGGCCGGTTCATCATCCAATGCTCCGACGGCGTCTTTGAACTGGGCATTCCTTATCCCTCGCGCACCGTCTCGCGCACGTGCTGGAAGGTCTACAAGGGCCGGTTCTGCCCCAGCACGGCCAGCTTCCCCGATTGTCCGAAGGACTACGATGCGTGTGTCGCTCGCGGCGTGAAGGGCTCCTTCGGCGGCATCGTGGCGCTACCGGCGAGCGTCCGCCTGAAGGACAACTCAACCGGCGTCTTCGGCTTTGGGCGTTCGCGCATCACTTCGGTCACGCTGACCAACGAGAGCGTCTATCAGCGGCCCATTCAGGAGATCTGGTCCGACCACGAGATGCCGGTCGTGTGCGACGTCGCCGCCGGTCGCGAAGAAAGCGAGTTCTACAGCGCCCTGGGCATCGTCAGCGAGGGTCCGATTGCGGGCTACGCGACCAACCTGCTCAAGCACAAGCTGGACGACCAGCCGCCGCACGATCCCGTTCACAACGGCGGCTTTCGCGGGATCAACGGCAACGATCCGGCAAATCTAACAACGGAATATTTTCAACTCAGCAGTTCGCCCTGGGGCGCGGTTCCGGCGCAGAGCACTTATGCCGCTGGCGTGGCGTTCGCGGAAGTGCGGCGCACCGATGACGCGGGCATGCAACTGAAGCAGGTTGTGGACCGGCACATGACCGTCACCGTGGTCGGCGGCATGTACGGCTGGTCGTGGAACGCCGACAAGACGCGCAACTGGCAGCAGAGACTCAGTAACCCGGTCTGGATCGCGATCAACGTCTTCCTGCGCGGGCTGGGCGAGAAAGTGACCAACGATATCATCGGCACCATCCCGGCCAACGAGATGGAGAATTACTTCGACCTGGACGCGGCGCTCGCGGCGGCGGCGATCTGCGAGGAGATCGTGCCCAGCATGATCGTGCCGACCCAGAACGAATCGCAGTTCAAGTTTCGCGGCGTGCTGAAAGAACAGAAGCCGCTGAAGGACTGGATTCAGGAAATTCTGAACTGCTGCTGCGGGTATTACACCTTCGTCAATGGCAAGCTCTGGATCGGAATCCGCGAGAACGCCGCCGTGCTCACGGGCCAGGGCTTCACGCGAGACACCATCCTGTACCAGTCGCTTCAGGCAACGCCGATGGCGCCGCAGTTCAATTGGCTCGATGGTCAATTTGGCGATGAGGAGTTTGCGGCGGATCAGACACAGACCGGCTCCGGCTGGGCCCTGAACACCATCTCCGTTTACGACATTGATCAGGCGATATTCGCCGGTAACGGCGCGGCGCCGATGTATACGCGCAACCAGATGAGCTTTGTCGGCGTGTCCACCAAGTCGCAAGCCGCTCGCATCCTCGTCGCAAGGCTGCGCGAGGAACTGGGCGGCTGGGGACCGACCGAACCGCAGAACACGCGCAACATGCAGTTCCGCACGACTCTGCTCGCGATGCAGACCAAGTGCGGCGATATTATCGGCGTCCAGCATTCGCGGCTACCTGCGGGCGCGAGCGCATACCAGAAAGGGCGCGTGCAGCGCTGGACGCTGAACCCGGACTTCTCCATCGATATCGTCTGCTCCGGCGTGACCGATTCGATGTACGACTTCACCGCCGGTCCCAAGCCAGCCGACGTGCCGACCGACCCGGTGATACCGGAGCATCTGCCCTCCATCAATGGGCTCGCGTGGATGCCGAATCGTATTGGGCCGGTTGCCGGCGATCCGGTATACACCGATGCGATGGAGCGTTCGTTTGATTTGTGGCAGGACTACAACATTACTCGCGAGGGCGTCTGGGCGCCCAGCATTTTCGTCAGCGGCGAGATGGTCATCAACACATTTCCCGCGCAGGTGCAGCCCAGGATCTTAGGCGCAACGCTGGTCCCAGGCGGCACGCTGAATGGTCCGATGACGATCTACGTCGCGGTAGGCCAGCATGGGCCAGCGGGCTACACGATTCCGTCTCTTCCGATTGCACTCTGGATTCCTGCGGGCGTCACCGGCCAGGGCGTGCATCTCGACATGACGCCAGCGACCAGCGGCTCCTGGGACACCTGGGATTTGTACGCGGGGACCGACCGGCGGTTGATCGGCTGGCAGCAGAGCACGGTCGCGCCGCTACCAACGAGCACCACGTTCAACGGTCCCGTCCATCCCATGACGCACGAGCTTCCCGAACAGTCCGCTCGCAAGGTGCGTATCCAGGCGAAGCATGTCTGGCACAGTGGCGTGGCTGGCGTGGTCGTGACCGGCGTTGCGGCGAACACGATCCAGTCGAACGACTTCATCGGCTCAACCGATAACTGGAACAATCGCATCCTGACAGCGGTCGCGGACGCCAGCGATGGTTCTGCACCCCTGTGGAATTTCAAGGTGATCGGTTTCAACAGTAGCGCCGGATCGTTCACGGTCACGCCGGACCCGATGGCCGGTGATCCCCTACAGCCTGGGGATGTTCTGATCGCCCGGTCGCAGCCGACTTCCTGGGACGCGGGCGGAACCTGGGTTGAGGATTCCCTGTGGAATAACTCTGTAGGCTATGCACAGTCCGGCTTCCGCCCAGGCTGGGCTGGCCTCGATCCTGGCGTGGAGGTCGGCAACATATTCCGCATCATTCGCGGCAAGGGCGCCGGACAGTTTCGCGCCATCACGGCGAACACAAACATCCGCATCACCGTCAACCCGCCGCTGGACACGCCGCCGGACAACACGTCGTTGTGCATCGTGGAAGCTCGCGATTGGGTCTACTTCACTGAGACGACCGACACCAGCGTCATGGCTCCTGGCGTGTCGTTTGAATTGCGGCTGCGCATCGAGAACTTGCAGAACATGGTCGCCCTGGTCGGCGGCTTCCTGGTCGATGATCAAGGGCGGATCACCGATGAGGAGTCGGCGTGCATGCGCGAGATCTTCATCTTCGCGGAACCTCCGGGCGTGCGCGAGATCGGTCCATCTGCCAACGACCCAGACGTTTCTGGCAGCACGTTCTGGCTCGCCCGCGTCACCGACCAGACGATCCGCGTGGACTGCTCCACCAACGATGTGCCGGTGCATCTGCTCGCGCTGGCGGATTACCAGGGGCGTGCGCTGTACATCGCCAACGTCAAGGGCACGCACAACGTGATCATCACGCCGCAAGCGGGCGATCCGCTATGGGACGCCGCGACGACAATAACGCTGGGACCGCTGGAGTCGGTTACCATCACGGCGGCGGGAGATTAACATGGCACGATCTTGGATCTACGAGAAAGGCTCTCCGACCGGCGGATCAAGCAGTGGCGCCGCGCAGACGCCCTGGTTGTCCGACATTGACGGGAACCAGCACAACTTACACAACGCTTCGCTGGTAAGCGTGGCGGAAGATTTCACCGCAGCCGACAAGAAGCAGTCTAGTGCGCTGTTTCCAGACAAGCTCGTTTTCTACAACGACAATACTTCCCGCTGGGCGTTCGCGGAGGAGGGCGCGGAAACGGGAAGCAATGTTGGCTCCGACCTGCACTTGTTCGCTTATGACGACACGGGCGCGTTCCTGCGCACGCAGATGTCGTTCATTAGATCGACCGGCGAGACGATCCTCAACGCCGACCAGGGCGCGGAGATCAATACCCAGGCGGGCTACGGCATCGAGTTCACAACCGACTACTTGGCATTGCCAACGAGCACGGCATACAACTCGTTGCGCATCCCCCAGGGCGGCATCGATTGCGCGGGGATTTATCTGTCATCTCACGCCACGCCCTACTGGGGCGGCTACATCGACTTCCCCTCGCTGGCGGGAGCGCTGAACTTTCCGGTGGCTCTGGCGGGCCATGCATTCACCGGGACCGACGTGCTGCTCTGGGCCTCGACTTCCAACGGGACGATATCGCAGATCATCGGCCAGCACCTGTGCTGTAACGCCTGGATCGATGCAGCCGCCGGGTTCGTCACGGCGCAGGGTTACCACATGCTGAGTCACTCCGACCCGGCAACCCTCAATGGGCCGGTATCAGCCTACGGAGCCATTGCCCATAAGGCCGGATCGACCTACTGGTACTTCGACCCCACGGTTCCGCAGTGGAAGGAGATCGACTTCTCTGCGGTCGCGGGCGGGACCGCGCCGGGAGGTGTTACTCAGTCGGTGCAGTATAAAGACGCCGCTGGTCATTTTGGCGGCGACGGAAATATCAAGTGGGACTACACGCAGCAGATCTTGAACATCATCGGCAAGCCGAACCAGCAAGGCATCTATGTCAGCAATGCCTATGTCGTCGCGGACGGCGGCTTCCAGACCGCTTCCACGGCTGACAATGCGATTCAGGCTCCAAGCGGCGGCGGGCTGTTCAGAAAAGTGCGTATCACCAGCAACGTCACGAGCTTTGCAGACGTTACCGCGATCACGCTTTTTAACAGCGCCAACATTTCCAATGCAACGGGCGGCGTGCTGATCCCGAACTGGAACGAAGTATACGTCAATAATAGTTCGCTTGCTAATACCTGTTACGCCAATTTCTATCAACTTGTAACAACAGGGACCACGGCCTCCCCAAGTGTGTATGTGTTCATCTCTCGACCTTATGTTCAGAGTTCGGGCACCATCGGTTACTTGGTTGCGTATAATGCTGGTCCCTATGTTTATACCGCCGGGGCGACCGGCACGATCAATAACGTGATGGGCTTCTGGTGTGATGGCGGGGCCTACGGCGGCGGCGCGACCTCAACGATTGGGAACTGGTTCTGTTTTATAGGATCTAATCCCGCCGCCACTACGATCACCAATCTCTATGGGGTCAGGATGGAGGCCCTAAGTTCGGGCCAGCATAACTACGCGATTTTCACCCAACAATCCTCCACTGCCAATGATAGCTGGGCTATGTACAACACTGGCGATGCCCCCAGCTACTTCGGTGGTAAGGTCGGCATCAAGACGGCCCCCACTTGGCCGCTCCAGGTGATGGGTGTCTCTGGTTCACCGTCGATTTACGCTTCCATTGGCTACATCCACAGCGAGGACGGCTTCTACACTCCAGCCCCCAGCTACCAAGCGATCCAGGCCACCACTGGCGGCGTGTATTGCAATGGAGTGGGCATCATTTCCAGTTCCATCTCGCCTTACAAAGGTGGCTACATCGACCTGCCCAGGTTGCAGGGCGGCATCAATTTCCCGCAGCCACTGCTCAACGCTTCATTCCCCGATGGCTGGACCGACGTGCTACTTTGGGCTTCCAGTGCCAACCAGCCCCCGGCGGCGAAGGTGGTGCTGACAACCCATCTCTGCTGCAACGCCTGGATCAACGCGGCTTCCGGCTTTGTCACCGCGCAGAACGTCCACATGAAGGCCCACGCCTCGACAGCGGACCTCAATCCGCCCGGGGGCGGCTACGGCGTCTTCGCTTTCCAAGGGAACTCGACTTACTACTACTGGGATGATACCCCCTCGCCAACGCTGCCAGCGGGCTGGAAGACGCTGAACTTCAACACGCTCGCCAGCATCGGCGGCGCGGGGACGGATCAGGCCATCCAGTATTACAAGACGGGAACTGGGATCACCGGAGAGGCCGGATTCGCCTGGGATTACACCAATAAGATCCTCAGTCTGAATCCTGGCATCCTCCGCATCGCGAGCGATGTTACGAATCAGATCTCGATGACCTATGCGAACGACACCAGTTACTTCTACCCGTACATAGCGTTCTCCAGGCATCGGGGCACTCTCGCGGCTCCGACTAAGATCCAAAGCGGCGATATCCTGGGCGGCGTCAACTGGTACGGTTCCGGCAACGGCGGCGCGGCGATCCTTTGCACGGCGGTGACCGTATCCGCCTCTCCCAACTACTACGTCACTGGAGCCCTCTCCTTCCTCGTGGGCGACGGATCAGGCGGCGGCTCCAATGCCACGTCGCTGGAACTCCGGTCGACCTACGCCCGGTTTTATGAGAGCGTGGGCATTGGTGATGCGCCGTGGAATACCCTATCCGTCAGGGGCGATATAGGCGCATACGCTACGGCCAACACTTCATCTAGCGCGAAGATTGCGGCCTCGATATACTTGGGCGATCCGATTTATTACAACGCCAGTTATTACGCCGCTGCACCGGGTCTAAGTGCAATCTGGGAGACGGCGAGTGGCCAGACCTCCGGCCTCGCCTTCTACACATATGCTGGAGGCACAACTCGCACCGAGCGAATGCGAATTCAGTACAACGGCTACGTTGGCATTAACAATCCCGCTCCGCAAACATTCCTGCACGTCAAGGGCACGTCCAACAGCGTGGTCGGCATCGAGTGCGAACAGGGCTTCATCCAGAGCAACGGCGGGCTGTACGTGGACGTCGCCACCAACTACAACTCCATTCAGACGGTCGGCGGCATCGTCGCCCTGGGGCGGATCGGCGTCTTCCCGGCCTTCACGCCCGACCTGGGCTCCGGCCTGACCGGCGTTACCGGCTTATTCGTGACCTCCAACGCGACCAACAATCTGCTCGTGGATTGCTACGACTCAGCCAACGATCCTACCCGAGTACCAGGCTTTATCGGGCGCCGCGCATACTATACCGGCGGGTTGCCAGGGAGTGGCGTCTTTCAGAATCTGCCGAGCGGCCTCACGCTCATGTCCATAGGCGGGCGCGGCGCCCATAGCGGCGGCTTCATCTCAGCCGCGAGCGCATCCATCACGTTCGTCACCAGCGAGGCCTGGAGCGGTTCGGCCTGGGGCACCGACATACAATTCAACGTGACGCCAAATACCCAATCCTCGCGCTACGCCAAAATGTGGCTGCATAACACCGGCCAGTTGCACGTGCGCGGGCAGGTAACCGGAGAGAATCCGAACCCCCCGAATGACGACCAGACGAATGCGAGGTCGGTCGGCGTGTATCTGGAGAACGGCAACTTCAGGGCGGCTGACAGTCATGGCGGCGCGGCCTTCATGATGACGAGCACGGGAGGCTTCGGCAGTGCGAACCTGCCGATTCCCGGCACGGGCGTGGGCGGCTTGGCCTACCAGTCCGGCAGCACGTATTACTACTACACCGGCACCGGCTGGGGCACGGTCAACTTCGCGACGACCGGCGCGGGCGTGACCAGCGTGAACGGCATGAGCGGTCCCGCGATCTCGATTGCTGGAAGCACTGGCGTGACCGCCAGCAACGGCTCCAACACGGTGACACTCTCCATCGGCCAGCCGGTGGGAACCACCAACGACGTGACATTCCGGTCGGTGCAGTGCTCTGGTGCGCCTGGAACCGGCATTATCTTCCAGTACAGCGGCGGCAGCAACTTCCAGGTGGACAACCTTGGAAACGTCTCCTGCATGCAGATCAATATCAACGGCATTTTGTCCGCTGACAGCGGCGGCAAATGGCTCAGAACGGTGCAGACCAATAACCATGTGTATGGCGGGGATTTTGGGATAATCGGTGGCGGTGTCACCAGCTACGGCAATCACACAGGCCTCACCGTAGCTAGCGGGGCTGTAGTGGCGTTGAAGATCAACAACGCTGACGTGAACGTTCGTATTATCGGCGGCATCATTTGCTATGAGACGGAGCCGTAAACAACGAGTCAAGGTTAGAATAAGTCAATATGGCACGTGAACGAGCTATCTCACTTAGCGTCGTGCAACGCCTGGGATTGGAGAATCTCTTAGGCGAGCAGAAGGGTAAGCGCGAGGAACTGCGTTGCTGGTACAACGTCCGGCAGAAGATCCGCATCAATAGCGAGGAGAAGCGCAAGTATCTCCGGCCCAACGGAAACGGCGGCATGGTCTTCGATGACGTGGCTGCGGAAGCAGCCGACACGGCTGGGCTCTTCCAGGCGAGTTTGACCGACGACGAAATTCGCAGGTTGGTCAAGCTGGGCGACTCGCTGGAACTGGCTTGCGGCCAACTGGATTGGCTGGAGCCTCTCTTGCAAGTCTTGGAAGCCAAGCCAGCCGACTAGCCGGTAAACCCCTGTAGCGCGTCTTCCGGCGACCGACCGGCGTAGGGACAACTCCTGAGCGAGAGCTACGTCTTAGTCTCAAGCCCTTGATTCCAGACCATCCCGGCGCGTTTTGTCCTCTGTGCTCTCCGTCACAGAAAATCCAAGCACCTGAAAAATATTTTTCGGCGCAAAATCGCCTTCCTGAGACAACTTTGTTGTGCGTCTCGCGCAGGTTTCTGCTGACTGAACTCGCCTCCTTAACGTGCCGCGCAACGTGCGTTGCACATGCCGCCGTAACGCAGTTGTATTGAGGGCATTGAACTTCTCAGATTGGCTTGCTCAGAGTTGTTCAATAATTCCTGACAAATTCGCGAACAAGCTCGCGCAAGAATTAGAAAAACTTTTGACAAAAAAGTTGAGCAACTTTCGCAAAGAAGTCGTGTACTGTCAATCATTTGGGCTTGACAGGAATTTCGCGCCGCCGTATATTCTCATCATCGAAGTTGAGAGCGACCTTAGAAATTCAAATGGGCTGGGAATCAGGCGTTCAGCAACTGAGATAGATCCCTTCAACTGACACATTGAGTGACGAGTAAATCAACGAGAGGAGACGTGTGTCTATGGCTCGCCCCAACAAGCCCGCTGACGATAACAGGCCCAGGCGGTACGTCGATTTCACGCGCATCGGATTGATGCGGCTTTTAGAGGAGAAGGAACGTCGCGACGGCGGCGGCTTGGCTAAGTTTCCCGTGGGCGCCATCATCGACGACCTGATCTTCGGTCGCATTAATTCATTGCCGCCATGCAACGAAGAGGAGCATGGTCCCGCGCCGGTCACGCCGCCGGTCGTGCCGCTCAAGAAGCCGGTGGTGAAGAAGCGGGCGCCCAGGCGTGCGAGAACCAATAGCGCGGCGGCTGGGGAGGCCCTCAGTGCCTGACCCAGGCGAGCGGGCGACGGCGTTGATCTGCGACCGTTGCAGGGAGAAGCTGGGCGTGAAATATCTCCTGGGCAGATGGCTCTGCGCTGATTGCCGCGAGGTCGAAATGACCGACCTGATTTTGGAAGTCGCCAAGCCATTACCGCTGAGACGGCCAGTGGCTGTCGGCAAGGGGAAACGGTAATGGACCCGCTGCGGCGCCGCCTGGGCATCGGCGGAAGCGACATATCGGCGTTGATTCATGAAGACCCGTTCAAGGATGAGAGCGACGTGCTCATCAGTAAGATTGCGGAGCCGGAGACGATTGCGGAGCCGGAGCCCCAGGTAGACGATGAGCGTGCCGAAGGGCATGTGTTTGAATCCGCCATCATCACGCTGGCGAGTCGCCGGTTCAATCTGACGGTGACGCCCAACGTCATGATCCAGCATCCCGAATGCGCCATCGCCCTGGGGACCGCTGACGCCCTGGGCGAGAAGGTCGGCGTGGAGGCCAAGCATGTTACACAGTTCAGTCCCCTGCACTTCGGGGAGTCGATTGATTCAGTGCCCGCGCACTTCGCGCTTCAGTGTTACTGGTATCTGGGTGTATCTGGGCGCGAGGCTTGGATTCTGGCTGTCCATGATAGGGGGACCATGCGCTATTACGAGTTCCGCCATGACCCGGAGTTATTCAACGCCTTGCTGGGAGTCGCCAGCCGCTGGTGGGACGCGCATGTCGTGCGCGGCGTGCCGGTGGAGCTTACCTCCAGCGACCTGTCGCGGCGATGGTTGCAGCGGACTTATCCCACGCACAAGAGGCCCGACCTTCGCTTCGCCCATGAATCCGAACTGGAGTTATTGAACGAGTATCTTTGGAACCGCATCAACGGCGCCGACCTGAAGCGGCGCAAGGAAGACCTGGAGGTCCAGATACAGCAATTGATCGCCAATCGCGAGGGCATCAAGTGGGTCGATGGTCAGGTCACCTGGAGGAAGACCAAGGACCGGACCATTATTGACTGGGAGTCGATGGCTCGCGGGCTGATGAATCAGTTCATGCTGCCGACCGAACGTGACGCCTTGATCGAGTTCTACTCGCGGACGAAGGAAGGAAGCCGGAGGTTTCTGCTGACCTCCAAACTTTTGAAGGAAGAGAAGGAGGAGGCGGCTTGATGCCTGACGAAACCAAACAACCCATGCTGCCGGTGGACCCGGCGGATAAGCCAGCCGTCGCGGAGCAAGCCGCGCAACAACTGGCGAAGCAGCCCAGGACGGTGAAGGAACTGCTCCAGGGGGACGAGTTCAAGAAGGCTCTGCAAGCCGTGCTTCCAGCGGTCATGCGACCGGACAGGTTCATCCGCGTGGCCCTGACAACCATGATGAAGATTCCCGAGTTGGGCGAGTGCTCGCGGGAGAGTTTGTTCCGCTGTCTGCTGGATTGCAGCAGCCTGGGTCTCGAGCCCGATGGTCGGCGTGCCCATCTGATTCCGTTTAAAAACCGGAAGAACAACACGATGGAGTGCCAACTGATCATCGACTACAAAGGCATCGCTGAGTTAGTCCGGCGATCCGGCGACGTCAGCTATGTGCATGCCGATGCGGTTTACAGCAACGACGAATGGAGCTATGCCTACGGAACCGAGGCGCACTTAAAGCACACGCCGAACGCCAAGGATCGCGGGCCGGATCGAGTCGCTTACTATTCCTACGTGCGATTCAAGGACGGTAGCGAAGATTTCATCGTCATGAACCCGTCAGAGATCGAGAAGATCCGCAAGCGCAGTAAGTCGCCGGATCAGGGACCATGGGTGACCGATTTCGACGAGATGGCGAAGAAGACGGTTTTCCGCCGCCATTCCAAGTGGCTTCCGCTCTCGCCTGAGGTGCGCAACGTCATCGAGAAGGAGGACACCGAAGCCGTGGATGTCAGCGGCTGGGAAGAAGTCCTCGACGAAGGCGCGAAGCAACTGGAGGCCGGTGCGAAAGAAAGGCCGAAGCTCCGCGACCGGGTCATGTCGGCGGCGCAGGAAACCGGCGAGCCGCCCAAAGAGTAACTCCCTTACCGAAAGCTGGCGAACTTATGCAGGATGGCAGACGTCAAGGGCAAGGTCTGAGCACTTGCGACAAAGGGCGGCGGATCGCCGCTATGTTCAGCATGAGCATGCGGATACTTTACCCTGGCGATACTTACTATCACTTCGACTTGAACGCCGGTTCCGGTTGGAACGATGAGTACGGCGTCCCCGGTACGCCGCTGGTCTTCTTGGAGCTTGCGCAGAAACATCTGCGCCGCTGGAAGGCGATGTTCTTTGAATTGGATAACGCCCGCGCGGGCGAGCTTGAGACGCGGCTGCGAGGCCGACCCAACTGCCGGGTGGAGATGCTCGATAACCGGCACTTCATGGAATGGGCCAAGGGCATGCCGCCGCACGCTGTCGGCAGTATCGTGATCGACCCGAACGGCTGGCTGTATCGGAGCAGGACCGGCGCGGGCGTTCCGGTCGCGGAGATCATCGAGTGCTGCGCCCGCTTCCCGCGCATGGACCTGATCATGAATTTGAACCTGCGCCATTACCGGCTGATGCGCGGCGACCTGAAGGCCAACCCGGAGAAGGCGCACCGGAGGCTGTACCGGCTGGAGGAGATGCCCAAGCTCTTCCACAGACCGCACGGCTTGATCAGCGACCGCAGCAACCATGGGCACGGGCAATTCGTTCGGATGATCCTGCGGAGCGCAAGGATGAGGCCCTACGACGCAATGGGCTGGCATCTCTTGGACTCGCCGGAGGCCAAGGAGATTTATCGGCTCGCGGAAATGACCACTGAGGAAGGAGACGTTGCACATGCCATTGGCCGCGCTATTTAAAATCGTGAAACCGCAAACGCCGGTGGAGAAAAAGACTCGCACCGTCGTGGACACCATCATGGTGACGCCCACGTTGCTGGAGAAGTGGAAGTCGCCGCCGTTCCAGAGGCCGGTGCGCCAGAACGAGAAGGTCCGCGCCCTGGCCGAAGAGATGAAGCGCGACGGCGGCGTCTGGCCGGGAATCATCACGCTGGCGATTCTGGACGGCGAGATCTATCTGATCGACGGCCAGCACAGGAAGGAGTCGTTCATCCTCTCCGGCTGCAAGGAAGGCTACACCGACGTCAGGACGCACTACTTCAACTCGATGGCCGACATGGGCGAGGAGTTCGTCCGGCTGAACTCGCAACTGGTCCGCATGCGCCCAGACGATATCCTGCGCGGGCTGGAGTCCTCCATCGACGGGCTGCGGAAGTTGCGGGCGCATTGTCCCTTTGTCGGCTACGATTACATCCGCCGCAATCAGTCGGCGCCGGTCGTGGGCATGTCGCTGGTCCTCAGGGCATGGCGCGGCAGCATGTCGGAAGTCCCCAGCACGGGCGCCACATTAAGCGCCGCCCTGGTCGCGGAAACGCTCGATCCGAAGGAGTACGATGCGCTCATCGAATTCCTGAATCTTGCCGTGGGCGCCTGGGGGCGCGACTTGCAGTACGGTCGGCTCTGGTCAACGCTCAACATGATCATCTGCATGTGGCTTTTCCGGCGCTTAGTCCTGCACCCCGAACTGTCGAGCAAGGTGGCGCCGATTACCAGGGATTCGTTCAAGAAATGTCTCATGTCGGTAAGCGCGACAGCGGACTATGTCGATTGGCTCCTGGGGCGCACGATCTCCGAACGCGACCGCACGCCCGCGTACAACCGGGTGAAGGCGATCTTCGTCGCACGGCTGCAAACCGAAACCGGCAAGAAGGTGTTCTTGCCACAACCCAGTTGGGCGCACTAAGGAGGCTTACTTCATGAAGATGACGGAGGAAGTGAAGCGACCGTTCACCGCCGAAGAGACGTCGCGGATGAAGGACGAACTGGTTTTTCGCGTGGGAGCGATTTATGAACTGCGCAGTCGGAAAAAGGCAATGACGTCCGCGATTGCCAGTGAGATCCTGACCGCCGAGAAGGCGTGCAGCGATCTCCAGCAGAAACTCGCCCTGGGCTATGAGTTGGAGGAGATGGAGATTGGGGTTACTTTCGATGAGCCCTCAGTTGGCGAAAAGACTGTTTTTGTTGCGAGCAGTGGTAAGCCGATTCGCGTCGAGAAGATGACTCCCGGCGAGTTGCAGAGGCAGTTATTCGACAGGGAAGATCTTGACGAAGATTCTGAGAGTTGAGGCATGGCGGTGCGTGGCACGGCTAGGCGAGGTCTGGTCCGGCGAGGTCCGGCGGGTCATGGCAATGCACTGCATGGTATGGCAAGGCGAGGTTTCTTAATACAAGGGCCTAATACCGAAACTATTGGGCAACCCCGGACATAGCATCCCGGCAGGGTTTGGCTAGGCGCGGTTGGGTTTGGCTTGGTCAGGCGTGATTCGGCGTGGTATGGCGGGGCATGGTCAATCCAATCAATGAGAACTGAGAGGACACGTGTATGTCAACGAATATTAAAGTCGAACTGGTCGGCACGACGCCGATTCTGATGCACAACCCTTCCGCAATGAGCGGCAGTAAGCACGGCAAGCTGGACACCAAGAAGGTGCCGGAGCCGGAGGACGAAGCCGCAGCCGGTCGTTACCTGGATGAGAAGGGCAACTTCGTCTTTCCCACAGTCGCCGTGAAGGCGGCGATTGCCAGCGGCGGCAAAGGCCGTCGCATCGGCAAGCTCAGTGCGCTGGGAGTTCTGAAGGCGACCATCTTCCCGTTGGACGAATACTTCCAGATCTTGGACGCCAAGGGCAAGCCGATGAGCGGCAAGAGCTACACGGTGGATACCCGGCGCGTGGTCCTCAACAAGACCATCGGCATCATGCGCTCGCGCCCAAAGATCGAAAACTGGCGAGCGGTCGTGAACCTGGAGGTGGACGACACCATCGTGGAGAACCTGAAGATGATCGAGGAGATTGGCAACCTCGCCGGTCGCATGGTCGGCATCGGTGATTACCGACCGGAGAAGGGAGGACCATTCGGACGTTTCAGTCTACGACTTCTGGAGACTTCTAAGAACTGAAGGCGAGGCCGTGCGCGGCCTGGCGCGGCAAGGTCTGGCCGGGCTGGGCGGCGCGAGGCAAGGCGAGGACAACTCTGACACATACTTCGACAGGGCGGGCTGCTTCCCGCCCTGCTCCTCCTGATCGAGGCTTGGCCGGGTCTGGTCAGGCGAGGTCTGGCCGGGTCAGGCACGGCCTGGCGCGGTTCGGCAAGGCATGGCGCGGTTGCACTTATAAGATTTGTGGAACTCTTTTGCAGCGGGGCGTGGCAGGGCCGTGCGGGGTGATGCTTGGCTTGGCGGGGTCTGGCCGGGTTGGGTACGGCGAGGCATGGTGAGGTTTGGCGGTGCAGGGCGAGGTTATGAAGACTTATAAATTGAGCGACTTAGTTTTGGACTATGACGTTTATCCGCGAGAGTCGGTAGATATGTACCACGTCGCGGAAATGAAGCAATCGCTGAAGGCCGGGAGAACATTCCCGCCGATTATCATCTGCGCGAAATCGCGGCGGATCGTGGACGGCTTCCATCGGTACAAACTGTATCTGTCGCTGCACGGCAAGGAATATCCGGTCGAGGTGGTGACACGGAACTATAAGACCGATGGCGAGCTATTCATGGATGCGATGCGCCTGAACGCGGATCATGGGCGCAAACTGACGAACATTGACCGCATCCGCTGTCAGTTGATTGGGCAGAAGCTGGAACTGACGGTTGATCAGACCGCCGCCGCCCTGGGCGTGACGGTCATGAAACTGGGCGAGCTTCGGCTCAACCGGCTGGGCGAATTGAATGTGCCGGGGCAAAAGAAGCCGCAGCCGATTCCGCTGAAACGCGCCGCCGCCCACATGAGCGGAATGACGCTGACCGGCGAGCAGGTCGAGGTGAATAAACGCCTGGGCGGCGCGACCCAGACGTTCATGATCCGTCAGGTGATCGATCTCCTAGAGAGCGGGCTCATGGATCTCGCGAACGACGATGTTCGCAAGGCTTTGGAGCGGCTGGCTGGCTTGCTGTCCGGCAAGACGATGACAGCCGCGTAGAGATCGTGGTGAGGCAGGGCGGTGTCAGGCTTGGCGTGGCATCGCGTGGTGGGCCAATGCATGGAGTGGCGGGGAGTGGCGCGGCGCGGCAAGGTAAGGCGAGGTTGCACTCATATTTTCATCTTGTGGCTGGGCGGGGTCCGGCATGGTGAGGCCGTGCGCGGTTTGGCTTGGTCAGGCATGGCGAGGCGAGGATTTAAAGTATGGCGGGGCTAGGCGAGTTAAGGCGTGGCCCGGTATGGCGAGGTGAGGTCCGGCACGGCGAGGCATGGCGAGGCTGCACTCATTCTTTTTTTTCAGCGGCGGGGCATGGCGAGGCTGTGTCGGGTGAGGTCTGGTCGGGTAGGGTCGGGTAGGGTCGGGCACGGTCAGGTAAGGTAAGGCGAGGTTTTTTTCCTCAACATGGCTAGGCATGGCGAGGCAATGTCTGGCGAGGTGGGGCAGGGCATGGTGAGGTGGGGCAGTGCGATGCAAGGCGAGAATGATCAACCCGAGAAGGTTTGCTCATGCGGCGCCCCGATGACTTACGCCGAAGTTGAGTATCCATCGGGCGTCAGTTGTGACGGCTATTCGGAATGGATGGTGTTTTATGGATATGTGTGTCAAACCTGCGGCGCGACTGAGGAGTTATGACCAAGCTTGAAAGCTCAAGCTCAGTAATTCGCGAGACGGCGGCAAAGCATCGCGACCGGCCTCTCATCATTCGGCTTTTCCCGCGCTACCTGGAGATCAGTGAGAAGCGGAAACGGGACGTTTATCTTGTCGCCTATGACGTGCTCTTCGACTTCGCCCGCAAGCTTCAATTCAAGCGAGGGGGCGATGGAAAGGCCTAAAATCCGTAGCTTGCGCGAGATTCAGTTCGCGCACGACTTATACGCGGGACTCATTCTCGAGCCCAGCATCCCCATTGGCTCCGGCTCGATGTTAGCGATCCGTATTCATTCCTATGCGGAGGTCCTGTGCTGGGTCCTGGGACACGCGCACAACCGCTCATTCGCGGATCACATGGAGAAGGTCATGAAGGAACTGAAGCGGCGCGGCATCGAGATGGTGGAGTATCCCAACGCAGTGAGTTGGGAGGAAGGCCAGCGGCTGATGGAGGAGGACTCCGGCTCGCTGAAACCCGTGAAGGAGCCGCCGAAGGAGGGCGAATGACAATCAAGCTTGATTATCTGCGCGGGGCCGACCCAGGCTGCGGCGATCAGCCGCCCAGCGAAGCGGCCATCTTTCTGGCCGAACAAATCATCAACGCCACGCCCGAAGTGCGGGCCAACTTAATTGGCGGCGTCGAGATCGAATGGCGAGATCGCTCGCGCAATCTGCTGCATTCGGTGACGATCACTGCGGAGGGGACTGAATGTCTGGAGTAAATGAACTAACCGAACTGGAACGCGCCCACGCGCTCACGCGGGCGTTACTGTCGCGTGTTGGGAATCCATCTGTGTGTCGCGGTCCCAACTGCAAGGCTGAAGTCTATATGGTGCGCCACCTGAACGGCGTGCTGGGAATCTACAACCCGGACGGCGAGTCGCACTTCGTTACGTGCCCTGATCGCGAGTTATTCAGAAGGCCGAAGCGATGACCAGCAACGAAATGGCTCTCCTCCTGGGCGACTTGCTGACGGATGTTTTCCGCACGCACTCCATCACGTCGCCGGACCCCTTCTATACGGTGAGGAAGGTGGTGCAGCCGGAGGAAGGGCCGATCTACATCTTCGCGACCAACCAGCCGGGAATGGACCTGCTCGATGAGGCGGCGAAGCAAGCTGGCGGCATATCGATTCTGGAGGCCGACGAATGATCTACCCGGCGAGGCCCGGTTGGGCGCGGAGGGGCATGGCGAGGCGAGGAGAAATCAAATGACCGATGAGATCAATCCCTGGGACGGAATGGCGGATGTACTCTCCAAGACCGAAGTCGCGGCCATGCCGCCCCAGGTGGACTCCCGCAGCCCGCACGGCTTCATTGTCGTTGGGCTCCAGTGGCTGCGTGAACATCTGCGCGGGAAGCAATCTCCAATTCTGCGCATGCACTTGACCGGCGAGTCGGCTGACGGGCGCCGGTTCTGGTTCCGCGACCTTCCCGGTGTGCGCCAGGAACTGGGCATGGAATGAGGCGATGGACGAGCAGCAAGAGAACATCGAGCGCGTCAGCGAGCGTATCGGCGGGGCCGTCAAAGCGTTTATGCGCGAGCGGTGCGGCCAGCAGTTCTTCGCGGACGATCTGCGGCGCTACGTGCGCGTGAACGTGGGCGAAGTGGCGCCCGGCTCGCCGGATCGCATCCTGCGCATGCTGCGGCGAGCGGGCGAACTCGACTACAAAGTCGTCTCGCGGAGCGAGTCGCTATACGAGGCCCTGTGGGTCGATCATCCGCCGGAGGGCGACGGCTTCGCCCTGACGCCCTGGGAGGGATGAGGATTTCACCCCAAGGCCATTGACTTGAAGCAGACGGCCCATGCTACGCATAGACCATGACCGAAACCATACAGACCATGCTCAAGGCATGGTCATCACGACGAGCCATCACTGATGGCCCGCAAGATCAAAGTCACGCTGAAGCAAGGGCAACCGCTGGAAGGCGCGAAGCTCACGGCGGCTCTGAGGCGTCTGGTCGAAATCGGCAGACGGCTGGAAAGGGAGGAACGCGCTAATGGCCGCAAGAGCATTCCCAAGACCGGCACGCCGGATCGCAATCGGGATTAAGCGCGTCAGCTTGCTGAAGCAGGTCGGCAACTACTCCTTCGACGGACAGGGCAACAAGTTCGCCCTCCTGGCCGACAAGTACGATTGCGACATTCCCGCCGAACTGATGATCGAAGACAAGGGCTACAGCGGCACTGACTTCAACCGGCCTTCGATCCGGCTCGCCAAAAAACAGATCCGCGCTGGCGTGGCGAACGCCGTCGCATTCCCCTGGATCGACCGCTTCTCCCGCGACGTCGAAGGCGGGCTCGCAACCATCCGCGAGTTCCGCGAACTGAAGGCCGACGTGCTGCTGGGCGACCTGGGCTGGTATCAGGACAGCGGCTGGTTCCGCATGCAGATGAACATGTTTCTGACCGTCGCCCAGTATCAGCGGGACGACATTGCGGAGAAGTCCCGCTATGGCGTGATGGCGAAGCTGGCGAAGGGCCTCGCGCACTTCGGTGCGCCCTACGGCTGGCACATGGTGACCGCCAGGGAGATCGCGGCGCGGGCTCTGAACGCCAACGAGGAAGTTCCGACCGGCAGACCGCAGAACTTCTACGAACGGCGCGTGAACGAACTGGAAGTCGTGCAGCTAATCGGTGAACTCGCGCTGGCCGGGGGGCGCGAAGGCACCCAGCGTGGCATCTGCCGGGAACTGGACTCGCGTGGCATCAAGACTCCCGGCGGCAAGCTGGGCTGGAATCCGATTACCGTGGCCGCAATCGCGAACGACTGGACCTATTCCAGCGGCGAATGGTGGTACGGCAAGCGCAAGTTCATCGAGCCCAAAAAAGTTCGTAACCCGGAAGCGGAGCGGCACAAGGTTCGCACCGTGAAGGTGTTCAAGCCCCGCGAGGAGTGGGCTGGCAAGATCGAGATGCCCGGTGGCGGCATCTGGACGCCGGATGAGCAAGCGGCCATCATCGAAGGCCTGAAGCGCAATGGCGCCGCGTCCACTGGCAAGCCCGCACGGCGAGCCGAAGACGGCGGTCAGGTGGCGATACTCAGCACGCTGGTTTCCTGCGGCGCCACCGTGATCTCCGGCGAGGGCATCGGTGAGGAGTGCAAAAAAGCGATGGCGCCCGCGCATGGAAGTGCGGTGAAGGACGACGGCACGCGCACGCTGTACTACCGCTGCACGCACCGGCACAAGACGGAGGGACATTACGAGTGCGATTCCAAATCCGTTCGCGCCGACATTCTGCATCCCGGCGTTTGGAATGGGCTGAAGACCGCCGTCTGCGATCAGTTGGAGTCGCTGGTCGCGGAGAAGTTCGGTGAGGTCGTCACGCCGGACGACGAGGCCGAACTGGCTCGCCTCCGCGAAGAGCGGAAGCGGAAGGATCAGAAGCGACGGGAAGCGATGAGAAAGGAGATCGACGCCGACTCCGACGAGGACAAAGCGGAGTATGCTGGGCTGGTGGCGAAATATAAAACCGAACTCGCCCTCTTGGACCGGCGCATCGAAGCCGGAGCCGGAGAGGTTGAGCCGGAGCAATACGACCTCGCCACAATTCAGCGGCTAGCCCGCAAGGCTTTCCAAACGACCGACCCGGTGGAGCAACAAGCCATCCTGCTGGACTGGATTCCGGCTGGCGGCATACGCTACGCACACGGCTGGGCGGAAATCACCATCCTGGTTCGCCTGAATGTTGCTAATTGTAAGCAGCCTGAACGTGCGATTTACAATAAGCAACTCCAGGTAACGACCAGGGTACGGATCGCGGCGTGAGCCGCCAACCCTCTGATCAGAGGGCAATTAGCCCAGGGGCTCTATACCCCTGGGCTTTTTTGCGTTTGGGGGCGCTCTAGCCCATGAGCGACCCGGTTCAGGTATTTCATCGTCCCGCCGGTCGCGGATGCGAGGAATGGCTGCATCTGCGCCGGGACGGCCTATTCCATTACCACTGGCATGGACCGGCATGCTGGCGGGGACGCCGACCGCTGGTCGAATACTCGATGACGCCCGAAGCGGCCATCGAGAAATTCCCTGAGGACGAGCCAGCCATCCGCCGCGCCCTGGCGCAGGAGGTCGCGTGAATGGGCTCTCCCTCTGCGCGGGAATCGGCATGCTTGACCTCGCCGTCGAAGCCGCATTCCCAGGCTACAAAACGATTGCCGGCGTCGAAAACAACGCGCACGCGGCGCGAAGATTCCGGCTCCGCTTCCCGCACGCGAAGCTCTTCCGCGACGTGCTGGGATTCGATGCACGACCCCTCCATCAGCGAGTGGATTGCGTCGTTGCCGGTTGGCCTTGCCAGCCGCATTCCGTCGCCGGTACACGCCGAGGAGCCAACGACCAGCGATGGATCTGGAGCGATATCGCCAGGATCATCGACGAGTGCGGAGCCCCGCTCTTCTGCGGCGAGAACGTCAACGGAATCCTGCGGGACACTGATCGCCCAGTTGAGCGATTTGCAGACCTGGATGACGGCGCAACAACCCCTGTGGGGGGCATGGGAATCGTTCTCAGGGATCTGGCCGCGCTGGGGTTTACTTGCGCGTGGGGAAGCCTACGAGCTTCCCACGTGGGCGCCTCTCACGGGCGCCTCCGAACTTTCTTCCTGGCCTACCGCCACGAGCAAGGACGGCAAGTCCTCCGCGAGGCAATCCACCATGACCGGCGTCATGCACGACGGCACGACGTTAACGGATGCGGCGCGGCAGTGGCAGACGCCCCAGGGCGGGCATCCGCAGAAGGGCGGCAGTCAGGCGCCTGGGAAGCGGCGGGGCTCCGGTCACGCGATGGATTTGCAGGACCAGACGGAATACTGGCAGACGCCGCGCACGCCCCAGGGCGGGAACAAGCTGGACCCGGCGACGGTCGCACGGCGGGGAGTGGATGCGCGGGGAATCAAGCACACGGTGGACCTGAAGAACCAAGCGGAACTCTTCCCCTCTTTGCCCCAGGACCTCTCGATTGTCGATGGTCTGAGTTTCTCCGAACGAGTCCGCATTTTTCTCCAGCTTTGTCGCCAGTTAAGGCTGCGCTTGCCCTGGCCCTACAATCGGGTCCGCTCGATCTTCAGGCCGAGGCTAAATCCGATTTTCGTCGATTGGTTGATGGGTGCGCCACTTGGCTGGTCGAACGCCGACCTCGTCTTCAGTGCGCAGGAAATGGAGTCGTACCTCTCCAGGCTGCGGTCGCATACACGGTTCTTGCTAGGAGGTTGAGTGCTCTGTCGTGATTGCAAAAATCCCGTGCCGGATCTCGCGCTGGTCTGCCCCGCGTGCGTGCAGAAGCGCAACGCCGAAGCGGTGTACCAGCAACAATTGATCTTCCTCATCTCCGTCGTGAAGGGCCGGTATGCGCTCAAGACGGCGGTCATAGGGCGCGTGCGGCATATCTGGATGTTCGGTGAGCGCGTGACGCGCACGTGGTGCGGCGACGATATCACCCGCGCCCATAAGCGCGGCGTGCTCGCCTGGGACGAACTGGAGAAGCATGACGTCTGCTCCAAGTGCCGGATCGAGGTCCGCGCCGCCGCCCAGGAGGCCGTCGCGGCGTGACACCGGCTTCTCAATTCCGCCTCCGCTGGCATCGCACCGCGCCGCCTGAGATTTTCCACGGGCGCATCGAGATCGAAGCCGTCACCGGCTGGAACGTGCTGGGCGTCGTCTCATGCAGCAAGCCCGAATGGGTCGCGCTCATCGGCACGTTGATGCGGGCGGGAGTCCACGTGTACTTCGACCCGGAGGCGCAAGCCAGCGCTGGAGCGAACGTATGAGCCGCGATCTGTTCGGCAGAACGAAGGAGGCGCGTCAGCGCTTCGCACTGCGTGCGCCGAAGATCAAGGTTTCGGAGAACGACGTCGAGAAGGGCTGTCTCGACATTCTCCGGCTGAAGGGCTACATGCCGGTGCGCCAGCACGTGGGCCTGTTCAAGACGCCGAACAATTGCTTCATCCGCATGGGCGTCCCAGGCGACCCGGATTGGATCGCGGTGCGGCATCCCAGTTTTCTCGTGGAGGTCAAGCGCCCAGGCGGCGCGATCTCCGAGGTGCAGTTGAGGCGGCACGCCGAACTGCGCCTCTACGGGCTGGAAGTTGTGGTAGTGGAATCGGTCGAAGAGTTATTGGAATGGTTGCGTCGATTTGAACACTCCCCCTAACAAAAAAAAGCGGCTGGCCGTCGCCAACCGCTCTACCTGCTAATCCCGCCTGAGCGTCCGCTTCAAAGTCGCTCAGGCTTAGAGCCGCCGCCGAATATTTTTGGGAGACACCCAACGGCGGCCCATAGGAAACGTCCTATGACAAACGCATCCGCTAATAATTCTCTCACACAACCATTCGTTTGTGTCCCCCAGGCATTAATTCTGCGCAAGGATGTATCGCTCGCCGCATTAAAAGTGCTCCTGGTCCTTTATTCGTTTCGTAACCAAAAGAGCGGCCAATGCAACCCGAAGCGGGCGACATTGGCGAAGCGGGCGGGATTCAGCCTGAGCACGCTGGATCGCGGCATGGCGCAACTCCGCGCCCTGGGCATCGTGCGCTGCGGCTGGGATACAGGTCGCGGATGCTCCTACGAATTCGCCACTCCCGGCGAGTGGAAAGCGCCTCCGAAACCTGTCAGATCTGACAAACCAGCTTCGTCACGGGTGACAAACCAGCTTCGTCACCAGCGACAAAGCGGAGGCCAGCTATCCTTATATGAACCAGACGTTTCTGAACTAGACGTTCTTTCTCATGCCGCCGTGCCATCTGGAGAAAGTAGGGAAACGGCGGCGGCGGCGGCGGCGGCGGCGAATAAAAATCTAAACCAACACGACCCGGAGGTGGCAATGTCGGCCTCTCCGGCAACCCAGGTTGAAGAATTAACAACCCCGGTTGAACCCCAGGCTCACCGGGCGAGCCAGGGGTCGTGCTCCGAAGCCGAAGCCCTGGCCTGGGAGTTGCTCGCGGACCATCCGCAACCTGGGCTACCGCTGAAGGCCATCCCCGAAGTAGAGAAGGTTCTGGCCCGCGATCCTGGGGCGGCGGCGAAGCTCCGGTCCGCGCACGCGGCATGGCGGGAATATTGGCTCACGTTGCCGGTGGAAAAATTCAGGCCCCAATTGTGGCGATGGATCAGCGATGGCGACTGGCTCATGGCGCCGGTCCCCAGGAAGCCGATGAGCGAGGTCCAGGCGAAACACCAAGGAGTGATGGATGCCCTCGCGAGAATCAATAGCCGGGGACTCAGCGTTTCTGCTGGTTAGACGACTCTCCGGCCTGAACTATTTTCCCAAGGACGACGAGGCCGTCGCCATGCTGATCAAGGCCATGCAGAGTGCGCCCAGCATGGAAGCCGCCGAGGCGTTCGTCGCCGGATGGATCAAGTCAGAGCACGACTGCCCCAAGCCGGTGGATATCTACGATCACTTCAACCCGCGTCCCGGCGAATACCTGGGCGCCCCGCAGAACACCGGCTGTCCACTCTGCGGCGGCTCCGGCTGGAGGATCGTGGAGCGCAAGGGAATATCCGGCGCGAAGAGATGCGGCTGCATCGTCGCCCAGGCCGGATAGGCATGCCTACGCTTGCCGCTTTGCGCGTGGGTGCAGGTTGTTTTCAAACTCCTGCGCAAATTCGGGGAAGCTCACCCGTAAGACTGGCAGCAGTTGATAAATCGTATTCAGCGACGGACTATGGAGCCCTCGTTCCAGTGCTCCCATGTAGCTTCTCCCTATGCCTGTTTCCAGCGCCAGCGTTTCCTGCGCCATGCCGATTCGCTTCCTCAGACATCTCACGGTTTTGCCGAACGTTCGCTGTAGCGCTTCCGGTAGTGGAGGCTTGTTCATTCTGTTTACAAAAATTACATGACGGGTATAAACTTAGCCACGTCGTAAAATTGCCCCTGGAATATAGTGTGCTGGACCGCATCGCAGCAGGGTTGCTGGGTGACCGTTCGGCTTCATTACATGCGGTATGTTTGTTACATATTTGTCAAAAATTTGTTTGTATCCGAAGCACGCCGGAGATAATATATCTCGCAAAAGTCTGAGTGCGCTCGCGTCACGGGGATTAGAAAAAGTCTGAGGAGAAGCGGGAGTCAGAGGAATTGAAGACCGAAACCCACAACACGATCAACCAAGAAGAAATCGAGGCCGTACTGGAAGGCCTCAAGGAAGGAGTGAAGCTTCATCAACGAAAGATCGCCGCATTGCAGCGGCAGATCGACGCGCTGGAGGCTCTGCTGCCCAACGCGGAAGAAACCGAACCGATTGTCGTTCGCGATATCCTGCCGGTCGTTCAGGAGGCGACCCGGCGGCGCGGTAGACGGCGCGAAATCCCCAGCCTGCGCACCGGCTGGCCGGACGACCCGGAGGAGAGGAAGTTGGAGATGGCGCGGCGCGTGGCGAAGCGCAAGCCGAAGGACACGCCGGTCGTCAAAGTGTCCGCTTTGTCTCCGACCGATATTCGTCACCCCGATCACCCGGATCATAAGAAGTGGGTGAATAAGGCCACGCGTGCGCGGCGCAAGCGCTGGGACGCACTGACGCCTCGCGAGCAGAAGGCGCGGCTGGCGGCAATGGTGGCCGGTCGCGGCTTAAAAAAAAACGGACACCTGGGGGCTGAAGCATGAAGGCCCAGGTGAAGTCGATCCGCAATATCGCCCGCGTCCTGATCCTCCTGATCTGGGAACTCCGGCGGAACCTGGAATGGATCAACATACGCGCATCCTTCAAAACGCCGCTGGATCGCAACCTCAACAAGCTGACCGTCACGGTCGAATACGGCTTCAGCGACGAAGGGAAGGAAGATCTGCACTTCCGTCTGCCTATCGACATCAGAAATCATGCCGTCCACATGGCGGTGAACGAAGTGTTCGGCATGGTGCAGATGACCTTCATGTCGGCCTATGCGGACTCGCGCCCACGATCCTCGTACAAAGAGCTTGCGAAAGGGCCATCCAAGAATCCTCTTGAAACCCTTGCCAAAGGGGGTATGAGGAAGAAGTCATGATCCAACTTTCCAATCGTGGCTATCCCATGCTCCGCGCCTTCGCGGAGTCCGGCTCCGGCTACTACATGACCATCAGCGAAGCCGGGAAATACGATCAACGACCTTTCCGCTCGATGCTCATCCGCAAGTGGATCGTGTACCGCCCAGGGCGCGGCTTCCATCTCACTCGCCAGGGCGCGGATGCATGGCGCGAATTCCAATCGACCGAGATTTGGCGCAAGCATCCTGAGTCGCCGCTGACGAGCTTGTTCGATCCGACGGCTTACGGCTTGCCTCGCAAACGCGGGGAAAGCGTGCGCGAGTTCCGCAAGTCGCACGCCGCATAATCACAGGGGCCGACAAGGTTCGGGGTTGAAGGTTGCAAGGCTCGCGCCCCGGCTGCATTCGGCCCCCGATTTTCTACCATGATACAGAGGCTCGAGATTTCAGAATGAACGATCCGATGGTGCTCATATGCGCGAGAGCGGACGCCGACTGGGCGACTCGCGGCTCAAGCTTCGACCGCAAGTGCGGCGAGTGCGGCGCACAGGTAATCGTGTCGCCGTCCAGCCAGCGCTTGCTCAAGAAACGAACGGCGATGCCGATCATCTGCGAGCAATGCTGGCTCGCGCTGGGAGGACTCAAGCCCGGTGACGAGGTGAGATTGCCGGACAAGCCGGAGGTCGTCGCGGAAGAGATACGCGGGGCAGTGCCCAACAACTGGAGCAAGCGCAACTGATGGCTCGCTTTCTCGATGATCTCCGGCGCGGCCCGGTGCGTGCGCCCTGGTTCGTTGCACCGTCCAAGTACGACGCCTGGGAAAAGCACGCCCAGAAGGTTCTGGAGCTTCTCCAGAACGACATGCCGTGCTTGCACATTCCCAACGTCGCGGAATATTTCTATCAGTCCGATCAGGAATATTGGGACTTGAAGGAAGACTTCCCCAACCTTGCGCCGCCCTGGCCGCAGTTCTTCGCTGAACATCCCTTACCCAATCACATTTACTCCAAGGAAAAAGGGCTCACCGATCTGAGCGACAAATGGGGCGGCGGGCGCCTGGGCGTGCTGACGACCTCGCTCGATCCGGCGAAGGAGATCGTCGCGGATCAGAAACCGCCGGACGAGTGCAAATGGTTGCTCTGGTTTGAAGTCTTCATCGACTACCGCATGCGGCGCGACGTCGTCGCGGACGGCCCGCACGGCTCGATCTTTCTGATGATCGATAAGGACGGCGTCATCATCGACCGGCCTTGGATGCAGACCTACTCGCCCAGCGGCGAGCCCTACGACGAGACAATGCGCAACCTGATGACGTTCGTCAAGCCGACATGCTTGGCAATGTGCTTCCTTCACTGTCGCAACGTGCGCGTCGTGGACAACAAGATCGACGCGAAGCTCGTTAAGAGGCATCGCGAGCGGCATGAAGGCCAGACGCCGACCGGCTTCAAGACGCTCATCATCGATCCGCTGAAACAGATCCTGCGGCGCGAGGGCAACGCCGACAAAGTTGGGCTCGCGAAGGCGATGCACATTTGCCGTGGGCATTTCCGCGACTATCGGCAAGGCCCAGGCTTGTTCGGCAAATATCACCAGCTTGTCTGGACGCCGATGACCGTGCGCGGCAACAAGAAGCGGAAGATCGTGCGCGATATCGACGTGGAGGTGAAGATTTGATCAAGAACTACATCCTGGCGCTGGATGGCAAGACGCCGGTTGAAGAACCGGACATTTTCAAGTGGGCGACGTGGTTTGAACTTTCGGATCGCGTCGTGCGCCAGGATCGCGTGGGCGACTACACGGTCAGCACCGTGTTCCTGGGCGTCGATCACAACTGGTGGCGGTCCGGCAAGCCGGTTTTGTGGGAGACGATGATTTTCGGCGGCTGCGGGATTAGCCTCGCGAGCGAGGACATTATGCAGCGGCGCTACCGGAGCTACGAGGAAGCGCTCGCCGGTCACGAGAAGGTTCTGGAGGGCGTGAAGATGGCGGTAAGGTCATGATCGAGGAAATAGACGAAAACGAGGAGCACTGTAGAGAGCTTGCCCTGTGTCTATTTGTCATGCTTCGGCACAATGGCGGCTCTTTCAGCCTACCCTTCGACGAGTTCGTCAAGCTGGTGCCAGCGGGCTGGAGCGAATGGAGAGTGACCTTGGAAAATAAGGGCGGCTACGTCCGATATCAACTGGAGAGCCCTTCATGATCTGCCTGTGGTGCGGCGAGCCGGTCGCGGAGAGCGAACAGCATTCCGACTTTAAACAGCCGATGCACGGCGAGTGCGGCTTCCGCACCATCATGGGTTCGGTGGCGCATATCGAACATCGCTGCATGTGCTATGTCCCAGGCGCCGGTGAGCACGATCCGCCGCACATGACCAAGCGGCAAGCCGCCAGGGCTGCGGTCCTGGCGTGGACGTTTTGGATGCAAAGACAATGACTGACGCGGAACTCAAGGGCATCGCCGCGCAAGCGCTGAATATGGCGAAGGTCGATCTCCGGCAGAAGAAAAGCTTCGGCATGTTGATCGCGACGTTGCACCAGGGCGAGACGCTCCACCGCATGCGCAAGGTCGAAGCCGAGATCGCGGAACGCCTGGGCGACGACTGGCTCAATAGCGGCGCGACCAAGAACGCGGCATTCGGCATCCTGCGGTTCGCCGTCGATATCGTCAAGCCGGACGCCGTCGCGCTGGTGTCGGTGATCAACCGCTTCGGCACGACGCCAGCGTTGATGGCGTTGCCGGAGGCCGAGATCAGGGCCCATCTCGATCAGGGCGCCGACCATCAGCACGAGCTAGTTGCGCAAGGCCTCCTGACCGTCCGCGATGCCCTCAACGCACTGGTGCAGACGCCGGAGCGCGTGTGTACCTGCGTGCAGAATATTCAAGGGCGGCTCTTCATCGGCAAGCCCGAATTCATGCTCAACGATCAGAAAGATTTCGACGGGCGATTGAAAATGTTTGGATACGGCAAGTGGTCGATGCACGACTTCATGCCATCCGAGATGCGGAGGCGCACCCAATGAAACGAGATCGAACCGGCATGATCGACGACCTCCGCACCTTCCTGCGCAACATGGTCACGATCCATCGCACCATCCCTGGCGCCGACGAGCGGCGGTTCATCTGCATCGAGGATCTCGTGCTGCGGCACGGCCAGGAATTCTCCTGGCGCCAGAATAAACATCCCCTGGAGCCGCAGCAATGTTTCACCCGCGCTTACCGGCTCGCCACCCGTTACCCGCACAAGTGGGTCTACGTGGAAGGGTACGCCGTCTCACCAACCATCCCGCTCGCCATCCATCACGCCTGGGTACAGCCCGCAAGCGCCCCAGGAATAGCCGTGGAACTCGCCTGGAGGGGCGCCAATGCCGCTGTCCCCTACCTGGGGGTGCCGATCAGGCCGGAATACCTGCGGAGCGTCTACAGAGCCTCTGGGCGCCTAAGGCTGTACAACGTCCTGGATGCCTACTGGCTGCACCATCCCCTGGTCACCGGCAAGACGCCGGTTGAGGACGTCCTGTGGCGACCGGCGCGGTAAACTGGGGGAGGTTTCGGTATTCCCTGGCAGTCAACCTGCCGACTTCTCAGTTCAATACATCCACAAATCTGGGCCTCCTTCTGCGAGGCCCTCTTTTTTGCTTGACTTGAAGGCGCGATTACCCCTTAGGCTGAGATCTAAGGGAGACACCCACCATGAAGACGACCTGGAAAGAACTCGCGAATAGCGCCATCATCAAACTGGGCGCGGCTATGGAAGCCGAAGGCCAAACCGCCATCGACCACCTGCGGGACGCCGCCGTCCATATCGACATGGCTCTCGACCTCCTCGCGGAGGAAGTGCAGTGACGAGCCCCAGCCTTCAGGGCGGCAACTGGCAAAAAGCTCAACTCAAGGCGATTTCAAAAAAGCTCTCAAGCGACCCGGTCTACCGTGCCCTGGGCGTGGGGCTGCAAGAGGCGATGATTGCGCGGGAAGTCGTTACCATCATGCGGAGCGTATCTGATCTGGATGGTGTACCGCTGAAAGCCATCGACAGCCTGTTTGAAGCGGTTTGTCAGTCCATGCTGCCAGACGTTTGGGGTAAGTAGCACCCCCCCCTGGAAACCTTCAGCCCCGCGTTCCGCTTCGGCGGCGCGGGGCTTTCCTTTTATATGGGCTCTGTCTCCGGCCTGGGACTCCCAAAATATTTCCGGCCAAAAATTGGCCCATTCAAAATCTATAGGATCGACCTCTCCAAACGCCCCAAGCCCGTTTGGGGTGAAATTTCTTGTAACGCTGGTACGTGCTTGAAAACAAAGGGGAAAGCCGGGGTCAGGAAACCGAGCGGTCGGTCCGAAACCGGCTAACGCCTATAGCTAGTCCTACGGCATGCTGTAAGTCACTGATACAGCATGCCCAGGGCGCACGGTAAGACTATGGCATGCGGCGCACGGCGGTCGGCGCCACTGAGTCAGCCTAACTCGCGTTTGCGCCGCAAAGTCAATAGCTGACTTGCGCCGACACTTGACTACCTTGGGGAGTAGTCACTAGGATTGACTTACCTATGACAAACAACAAACGCAGTTACACAAACGGCATCCCGGTAGTTGACTACTTCATGTGCGGCGCCCTGGGTCTTTCAGCGGTCGGATTTCTCGCGCTAGCTGTCGCGGCAACACTCCATGTTGCGGCGCCCACTGTCTGGTCAGCCGGCGCATGGGCGGCAATCACCGGACTAGGCGGCGCGGTAATCGGCGCCGTCGTTGCGCTACTGGCTGACTTGTCCTAACTCCCCTGATGAGTCCCTGGGATGGGACGAAACGGCGCCCACGGCGCCGTAGGGAGACACAAACGATGAAACCTTACACGACATACGCGATTGAGATTATCGACAGCCTAGGCGAGCGAAATTATGTTCGCCTGACGGCGCACACTGATCAGGGCGCGATGCTGCAAATGCGCCGATACCTTAAGCACTATGCTAATCCGTCAGAGTCCCTATTGCTGACGTGGTATAGACCCGCTGACGAATGCCACGGTTATATCAATCCTGACGGCGCTGCCAGTCCGAATGGCAAGTTTTGGAGACACTAACTCCCCTGATGAGTCCCTGGGATGGGACGAAACGCCGTGAGGCGTAGGGAGATACCCACTATGGAAAGACCTTACATCGTATGTTTTGAAAACCAGACGGAAACGTCATTTGACGTCACCGTTCATTGCGAGTTTCTCTGGCTGGCGACAGATTGGACTCGTGACTACTTCGGCCATAACGACGCAACACGCGATTATCGGAATCGTAATCGCGTGGAATACCGATACAGCGACTTTGCTGGGAATCACACTTATCGTGTGCTGCTCAATGGAGGTTTACGCTAATGAAATTTCGCGACCTGGAAATTGGCGCCACGTTTGAATTCGATCACTCCGTACTGGAGTGTACTTGCTACAACTTTGCGCATGGTCCATGGGTCAAGGTTTCGCCGCGCAAGTATCAGTGGTTAGCTGGCGGTTCCGAAATCAAGGTCGGTAGAATCAACGTTGCCGTGCGCCCTGGGGAGGACTGTGGGCGCCGTCCGGTGTTCCGGGTTCGCTAACTCCCCTGATGAGTCCCTGGGATGGGACGAAACGCCGTGAGGCGTAGGGAGACCCAAACTACTATGACGACGAATAAACGGAAACCAAACGGTTACAAACGGCTATTGCAGGATGACAATTACAAGACTGTCAAGGGCGAGTCCCTAGGCTGGCTGACAGCGATTATGTATCTGGCGCCAGCTATGTCTTCAGGAGTCCTCAATGTCTGCCTAGGCGCAACGGCATGGTGCATAGCGCTATGTCTCAATATGGCTGGCATGGGGCGGTTTCGCAACGTGCAAGCGGCACGAGTCGCCAAGACTATGTTGCTGGCTGGCAATCGTGCATTGTTTCTGGCATGCCTCAGGTATGACATTGGCATGTACGTGCGCCGCGCCGCCAAACGCGGCATGCGTTTAGCTGTCCGTATCAACGGCACGAGTGATCTACCGTGGTTAGCCAAAGAAATGGCGCGGTCGTTTCCCCAGGTAACCTTTTACGATTACACCAAACTACCTAAAGCGGATTTGCGCCAGCTACCTAACTACCATCTGACATACAGCTACAGTGGCGAGAATCTAACTGAGTCCCTGCGAGTACTCGCGCTAGGCGTCAATGTCGCTGTCGTGTTTCATGTGCGCAAAGGTTTCCCTTTGCCTGAGACGTGGCATGGTTACCGTGTGATTGATGGCGACTTGCACGACTTGCGATTTCTGGACCCGAAGGGAGTCGTTGTCGGCTTAAGGGCGAAGGGACTCGCGATTAACGCCGACTCTCCCTTTATTGTGCTCGCATCCTAACTCCCCTGATGAGTCCCTGGGATGGGACGAAACGCCGTGAGGCGTAGGGAGATACCCACTATGACGATTAACAGACATACTCAGTTGATCAACAACGATACGCGCCTATCGTTGTTCTTTTTTCGGTTCCATTTGAACAATGGGCGCACGCGCCTATTCTGCTTTCACTGCGAGTCCCTGACAGCCGCATGGTCAAGCTTGATTGATCGTGTTGATGCTCAGGGATACGACCTGACGACGATAGCGGCTGTCGAATTGGATTCAATGGAATCGCCCAGGGAGTCCAACTAGCATGCGTGCCCAGGTTATCGAAACCTTGCTGTCGCTTGCTCTGCGACTTGCGCGGCACGCTGACGTGCGTGCGTGCCTAGGTATGACGCTTGCCGATGTAGAGGATTGGCATAGCGGCGCAATACCGCCGACCGCTGACGCGCCCTGGTACGGCGCAACGTGCGATCTAGACTTGCGTGCCGTGTGCCCAGGATGCGCCCAGGGCGTGCCGTTTGCTGCGGTCGGTAACGGCGCACTGTTTTGTGAGCATTGCACACTGGTTTCACTCGTGCCGTAAGGTTACCCCGCAATACCTCATTACAGCCCCACCATTCCATTGGGCGCCCAGGTCGCAAGACTTAGGGCGCCCAACGTGTTTTAGGGCGTGCCCAGGATGCGCCGCCCCAGGGGATGCATAAACACTGTATAAAGCAGTGCTACAGTCTGTAGCAGTATGTCTGTAAGTTATTGATAATCCCACAAACGGACATAGGGTTCCTGAGCGTTTGCAGGCCCTAGGATGCGCCTCAGGAAACTCCCCGGTATCAGGGTATTCCCCATAGGCGAACGAAAACCGAAAAGAAGTGAAAGTAAAGCGAATTTATCCTCCCCGTATCCTGTGGAAAAACATGCTAGAAACCTAGCAGAGATTAGGGCGTGCCGACAGCCGTTTGGATAAATATACATTCCAGTGAATAAATAGCCATAGCCCATTTGTCCCAGGTCGCGACCTGGGCGCCCGATAGCCGTCCCTTTAGGATGCGCCGACCGTCCCCAGGTCGGCGAGCGGCGAGCATGCCCAGGGCGCCGACCGTCAGCCGTCCCAGGGCGTGCCCAGCATGCCCAGGAATACCCCGCACGTGCGCCCAGGGCGCCCAGGATGCGCCGCCCAGGTATCGGACAGCATGCGCCCAGGGCGTGCCGACCGCATGCGCCCTGGTAAAGCAGCATATTCGGACTCAGATATCTGCAATATATCAGACAAGCTAGTCTGATACAGTCGCAGTTTTGAAAGAATTACATAGCGGTTTCGGCGTGCCGACAGCCGATTCCGACCAAAAACTTGCGCCCTGGGGATAAATTCCTGCTAAACCGTTGATAATGCTCCGAAGATAGGCGTTTGGCACCCTGGGCACGCCACGGTTAGCGGCGGTAATAGGCGGCGGTAATGGCTGTCAGCCGTTTGTTTTCAATGGCTTAAACCGTGCGCCGCGTGCGCCCTGGGCATGCGCCGACACCATGCGCCCAGGACTAGCCCTTTGTTTTCAATGGATTACGCCGACTCGCACGGCTCCACAAACCTGACCCAGCTAAACCCAATGGAATCAGAGGTGTACGAGCGTTACAACGCTTTGCGCCGCAAAGGTACACTTTCTGTTTGTGTATTCGCGGTTTAAAACCGGAATCTCCTTTGTTTTCAGCGGTTTGCGGGTCCTACCGAAGGCGGTGGCTCCCCGGCGGCTTCGCGCCTGCATGGGTGCGTACACCTCCCCACAAATGACAATGTTTGGCGAGGGCTCTTTTCCGCTTCGGGGATTTTCCTGGGGGTCTGGCCGGTCGGCCTGGGCGGGTTCGGCGGCTACTTACTACCACCTTAAACCTCATTATAGCAGGTTAAGTGTCGTAACTTATTATTTTGTTGACCTTATGGGTGAATCGATGATAAGTCAGTTAGTCAAAGGACAACTCATGATCTCACTCGTAATCCCTATCGGCGCGAAGGACGGCGCGAAGTCCGGCGAGGTGGCCGTGGACGGCACGCCGGTCAAGGGCGTGATCGTTGGCGAGCTTACCGCCCTGGTGATGGTGAGTGAAGATGAGGCCGAAGCGAAACCGGCGGCTCCTGCGGCTCCGGTCACGGTGACTCCGGCGACGACGACCACGACGCCGCCTCCCGCGCCCGCACCCAAGGTTTAAAACAGCGAAGCCGCTGGGGTTCGATGCCAGCGGCTCCATGAACGATATCTTCGACAGGCTTTACTTAGGCGAAGTGTACAGCACTTCCGACCAAGAGGCAAGACTGTCGTGGACGTTTCGATCACTGAATACGCCGTCCAGCGCGGCGTGAACCCACAGACCATCGCTAACGCCGTGCGCGACGGGCGCATCACGCGCAACGCCGACGGCACCATCGATAGCGAAGCGGCGGATCGCGAATGGGAAGCGCACTCCCGCAGCAAGATCTCCGCTGGCCCCAGCGGCCCGCAGCAGAAGCAGGGCGCCGCGACGACCTCCGCGACGGAGCCGGTCGCCGGAATGATGTACGCCGACGCTCGCGCCCTGAAGGAAGTCTACGACGCGCAACGCCGCAAGCTGGAGCTTGAGGTTCGCGCTGGCGAACTGATTTCCCGCACCGCTGTCGAACGCGCCGCCTTCAGCCGGTTTCGGATGATTCGCGATGCGTGTCTGAATATTCCCGCCAGGGTCGCGCCACTCCTGGCCGGGGAGAAGGACGAGGCCAAGGTTTTCTCCATCTTGGAGGAGGAAATCCGCCGGGTATTTACCGACTTCGCGGAAACTAACCTGACTTAGGAGTTACTTATGACTTACATCGATAAGCCGAAGGACGACGAGGAAGATAACGGCGACGACGACAAGGAAGAGGAGTAACTATGCCGGAAGCCTTGGACAAACTGAAGGACCTGAAGGATTCCATTGCTCAACTCCCTGCGATTCCTGGGACCGCTCAGGAACTCTCCGATGAAATGCGCGAGTGCCAAATCGCGGAGTTCGGTCCACCGGACAACTGGCAGATGAATACGCGGATCGGTCCTGAGCCCAGCCCGGTGTGCGCGTTTCCCAGCCTGTATTTCCTGGGCTATGTGACGGTGAGTCTGCCCCAGGGCGGCTTCCGCCAGGAGGCGCCGCGCTACTGCGGAACCGGGTATGCCGCCGCGACCATGTTGAAGCTCGTGCAGGACAACTACGACCCGGACGCAAAGATGTACTACGACTGGCCCCAGGATGACGAGTACGGCGGCGGTTACGCAGCCAACCGCAAGGTGCCGTGGATCAAGGCCAAGGGCGGCAAGGCGAACGTGGGTTTGCAGTGCGAATACTTCACGCACGGCTACCCGCCGGACAAATGCTTGGCTGCGGCCCTGGGTGAGTTCCGCTAAGTGGACGTCGCGCTCATTGGCGAGAGGATCGCGGACGCGGCTGCGGTGTATGATCGCGCAGCCCGCGACGGAGCCAGACCTGACCCCGCGTTCACGATCAGTCAATGGGCGGATCAGTTCCGTCAGCTATCGGCGCGTTCGTCGCCGGAGCCGGGACCGTGGCGCACTTCCCGTGCGCCGTTTCTCCGCGCCATCATGGACGATCTCTCCCCGGCTTCCCGCGTCGAGACGGTCGTGTTCCAGAAGGGGGCCCAAATCGGGGGGACGGAAGCTGGGAATAACTGGGTCGGCTTCGTCATCCACATGGCGCCCGGTCCCATGCTCGTGGTGCAACCGACCATCGAGATGGCGCGGCGCAACAGTAAGCAACGCATCGGCCCGCTCATAGAAGACTCCGTCGTGCTGCGCACGCGGGTGAAAGACTCCAGATCTAGAGATAGCAGCAACACGCTACTTAGTAAGGAATTCCCTGGCGGGTTACTGGTAATGACCGGGGCTAACTCAGCCAAGGGACTCCGCAGTATGTCGGCGCGGTATCTCTTCCTCGATGAGGTCGATGGCTATAAAGGCGACGTCGAAGGCGAGGGCGAACCATGCGGACTCGCCATCGCCCGCACGACGAACTTCGCACGCCGGAAGATCTTCATCGTTTCGACGCCGACCGTCAGCGGACACTCGCGCATCGAGCGCTTCTACGAGGACAGCGACAAGCGGCAATACTGGGTGCCCTGTCCGCACTGCGGCGAGAAGCAGGTCCTGGTGTTCGCCCAACTCCGCTGGCAGCACGGCAAGCCGGAGACGGCCCGCTATCACTGCGCGGGCTGCGGCGAGGGACTGGCGAACCACCACAAGGCGTACATGCTTCCGCGTGGCGAGTGGAGGCCGGACGGCGCGGAGAACCCGCGCACGCACGGCTACCACCTGTCGTCGCTCTACTCGCCGGTCGGCTGGCTCTCCTGGGAGGACGTCGCCCGCAAACGCGAAGAGGCCGGGGAAGACCCGCAGAAGCAGCAGATCTTCGTTAATACCATCCTGGGCTTGCCCTGGCTGGACGTCGCGGAGGCGCCGGACGCTGACCGGCTCTATGAGCGGCGCGAGGATTACATGCTGGGCGTGGTGCCGGAGGGCGGCATCCTGGTCACCGCTGGCGTGGACGTCCAGGCGCGGCGGCTGGAATGCGAGATCGTCGCCTGGGGTCGCGACCGGCATAGCTGGTCTGTGGACTATCGCGTGTTCGACGGCGACACGTCGCAGCCGCAGGTCTGGGAGAACATCACCAAGCTCTTGGACGAGGACATTCCGACCGAGTACGGTCAGCCGACCCGGATCGCCAAGCTCGCCATCGACACCGGCTTCAACACGATGGCGGTTTACGACTACGTGCGGCGCATGAGCCCGATGCGCGTGATGGGGGTTAAGGGGAGTAACAGGCCCGCGTCCTTGGTGGGGTCGGCCTCGATGGTGGAGGTCGGCCCCCATGGCAGCAAGCTCAAGTACGGCATCCGGCTCTGGCCGGTCAACGTGGACATCGCGAAGGAGGAACTCTACCGCTGGCTGCGGAGCCGCACGCCGGACCTGAGCGCGGGCGAATCCTGGCCGGTCGGCTTCTGCCACTTCCCCAATTACTCACGCGAGTACTTTGAACAGCTAACAGCGGAGCGGTTGGTTACATCGACGGTGCGCGGCATGAAGAAGACCCAGTGGGAAAAGCACCGCGAGCGGAACGAGGCTCTCGATTGCTTCGACGCCTCGACAGAGGTGCTGACCGACGAGGGATGGAAGCGATTCATCGATCTTTCCGGCCAGAAGGTCGCGACCGTGGAATTGGAGACGGACGCCATCGAATTCCAGCGGCCATCCGACCTGATCATTCGCCAGTACAGCGGCGACATGGTGCATCTCCAGGGGAGGCGCATCGATATCCTCACGACGCCTGCTCACCGCATGGTCACTTATCTTCCCTCGCGCAATGGTGTAGTCGGTCCCCAGGTCACGCTCGCCCGCGAATTAACCCAGCGGCATCAGATCAAGTTAACCGGCCAATGGCTGGAGCGTGGCGCACCACAGATTACGATTCCTGCGAGCCATAAGAGTGACTCCGGCATGGAGATCGAGCCGGAGCGACATGTTGATGCGATGGATCTGGCGCGGTTCTATGGCTGGTGGATTACAGAGGGTTCGGCGGCGATCAATGAGCACGAGGGGTCGGTGCGGCGGCTGGTCAGCATTTGCCAAACCAAGAAGGAGAACGTTGAAGCCATCGCCCGATTACTGGACAGGCTTCCCTGGCGATTTAGTTGGAACGACGGAGTCCATAAGTTCACCGCGACCTCCAAGCAGTTATTCGATGAGGTGGCGCCCTGGGGGCGATTGCAGGAAAGCCGCCGCATCCCGTCGTGGATCAAGCAGTCGTCACGGGACGTCATCGAGGCGTTTCTTCAGACGGCAGTCCTGGGCGATGGCTGGCTTCAATCCGGCGACTGTAGAGTGATCGCGACCGTCTGCGAGAAGTTAGCCGACGACTACCAGGAACTTTTTCTCAAGCTGGGGAGTGCGCCCAGATCTCATCGCAGGGAATCGCGGCCTTACGAAATCAGGGGACGCACCGGAGACAATACCCGCGATCAATTCCATGTACATGAGAATTCCCATGTAAAGCGGGCGTATCTAGATGGCGGCGCCAATGGACAGCGTGGATTTATCGGTCGCACGGTCCAGCATCAAGGAACCGTATATTGCGCGACGGTCCCCAACGGGACGCTGATCTGCCGACGCAATGGGCAAGTCTTCGTCGCCGGGAATTGCCGGATCTACGCACGTGCGGCGGCGGCGAGCATGCGGTTTGAAAGCTGGAACGAGGCCCGCTGGCAGGATCTCCAAGACCGGCTGACCTCGACCGAACGCAAGAACGAACCCGCGAGCGCCAGGAAGCCGGTGGCCGCGCCGAAGCTCCGCACGACGCCGATGCCGCAGTTCCAGAGCTTCAGCGCAAGAACGGATTTCACGGAGTGATGGATGCCTGATCGAGGAGATCTCATCATCTACCAGGGCGACGATTGGGGCGCGACCGTGACGGTGACTTCCAACGGCGTGCCGCCGGACCAAGTGATCGCGGGATATACGGCCAAGGCGCAGATCCGCCAGGACGTCGCGGACAACGATCCTGACGTAGACATTGAGATAGTAACTGCGGTTGCATCGCCGGCGATCTCACTTACTATTCCAGCGAGTCAAACAGTCAACCTATGCGGCGATTATGTATGGGACTTACAGATCACTTCGCCAGCGGGTCAAGTTACGACCATCCTCGCCGGTAACGTGCGAGTCACTTCGGAGGTTACCAGGGCGGTAGCATGACGCAACAGTTCAAAGCCACGCTAACTCCGAAGCAGCAATTCAAGGTGTCTTACTGTCAGGGACCTCCTGGGCCTCCGGGTCCGGCGGCGTCCCAGACTCCCTGGACGCAGAGCATCGATGCGGCTAACCACGATCTGAATAACGTCCGCAACATAACGGCTTCCAGCCAGATCAGTGCGCCCTATCTGAATATCATAGATCTGACGCCGCCTAAGTCATGGACGTTCTTTGGCGATGCCGGTAATCTGAACTTGTCGTATTACGGCAGCACCCTATTCGGCTTTACCGGCGTAGATCCTTTTGGGATGAGTGTGACCGGGGACTTAGGAGTCGCGGGCAGCATAAATATCGTTGACATATACAACCTGGGCTACACCTTCAAGATCAACGGCGTCCCTATCGGCGGCGCGGCGCAAACTCCCTGGCTGAGTAACATTGACGGCGGCGGTCACTCACTCAGCGGCGTCACCGACATAGATATCACCGGGCAGTATAAGGTCAACGGTGTTCCGCTCGCCACTGGCGGAAACCAAACGCCCTGGACGAGCGACATTGATGCGGCGGGACATGACCTCAGCAACGTCAACAACCTCTCTATTAATGCGAATCTTCAGATGCAGGACCAGACGGTCGCGGGGCCGTCTGGGCAATGGATAGTCTGGGGCAGTAGCGGCGCTCTGAACATCCAGTATGGCGGCAATAATCTCTTCTCTATTAGCGCCAACTCACCTCCGCAGTTATCATTTGGCGGCAATATCAACGTCGCCTATGGCTACAACTTCACGATTGGCGGTGT
The DNA here is from genome assembly GCA_035714085.1 of Blastocatellia bacterium. GTDB lineage: Bacteria > Acidobacteriota > Blastocatellia > RBC074 > RBC074 > JAJVID01. Next base: position 49,454 of record DASTMP010000475.1, read on the forward strand.
ACCTATCGGCAGTGGCTCGCAGACTCCCTGGACGAGTGACATAGACGCCGGAGGCTTTCAACTCTATAACGTAGGCATCATAACTACTAACGCTCACATCAATGTACGCGGCATTCAGATGCCAGATGTATGGAGCACTTACGCCTGGAACATGTCGCTGGATAACATGGGCGGCAACTGGACCGTGCGGCGCACCGATACCTGGGTCAACCTGCTTCAGGTCGATCCTAGCGGCAACGTGAATATCCCAACCGGAGCAGAGTACCGGGTCAACGGAGTGCCGATTGGCGGCGGTGGCGGAGGCGGAAGTCAGACGCCCTGGCTTAGTGCCATCGACGGCGGCGGCTTCGGTTTGTACAACGTAGAAAGCATCGATGCAACTTGGTTCAACGGAAGCATCAATACGACCTGGATGTACATCACCGACCCCGGTATCTCGTTCCAATGGGGCGTAGGCACGAGCGGCGGCGTCCTGAAGTTCCAGCGCAATACCGATTGGCTCACCGTCCTGGGACTGGACGGAAACACCGGGCGGGTCGGCGTCCTCAATGGAGCCCCGGCTTATCCACTCGATGTTACCGGCGACGTGAATACCACCGGAGTCTATCGGGTCAACGGCGCACCGTTCGCGCCTGGGCTGGACGTGCGCGTGAACTCCACACCCTACGGTGCTTCGACGATCCTGAACATGATCGCCGGGACGAACATCACGCTGGGAACAAGCTTCTCTGCGGGCGTGATGAATCTGACGATCAACGCGGCGCAGACACCGTGGTCAACAAACATTGACGGCGGCGCTAAGAACCTGAGTAACGTGAACATACTTACCGCCGTTCGGCACATTACCGCGACACTCCCCGCTGGAAATAACGTTCCGTTCTTCGCCACTGGTAGTGACGGCGCCGGATCTATCGCCTTTGGCTTCAATCAGGCGGGCGTGAACAGTTACCTCACCTATTACGGGCCTAGTCATGGAGCGGCTGTCCCAAAGCGAGGCAACTTCAATATTGAATGCGGCACTGGTTTCTGCGTAGTCACCAATTCCAGCAACGTGCGCGTCTACGTAACCCAAGCTGGCCTCGTGGGCATCGGCCTTGGCGCGGCCAGCCCCGCCTATCAACTCGACGTTGGCGGCGATATTAACGGGAGTGCGAATCTGCGTCTGCCCGGTCTGCCATCTACCGCGCCAGCGGCTGGAGCCAAGACGCTTTGGTACGATCCCGCCGACGGAAACAGGGTGAAGTATGCAGCTTAACGAGGAACTTAGATGACTTACACCGAATCATCGCAACTTATGGTCGATATGACGTTTCGCGGGCGCGTGAAGGTCGCGTCGATGCAGTTTGCAACCACGGTGATGAACGAGGAGCCGACCGTGGTGGCGCACAACGCGAGATTGCGCTGGGCGCAGTCGATGTACCAGCAGCCCGATGCGATTGCCGCGCAACTCCAGACGCCGGTCGTCATGGACCCGGCAGTCCAGGCGGCTGGGGCGGATGTTACCGACGCCGCGCTTCAGGGCGCGACTGAAGCGGTCATCAACAAGCTGATCTGATGCCCTGCAACCGCAGACCGAATCCGATTCCGTTGCCGTGCCAGCAACTCGCGGACGCCCAGGCGCAGATGGGCGTGCTCATGCGCGGGCAGAATATTTCCGCCATCGAGACGCCGCAGTTGGGACGCGTCGAGTACGAGGGGTCGCAGACCGCCATCGGTGACCTGCAACGCTACATCGACAAGCTCACGGCAGAGTGCGCCCTGGCGCGGGGCGACCTCACGGCGTTCTACCGCTCGCGCCGGAGGCCGGTCAGCATGGAGGCAATGCCGTGACGGCCTCGCCGGTAAAGTGGCTCCAGAGCCTCTGGAAGCCTCGTGGCGGGGCTAATGGCGCGACTGCCGACCTGTCCACCGAGAGGCCCTATGCCGGAGCTTCCCGCTGGCGCAAGCAACTCGCGAACTGGTTGCCGTTCCGCGCCATGGCGGACGCGGAGCTTTTGCCGGACCAGGACATGCTGGTGGCGCGGTCCCGCGATCTGGCGAGGAACAACGGCGTCACCAGCGGCGCGTTCCAGACACTGGTGGACAACGTGGTCGGCATCGGGCTGCGGCTCGCGTGCTATCCCGATTACCGCGCCCTGGGACGCGACATCGCCTGGGCGGAAGACTGGTCGCAGCAAGTCGAGTCACTCTGGCGCACCTGGGCCGATACGACGGCGTGTGACGCCGCTGGCCGGTTCAACTTCCACTACCTGACGTCGCTGGTCTATCGGTCGTGCATCGAGTCCGGCGAAGCGCTGGCGTTGCCTCTCTGGCTGGAGCGTGGCGACACGCCGTTCCGCACGTGTTTGCAGTTGATCGAAGTAGATCGTCTCAGCAACCCCAACTTCACGCCGCCGACCTTGAAGCTTCGGGGCGGCATCGAGATGGACGACTACGGCAAGCCGCTCACCTACTACGTGCGCGTCATGCAGGACTGGATGGTGATTACCGGCTGGGTCAACGTGGTCGGTCCCTGGCAAGCGATACCGGCGGAAACCGAGTGGGGACGGAAGCGCGTGATCCACGTGCTCGCGACGGATCGCGTCGATCAGACTCGCGGCAAGCCGGTCCTCTCCTCCGTCATCGAGCAGTTCCGCATGCTGGACAGCTACCAGAGAACCGAGTTGCAGTCGGCTATCGTGAACTCCCTGGTCGCGGGCGTCATCGAGACGCCGCTCGATCCACAAGCCATCCACGAGCTGATGGGCGGCGATCCGAACGCCTATTTGCAGAATAAGAACCAGTGGCGCGTGCAACTGGAAGGCGGCGCCATCATTCCGCTCTACCCAGGAGACAAACTCACTCCCTTCACGCCCACGCGACCGGCGCCGCAGTACAACAACTTCGTCGAAGCGGTGCAGCGGCAGATCGGTGTCGCCCTGGGCATGCCGTATGAACTCGCGATCAAGGATTTCAGTAAGACGAACTACTCCAGCGCTCGCGCCGCACTGAACGAGGCATGGCGCTATTTCATGTCGCGCAGGATGTTCCTGGCGAGCTATTGGTTGCAGCCGGTGTACTGCCTCTGGCTGGAGGAAGCCGTGAACGCGGGACTCATCGACGCGCCGGGTTACTACGACCTGCGCCCGCTCTACGAACGCGCCAAATGGATCGGCCCAGGCAGGGGCTATGTCGATCCGATGAAGGAAGCGGAGGCGAGTCAGCTTCGCATGGCGTCCATGACTTCCACGCTGGAGAAAGAGTGCGCCGAACAGGGCGATGACTGGATGGAAGTGCTGGAACAAGCCGCGATTGAACGCGAGCGGCTGAAGCAGTTGGGACTGTATGTCGAACCGCCGCCGCCCGCGCCGGTCGGCTCGCCAGCAGAGCCCACAGTTACGCCGGTCAGGCAGAAGGAGTAACTATGCCAGGGCATCCGCTATTCCGCGTGCTCCAAGCGATTCAGGAAAGGCCATGGGCTATCACCGACCGCTCGATGACCACCATCATGGATATCGTCGAACGCCACATGGACGGTCGCGAGATCGACCTGGAGGCCGTCGCGGCGAAGCTGGGCCAGCCGCTAGAGAATACCGGCGGCGACGTCACGATGCGCGGAAGCATCGCAGTTATCGACGTGACCGGCCCGATTTTTAGATACGCCGATATCTTCACCAGGATCTCCGGCGCGACGGCGATTGAGACGCTCGCGCAGAACTTCCAGGCGGCGATTGAGAACTCTGCGGTCCAGCAGATCGTCCTGAACGTCAACTCTCCCGGCGGTCAGGTAGACGGCGTGAGCGAGCTTGCCGACATGGTGCGGGCTGGCGCCGCCATCAAGCCGGTGACGGCTTACGTGGACGGGCTCGCCGCCAGCGGCGCTTACTGGATCGCCAGCGCGGCCTCGCGCATCGTGTCCAACGAGTCAAGCTTCCTGGGCTCCATCGGCGTGGTAGTGACCGTCATGGATAATAGGGCGGCTCAGGAAAAGCGGGGAGTCAAGCGGTACGAGATCGTCAGCACTGTTTCCCCGTTAAAGCGGGCTGACGCCGGGACCGATGAGGGAAGAGCCCAGCTTCTCGCTATCGCGGACTCCCTTGCCGAAATCTTCGTTTCCCGCGTGGCTGCGTTTCGCGGCACGACAGCGGAGAACGTCACGCAGAACTACGGTCGCGGCGGCGTCATGATCGCACGCCAAGCCGTCGCCGCCGGTATGGCCGACTCTGTGTCCAACTTTGAATCGCTGATGAACGAGTTGGGCAACCCGGTCACCATAGACAACCTCTTACGACCAGCGGCGTCAGCCGCCTCAACAACGGAGCAAACAACGATGAATGATCCAATCGCCACTGGCGGGACGACACCGCCCGCTACGACGCCACCGGCTCCTGCGCCGGTCCCGGCGGCTGCATCCCCGGTCGATCAACGAGTGCGGATCGCAGCCATTCTCACGTGTCAGGAAGCCAACGGACGCGAGCAACTCGCCCGCACGCTGGCCCTGGAGACTGATCTTGAGCCCGACGCCGCACGCAAGGTTCTCGCCTCCGCGCCGCTCGCGGTTCCGGTTGCTCCGGCGCCGACGAACCGGCTGGAACACGCCATGAGTCAAGTGCCCAATCCGAAGGTCGGAACATCCGCCGACGCGGGGCTGGGTGACAGTGCGGAAACCGAAGCGGCCTCGATCCTGCGGTTCGTTCCGAAGGACCGGCGGGTCGCATAGAAAGGAGCTAAACGAGCATGCCAGCAGTAGCAAATCCCATGGCTCAGGCCATGTTCTCGACGACGCCATTCTCTTACTTGCCGTTGTTGACCGACGGCGACGACGTCGTATCGCGGAGCGGCACGGTGGCTTCCGGCATCGGCGTCCTGCTTCGCGGGACCATCGTCAAGATCGATCCAGCGACCGGCGCCATCACACTTCCCGCAGCCGCCGCCGACTGCAATGCAATCCTGGTCAACGACATTGACGCCACTACCGCCACTGTCGCCGCGACCGTGTATCTCAGCGGTAAGTTCTCCGCAGCCGCAGTGGTATGGCCCGCTGCATTGGGGCATGGCGCCGTGGCAGACGCACTTCGCAACTTCTCCATCCTCATCGAGTCGGTCGTGTACACCGACGGCACGCTGGTCAAGAGCGCTCCGATGGACGCCGAGGCGGCGCAAGCCAAAGCCCAACTCGATGCGAACCGCGCCGCGCTCAAGGCCGCAGAGGACACCGCCGCAGCCGCCGCCACCGAACCGCCGCCTCCACCGGCAGTGCCGCCCAGCGATTCTCTGTTGGGTTACCTGACCGCCGAAGAGCGAGCATTGCATCCCGAACTCGCGGACGTGCCGCCGCCTGAACCGGCTGCGCCGACGACGCCTCCAC
>DASTMP010000476.1:0-74812 GCA_035714085.1 Blastocatellia bacterium
TACTTGGAAAAGGCGAACCGCAAAGGGGACGAGTTTCAATGTCAGAAGTGCGGACATCGAGGAGATGCGGATCAGATCGCGGCTCAAAACCAGAAGAGCAGATATGATGATCGAAGGATCACTCTATACACGCCGAAAGAGACCGTCAGGGAAATACTGCTGGAGGATTACCAAGCCCGATTGGAGCATCAGAATGCCTCATCTACGGATGAGAAGAACAGGAAGATGACCGTTCCGGGGCAGACTTTAGAACGTGACAAAGCGTCTGGAACCAAGTCGTCACGTCAATCAAAGGGCGAAACTGCGACCGGCAAATCAACAAAATCGGTCGCGATAAGATGATGGCGTATTTGTCATCATTTTATGGAACGGCTCCAACCAGGCGGCAAAAACTTTTGCAGGCTATCAGTTGTTCCAGATGCCGGTCGCGATCCCGACCTTGAGCATCTGGCAGGCGCCGTTGATGACCGCGCGCATCGGGTCGTCAGCCACGCGAATGGTCAGCGATGTGGCTTTCGCAAGGCGTTCGGACATGCCATGCAAATGCGCGCCGCCGCCGGTCAGACAGACGCCGGTTTCAATCACTTCGCACGAGGTTTCCAATGGCAGATCGCGGACGGCCTTTTGAATGGCATCGACTATTATTTCGAGAGGCTGCTCGACGGCCTCCACCACGTCATGGCTGCTGACGCAGAGGCTTATCGCTTCGCCGGTCAGCAAGTCTGTCCCCTGGGTCAGTAATAATCTTTCACGCTCATAGTCGCGCGAAGCGCCGACCGTCCGCATCAGCCGCTCGGCTTCGTCGGAGAAGAGCAACACGCCATACCGAAACGCGATCGTCTGTGAGACCGAGTGGCGGAGGTCGCTGCAGGCGGTCCGTACGGCGGAGGTCGTGATGAGCGCGCCCGAACGAATGACCGCGATGTCGGTCACGCCGTCGCCGATGTCCACGATCATCTGGGCGTATGGCGATGAAACATCGAGGCCCGCGCCGATTGCCGCCGCCATCGGTTCCGGAACCACCACGACCGCCGATGCCCCAGCGCGCCGCGTCGCCTCGATGAGCGCCGCGCGCTCCTCCTCGCAGGCGTCGGTGGGAGCGCAGGCCAGCGCGCGCGGCCTCAAGATCCCGAGCCTTTGCGCGCGGCCCAGGAAGAATTTGAGCAGCGAGGACGCCGCCTCGATGTCGGCGACGGCGCCGGCATGCAATGGTGAGATCGCATAGGAGAACTGATCCAACTTCGAGAGTCGAGCGGCCCTGGCCCCCACGGCCTCGACGGCGCCAGTTCCGGGTTGGATCTTGATCAGAGTGGGTTCGTCGGCGATCAGTCCGTGGCCGCGCGCATAAAGGCGCGTATTGGCCGTGCCAAGGTCAATCGCCAGGTCAGGCGCGAGGAGATTGCGCCATCCGGTCGCTAAGCCCGTGGTTATGGAAGACAGCATTTATTGCAATCCTTCCTTCAATCAATCGTGAGCAGGGAGATTTCAGGGGGAACGCGAAACCGAACCGGTAGGATGCTCGTGCCTACGCCGGTAGTTACAAAAAGATGTTTGGGGCCTTCGACGATATGGCCCGCCGCGTAGCGCTCGCCGAAATCCGACGGCACAATTGGCCGTCCGATGATCGGCAATGCGACCTGACCGCCGTGCGTGTGTCCTGCAATTGTCAGCGCTACTCTCGCGGGAATGGATGGAAAAATATCGGGGTTATGTGTGAGAGCAATGATCTGGGCGCTGGCGGGAACTCTTGCCAGCGCTGAGGCTATGTCAGGATTGCCTTCCCATTTGTCGCCTATTCCGGCCACCCAGATTGACGCGCCATTGCGTTCAATCATCGCAGCGTCATTTTCAAGCGCCGTTATACCCGCGTTTTCGAGGGATCTCTTCACCCGCTGTCCATTATACCACCAATCATGATTTCCTAAAGTGGCGAAGACGCCGAAACGGGCGCGCAGCCCCTTCAACGCCGAGGCGATGACCTCAGGCTCCATAAAACTTCCGCCCGGCACACCCTGAATGACGAAATCTCCCGGCAGCAAAATCAGGTCGGGTTGCGCGGCGTTTGTCGTCTCGACGATTCGATAAATCTTGTCGAGCGTGATGAACGGCGATCCGGCGTGCAAATCTGAAATGACGGCGATGCGCAGCCCCTTGAAATTTGCAGGCCATGACGGCAACGTGATCCGCGTCTCTCGAAGGACCAGCCGGGAAGGCTCGATCACGAACGCCCATAAGGCAAGAAAAGCCAGGAGACAGAGCAGCGCGAGCAAGATGATTTTTACGCGCGAACGCAGCAGCTTATTTGCAAGTTGAATCATATCAGCGCAGCGGATCGCCCAGTGATATGGGAGTGGAGACGCTTAATTTCCTGATACTCGCTGAGGTTGGTCAGGGCGCGCTAGTATACTTAATATCAACCACGAAGAAACGAAGAACACGAAGATTTCTTCTGTCCTTCCTTCGTGTTCTTCGTTTCTTCGTGGTTGATATTTATTGGTTCTCTCGCTTCGCTAATTATTGAATCAGACCTGACCGGCCTTCACCAATTCGCGCCTCCGCGCCCGCGTCGCCAAAAATTCCCTGGCCTCCTTGTAGAGCCGCTTGCGCTCCTGCGGTTTGAAGATCGCGCCTTTGACAATACGGTAGATCGGTTTCGCGCGGAAATAGTACTCGTCGTAGAACCGGTGCACCCACTCGAGCATCTCCGCGGCTGAGAGGTGCGGGAAATTGGCCATCGGCAGTTGCTGCCCCAACTCATCGGACATTTCGTCTTTGAGGATCACGCCGTTGGCTATGAACCAGTCATACATTTCGGTGCCCGGGTAGGCGTGCGCGACCGAGACCTGGAGCGTTTCGGGATCCATCTCCTTGGCGTATTCGATCGTCTCGCGAATCGTCTCGCGCGTTTCGCCAGGCAGTCCGATGATGAAATCGGCATGGACTTTGATTCCGGCGCGCTTGCAGTCCTTGACGAATTGCAGCGAGCGTTTGGCCGAGATGCCTTTCTTGATGTTCTTCAGTATTTGTTCGTTCCCCGATTCGAACCCGACGATGAAGAGCCGGCATCCGGCGTCGCGCATCGTCTTGAGCGTCTCGTAATCGAGGTGTGCGCGAGAGGTGGAAGACCATTGGAATTTGAGCGGCTTGAAGGCATTGCTCATCTCGATCATCCGCTTCGGGTTGAAGGTGAACGTGTCGTCGTCGAAGAATATCTCCTGCAAGCCCTCCGGCCTGAACGCGTCGAGCGCCCACTCGACTTCGTTTCGCACGTCTTCCACGGAACGCTGGCGCCAGCGGTGGTCGTCGAACGTCTGCGGCCACAAACAGAAGGTGCAGAGCGCAGGGCACCCGCGCGTAGAATAGAACGCGATGAACGGGTGGAGCAGGAACGGCACGTTGTAACGCGTGATGTCCATGTCGCGTCTGTAGATCGGCGTCGCCCACGGGAATTTATCCAGGTCTTGAACCAGCGGCTCCGGGACGGTCGAAACCATCTTCTCCCCGCGCAGAAAATGTACGCCGGGGATTTTTTCCAGAGGCTCGCCCGAAGCGAACCGCGTGACGGTGTGGTCGAATTCCTTGTGCGTGACGAAATCAATGGCGCCCGATGCGCGCAGCGCCTGTTCAGGGTGTGTGGTGACAGGCGGGCCGACGAAGGCGATCTTCAGGTCGGGCCTGAGTTCCTTCATCCGCTCGGCGAGTCGCACGTCGTTTCTGAACCCGACATGTGACGTAAAGAGGACGACGAATTCGTAATCTTTAGCGATCTGAGCCGTCTCTTCCGGGCTGATGTGGTGCGGCGGCGCGTCGAGCAACCGGGATTCGGCGCCGAGATCGCGAATCATCGCCGCCGGATAGGCCAGCCAGACGGGATACCAGTAACTTTCGATCTCACGCGTCGCGGGCCATCGTGAACTTGCGCCGCCGTCAAATTTCTCGAAAGACGGCGGGTTGAGCAAAAGCGTCTTCATCAAGGCGAATTCCTCTCCTGCGAAAAATCCCTGGGAGAATATAGGACTTATTGGATTTATAAGCGCCATAAGTCCAATAAGTCCTATATTCTCCCAGGGGCAATATAGAAGTGACGACAACATTATCAACAAGCGGCGAGATTTGGCAAATCTCGGGCGAGAGCCCAAATTGAATTGGTTTTTGTATCTTGTTATCCTTCACCTTCGAAGCCCCAATCAATTATGAGCATTCAAGCAGAGACCTGGACTCGAGAGGCGCAGTCGTCGCCGCGAAGTGTGGCCGAGGCGTTCGATTATTGCGAACGTCTCGCCCGAACGCATTACGAGAATTTTCCCGTAGGCTCGCTGCTCATACCCAGGGACCGCCGCAAACACGTCTACAGCGTCTACGCGTTCGCCCGAATCGCGGATGACTTCGCCGATGAAGGTTATGAAACGGGCGAATTGACTGAGGCGCGGCGATTGGCCGCGCTCGACGATTGGGGGCGACAGCTCGAAGATTGTTATCGCGGACGGGCCGACCACCCTGTCTTCGTCGCGCTGGCCGAAACGGTCAGGGAACTGCGGCTGCCCGTTCAACTCTTCCGGGGGCTGCTTTCGGCCTTCAAACAGGATGTGGTCAAGCGGCGCTACGCCGATTTCGACGAGGTCCTCGATTATTGCGCGCGCTCGGCCAACCCGGTCGGTCGTTTGGTCCTGCTTCTTTTCGGTTATCGCGAAGAGCGCCTGCACGACCTTTCGGATTGCGTTTGCACGGCGCTGCAACTCGCCAATTTTTGGCAGGATGTGGAAGTTGACATACGGAAAGATCGAGTCTATCTGCCGCAAAATGAGATGGCCCGATTCGGAGTCGGCGACGACGATCTGCGAGAGAAACGTTTCAGCGAGCGTTACGCCGCGCTGCTCAAGTTTCAGGTCGAACGAACATGGGAACTGTTCAATCGCGGAAAGCCGTTGCCGAATCTGGTCAGCGGACGGTTGGCTTTCGAGTTAAGACTGACCTGGCTGGGCGGAACACGCATTTTGGAGCGCATAGAAGAGATGGGATACGACACCTTGAACGCGCGGCCCAAGATTTCGACCGCCGACAAGATCGCCCTGCTGTTAAAGTCATTATGGATACAAATGAATCGCCACAGAGACACGGAGACACAGAGCGGATGAAGAGAAAAATAGCGCATCTATTGATCTTTATTATTTTCTATCCGCGCCTCCGCGTCTCTGTGGCAAAGCCTTTTGGTGGTTTAGCATGAAAGCGATTCAGGCCAGAGAAATTCATTTCACCCCTTGGCATTTGCGCGAGCGCACGCGGAATCTGCGCCGCGAACTGGCGAAGACCGTCCAGTCGAATTTCTTCTATTCGTTCCTCTTCCTGCCCAAGCCCAAGCGCGACGCGATCATTGACGTATACGCATTCTGTCGCGCGATTGACGACATTGTTGACGACATCGTGGAAAAATCAAATGGCATGGGCGGCGTAAGCGCGTATGACGAAGCGCGTCGCGAACTGGACAGATGGCGTGAAGAGCTCGATAGCCTCTACGCGGGCAAACCAGCCATGCCTATCGCGGTCAAGCTGCGACGCGTCCTCGAACGCTTCCCGATGCCGAAAGAGTATTTCGAGGAGATGATTAACGGCTGCGAGATGGACCTGCTGCGCAACCGCTATGAGACCTTCGACGAGCTTCATCAGTATTGCTACCGCGTCGCCTCGGTCACCGGCCTGATGTGCATAGAGATCTTCACTTATCGCTCCCCGAACGCGAAAGATTACGCCGTCAACCTCGGCGTCGCCCTGCAACTGACGAACATCCTGCGCGATCTGAAAGAGGACGCCGCGCGCGGGCGCGTCTATCTGCCGCAGGAGGACCTGCGGCTGTTCGGGTACTCGGAGGACGACCTGGCGGGCGGAACGATAAACGACAAATTCCGCGAAATGATGAATTTCGAATGTGAGCGCGCGCGCAGCTATTACAGACTCGCCGCCGGTCACCTCGCCGAAGAAGACCGACCGACGATGACGGCCGCCGTAACGATGGGCAAAATCTATTACCGTTTGCTCGAACAGATAGAACAACTCGATTACGACGTTTTCAATAACCGGATCAGATTACATAGACCGGAAAGGTTCCTCATCGCGTTCAGCGAATGGGCGAAGGCGACCGGGAGAGCGGGAGAGCGGGAGAGCGGGAGTGCGGGAGAAGGAGGAATGGGACAATGAGTTCCAATTCGCAATATCTCTCGCCTTCCATCTCTCCCGCTCACTCTATCTCTCGCTCCCCCGCTCTCCCGCTCTTGATTCTGGGGGGTGGCTTCGCCGGCCTCGCCGCAGCCGTCGATCTGGCTGAGGCCGGGAGGCGGGTTTTGTTGCTCGAACGGCGTTCGTTCCTGGGCGGGCGGGCCTATTCGTTCACCGATAGGACCACCGGCGACACGATTGATAATGGACAGCATTTGATGATGGGCTGTTATCATCGGACGCTTCGGTTTTTAGAGAAGATCGGTTCTCTCGACAAACTCAAATTCCAGCCCGACCCGCAGGTGGATTTCCTTCACGAAGAAGCCAATGGCTCTGTAACCCGCGCAAGCTTCAAATGCCCTCCGCTGCCCGCGCCCCTGCACTTGCTCGGCGGATTGGCGAGGCTGAAGACCATCGGCTGGGGAGACCGTTTGCGGGCCTTGGGCGTAGGATTGGCCGTGCGGGCGCTCAACGGCAATCGGGATAGGCTTGCGGAGATCACCGTTCGAGAATGGCTCGAAAGTCTGGGCCAATCCGAACGCATTCAGCGCAGATTCTGGGGGCCGATGGCGCTGGCGACCTTGAATGAGGCGCCTGAGATCGCCTCCGCCGACATGTTCGCGCGGGTGATCGAGCTTGGGTTCATGCGGACGAAGAGCGATTCAGCGATGGTCATTTCGCGGGTGGGGTTGAGCGATCTTTACACGCGACAGGCGCAGGGTTTCATCGAAGACCGCGGCGGCGAGGTTCGATTGAACGCCGACGTCTCTCGAATAGAGTTTAATGGCTACGCGGCAGCAGGCGTGACGCTGCGGAGCGGGGAGCGGATCGAGGCCGACACGGTCATCAGCGCCGTCCCTTATTTCGCGCTGAGCCGTATGCTGCCGGCTGAGTTTGCCGGCGCCCATTTCCCCTATCTCAACCGCTTCAAGTCGTCGCCGATAGTTTCGATAAATCTCTGGTACGACGAGTCGATCACCGACCTGGAATTCGCGGGTCTGCTCGATTCGCCCATTGAATGGGTCTTCAACAAGAGCGCGATCAATCAAAACGGCGGGCAGGGCGGCGGACAAGGAGTCAAGCCCGGAAGAGCGGGCCATCGCCGCCAACAGCTGGCCCTGGTCATCAGCGGGGCGCACGAGGCCGCGGCCAGACCTAAGGAGGAATTGATCGCGCTGGCCGACGCCCAGGTCAAGCGGTTCTTCCCGGCGGCGCGCGGGCAGCGCCCATCCCACGCTTTCGTGGTCAGAGAATACGACGCTACTATCTCCCATTCGGTCGGAACCGCCAGACTGCGCCCCTCGAGCCGAACCCGGTTCGAAAATTTCTTCCTCGCCGGCGATTGGACAGCTACAGGATTGCCCGCCACGATCGAAAGCGCCGTCCAGAGCGGGCAGGATTGCGCTCGAATAGTCCTGGGAGAATCGAGGATTCAAGTAGGGGAGTAGGGAGTAGTGAGTGGGGAATTGGGTCAAAGAAGTTGTTTCCACACCCCCCATTCCCGACTCACTACTCCCTTGTTATTTATCAAACCATTTTGGCAGAATGATTGTCCGGGTTCTCAATTCTTAACCCACACTTCATAGCTGCAAGTTATAATAGAAGAACAATATTATTTGACGGGTACGAATTGAGAGCCGAGCTGTTATTGCGACGCCTTTGCCCTTTTGACCTTTCGCCCCCTTTGTGTTGAAAAGCCTTGGAGGTAGGCGCATATATGCGTATCCCATGGAAATTCGATATGCCATTCAGGCCCCCCGTGTTTATCGCGACAGGCGACGAAGATGTCGCCGCCGATGATGGCAATCCGTTCACCACTCGCCGTTCATTCTGGAAAGGCACTGTATGGTTGTTGATCTCACTGGCCGCGCAGACCGCCGCCAGTTTAATGTCTGAGGAGGTCGAAACCTTCTATAGTCAATTCTTGTTTTATTACATCGTCCGGGGACTCGCGGCGGCGAACAAATTCGTGAAGGGCATCGCTCTGGGCGAGATCTTCTTCGCGCTCATAGTGACCTGGTTCAGCCTTTGGTCGCTGTGGTATCTGCGCAGGTCGTGGCGTCGTGAAACGCGGCTCTACAACGTCTTAAAGGTCTTCTTCCTTCAGATATTGTGGGGGATGGGCATCCTGGTTCCGCTCTTTCTGGTCTTGTGGGGATTGAATTACCAACGAGCGCCGCTGGCGGAGACTTTGGCCTTCGACCGTACGCCGACGCGCGCCGGGGAACTCGAATCCATCGGGCTGCAGATCGTCTCCGGCGTCAACAGCAATTACGATCTGGCGCGAGGGACGAGCGAACGCCCGGCCCCGCTGGCGCGCGACGCGATCTATAAAGTGGTCGAGCAGGCCTTTCAGAACGAAACGCTGCTCGGCGCCGCCGGCCACGGCGTATTTAGCGATCCGAAGCCGCTCGCCTTGTCGCGCTTGACCAGTTGGGCGGGCGTCAGCGGATTCTACATCCCCTTCACAGGCGAGGTGACTTTCAACGCGGACGTTCCCGCTTTCGATTTGCCGATGGTCATCGCGCACCATAAGGCGCATCAACGTGGATACGCCAGAGAAGACGAGGCGAATTTTATCGGCTACGTTGTCTGCGTCAATTCCACCGAGCCTTACGTGCGTTATTCCGGCTATCTGTACGGCCTGAAAGTGCTGGAGATGTTGTCAAAAGGGAATGTGGATCGCTATAACGATCTGCTTTCCCGCATCAGTGAAGGCCCGAAAGCCGACCGCCGCGAGCGCACGCAGTTCTGGGAGAGGATGAAGAGTTCCGTGCTCGGCGCCGCGTCGCGGCGTATTTTCAGCGCCTACCTCAGAGTCAACCGCGTTCCAGGCGGCGTCAAAAATTACGATGAGGACGTGCCTCTGATTATCGGCTACTACATGAAATACCCGCAGCGCCGACTGCCCAGCGCGGATCAACAACCGAGCGCAGACGCCGCATCCCCCTTGACTCAACCGGAACCGACATCCACCGCGGAGCGGACGCCCAATACGTTTTAAATGAGCACAGCGCAATCAGTTGTCAAAAGCGACACGCAATCACACGTTAGCAACGCCATTCATCGCGCCCGGTCTTACCTGTTGGCGCAACAGAACCTGGACGGATATTGGTGGGCTGAGCTTGAGGCCAATGTCACGCTGACCGCCGAATACGTCATGCTCCACCGCATCCTGATCGCCGCCGATCCGGGCGCCAGGTTCAGCGCCGGCAAGGATCGCGAGGAACAGATTCAGCAGATGGCCCGCTACATTCTGCGCGAGCAGCGTCCGCATGGCGGCTGGGAGCTGTTTTACGGCGACGGCGGGGAGATCAGCACGACGATCGAAGCCTACTTCGCGCTGAAGCTCGCGGGCTATTCGGCGGAGGACGCGCCGATGAAGCGGGCGCGCGACTTCATTCTCGAACGCGGCGGATTGACTAAAGCACGCGTCTTCACGAAGCTGCACCTGGCGCTGTTCGGCGCCTATCCGTGGGAAGGCGTCCCGACCTTGCCGCCCTGGTTCATGTTCCTGCCGCCCTGGTTCCCGCTGAACATCTACACGATGGCGAGCTGGGCGCGGTCCTCGACCGTGCCGTTGCTGGTCGTGATAGATAAAAGGCCAATTTACGATCTCGGCGTTCACGCCGACGAACTCTTCGTCGAAGGTTCGCGCGACAGCCGCCACACCGGCTTGAAGAACAACGACGGGACTATGATCGGCGCGTTCTTCCTCGCCGCCGACAGGATGCTCAAACGGTTTGATCGGATTGGCCTCGTCCCATTGCGCCGGAAGGGAATCGCGGCGGCTGAGCGCTGGGTGATCGAACGCCAGGACGCGCCGGGCGATTGGGCGGGCATCGTTCCCGCAATGCTCAACTCGATTCTGATGTTCCACGCGCTCGGCTATTCAGCGAAGAGCCCGTACATCAAACGCGGCATCGACGCGCTCGACCGATTCTGCATCGAGGAGGGCGCGATGGCCGGCTCCGAACTGCCGCAATACCTGCGACTGCAACCCTGCATCTCGCCGACCTGGGACACGGCTTTGGGATTGACCGCGCTGCTCGATTCGGGCCTGTCGCCAGCCGACTCGCGCGTTTGTCGCGGCGGCGATTGGCTGTTGACGCAGCAGATTTTCCGCTACGGCGATTGGGCCGTCTTCAACCGCAAAGGCAAACCCGCAGGCTGGGCCTTCGAGTTCTACAACGATTACTATCCTGACGTTGACGACACCGCGGCGGTGATCATGGCGCTGCTGGCGATGGAGCTTGATGATGACGATTACAAACTCGAAGCCTGTCGCGCGGCAACTGAGTGGGTGATGACGATGCAATGCAAATCGGGCGGATGGGCGGCGTTCGATGTGGACAACACCCAGGATTTGTGGAACCAGATGCCGTACGGCGATCTGAAAGCGATGATCGATCCGCCAACCGCAGATCTGACCGGACGCGTGTTGGAGATGCTGGGCCATTGGCGGAGACTGGGCGAGAAGCATTACACCGACGAGCAGGTCAAACGCGCAATCGATTTTCTGCTCAGCTTGCAGGAATCCGACGGATCCTGGTGGGGGCGATGGGGAGTTAATTACATCTACGGCACGTATCTGGCGTTGGTCGGACTGCGCTCGATTGCGCCGTTTGTCGGCTTCGATATGGAGTGCGATCAGGTCAAACAGGCCGCGGCGTGGCTGCGCAGCGTCCAGAACAGCGACGGCGGTTGGGGCGAGACATGCTGGTCGTACAAGAAACCTGAAACGCGCGGCCGCGGGCCGAGCGCGCCGTCGCAAACCGCCTGGGCTCTGATCGGGCTGATGGCCGCCGGCGATTACGATACTGACAATGTGCGAATGGGCGTTGAATATCTGCTCAACAGACAGAACGCCGACGGCAGTTGGCCCGAACCCGAATTCACCGGCGCCGGTTTTCCCGGCCACTTTTATATCAACTATCATCAATATCGGAACCAGTTTCCTCTGGCGGCGCTTGGGCGATATCGACAATGGATAAACGCAAAGATATAGATTTCAAGAAAGGAATATCAGCGCATCTCTTCTGAAAGGCCAATGAGCGAAGCTGAGTTCGTGTTGCAATTCGATTCCGGGACTTTGACGCTGGAAGGCGCGGGGCAAGATTTTCCCGCGCCTTCAGTGTTTCAATGGGACGAGCGTGTGCGCCGTTGGCGCGCTCCGGCCATCGCTTATCGCCAGGCGGTAACAGAATTGACGCGACAGGATTTGGCCTTCAAAGACGAAGCGCGCCGCTATTACGAATTCCAGTTCCGAACCGATCTGAACGTCGAGCCGCGGCCATATCAGCTCGACGCCATCGCCGCGTGGCAAAAGAACGGTAGGCGCGGCGTGGTGATTCTGCCGACCGGCGCCGGCAAGAGTTTCGTCGCTCAGATGGCGATAGAGATGACCGGACGTTCGACGCTCGTCGTCGTGCCGACCCTCGATCTGATGAACCAGTGGTACGACCTGCTGGTCTCTTCTTTTCAAGCCGAGATCGGATTGATCGGCGGCGGCTATTTCGAGCAGGGCGCGATTGTCGTGACGACCTACGCCTCGGCGTTTCGGTTTATGGAGCGGATGGGCAATCAATTCGGATTGCTCGTGTGCGACGAATGCCATCACCTGCCGGGCAGCGGCTATCGCTATGTGGCCGAGATGGCGATTGCGCCGTTTAGATTGGGTTTGACGGCTACGCCCGAGCGATCCGACGGCGGCGAAGAGTTGATGGCGGGATTGCTCGGCCCGATAATTTATCGCCTGGAAGCCCAGCAGTTGGCGGGCGAATTCCTGGCCGATTACAGCGTCGTGCGGTTGACCGTCCAGTTGAGCGACGAAGACCGCGAGCGTTACAAACAGGAGCGGGCGATCTACCGCGCCTTCATCTCTTCGCAGGGAATCAATTTCGGCAGTTTGCAGGGCTGGCAGATGTTCGTCATCCAGAGCGCTCGCAGCGAGGCGGGGCGCCGCGCGATGCAGGCCTACCGCGAATCGAAACGAATCGCGCTCGGCGCAGAGGCTAAATTGGAGACGCTCAAAAAACTGCTGGCGCGACATCGCCGCGAACGCGTGTTGATCTTCACCGCCGAAAACGAGATGGTCTATCGCATCTCCGAACAGTTCCTGATCCCCGCCATCACGCACGAGACGCCGATCAAAGAGCGCAGCGCGTGGCTCGCCTCTTTCAATCAGGGCGAAATCCTGGCGCTGGCGACATCAAAAGTCCTCAACGAAGGGGTCAACATCCCCGAAGCGGCGGTCGCAGTCGTGCTCTCAGGCTCAGGCTCGTCGCGCGAACACATCCAGCGGCTCGGACGAATCCTGCGCAAACAGCCGGACAAAGAGGCGATCCTTTACGAAGTCGTCACCGCGGACACCGCCGAAGAGCGCATCAGCGAAAGACGCCGCGACGCGAATCAGTTCCGCGCGACGAAAGATCGATGGTTGGATGAAAGCTGGGAAGACGCGTAGAGTGGGGAGTGGGGAAGAAGAAGTAGCGTCTTACTCCTCACTCCCACTCCCCGCTCCTTACTCCCTATTTTTCTGTATGAAAAGCTATGTTGACCGCTGATCTGGCAATGAGCTACCGGCGTGGAAGTCGCATCACGCCGCGATATCTGCAATCCGATGATCCGCGCCATCTGCAAACGGCGGCTGACCTGACTCTCATCGTCGAGCAATATCGGGGGAGCCGCCGCGCCGAGCTTGAGCGCGCGCTGGACGAATACATCGGCGTCGGAACCGATTACAAAATCCTGCGCGGATTGATCAAGCTGCTCACCGATCGCTGCGAATTCGAGACCGCTGGCGCTAAGGACCCTGCGGAGATTCGCCGCGCTCTCTTCACGAAAGCCGCAGCGCATCATTTAAGGGCAGACAGGGCAATGGCGGAAAGGGCTGTAATTGTCGACGATCATCTACGCCAACGTTTGATCGCCGAAGTCGCAGCCGAATTGGAATGCTCGCCGGAAGAGGTGATGGCGGGCCTTTACGCCGATCTGTCCGGCAACCAGCGGCTGGTCGCGTTCGAGGAGATGAGCGCGGAGGACTTGCTGGATCGCTACAATCTGGCGCAGGCTCAGGCGCTGCTCTACCGCTGTTCAGAGATGAGGCTGCGGATCGAGCCTCAGGAGCAGAGCGTCACACGCCGTCTGTTCGCGGAAATCAAAGCTTTCCGCCTGATCCACGCAATTAAAGGCAATCCGGCGTCCGGCTATGACGCGCAGTTGAGCGGGCCGGTCTCCATCTTCCATCGCTCACAGCGATACGGCGTCCAGATGGCGGTCTTCCTGCCCGCGCTGCTGCTTTATCCCGGCTGGCGAATGCGCGCCGAGATCGGAACCAAGACGGGCGCGGCCTTCTTCGAGCTTGACAGCGATCAAACCCGTTTGCGCTCGCACTACGTGACCGACGACCCCCAACCGCAAAATCCGCAGATTGCGAAATTGCTAGAAGACTTCAGCAAGCTCGATGGAGAATGGAGCGGGCGCCCCAGTCAGGAAGTGATCGACCTCGGCGAGAGCGCGTTCGTCCCCGACCTGGTTTTCATTCGCGAAGGCGACGAGCCGATCTACCTGGAGATGCTCGGCTATTGGACGCCGCGCTCTTTGAACGAGAGGCTGAAAGAGTTTGCGCGCGCCGGGTTCGTGAATTACGCCATCGCGGCGTCGGAGGATATGCGATGCAGCCGAGACGCGCCAACGCAATCGCCGACCAATGTGATCCTCTATAAAAAATCGCTCAACGCGCGGGAGCTTCAAGCGCGGCTGGCGCGGTTGACGGAGACGTCTTGTTGAACATCAGATGTGAAAAGATGTACTAAAATTGTGATGCTTGCGAAGCGGGGATATACTCGGCCACACCCCTTACCGAAACGATTTGAGAGATAATGGCAAGGCGGAGAAACAAGGAAGGCGCACAATTTATTCGGCGCTTCCGGCCCATTGGAGGTACGCATAGTAAACATGTCGCGTGAATCTGAAAACGAAGCCGTAAAACGATCGCTTGAATCGTCCTATTGTCCCGAGCCCATAAGGCAAGCTCGGGAGATGCAAGATCGGATGCTCACCGAGCGACTCCGGCCTGGGCCTTATAAGGTTGCGGATATCGGGTGCGGCAACGGCTATCATGCAGTGATGTTGGCTCCGGTCTCTCTTCTGTATCATGGCTTTGAGAAATCGCCCGCGATGGTTGAGACAGCGCGAACTCTGTGGCGAAATGAGAGCATAAACAATGCGCAGATCTTCGCCGGAGACGTGGCCGAGGCGGAACTCGAGGGCGAGTTCTATGACGTCGTCCTCTGCATGTACTTCACGCCTGGCAACTTGAGGGACCAATCAGACGACCTCGGTCTATACAACGACGCTTATCTCGATCGGAATCCACGGTTCATCCGCGTGGTGACTCGCTTCTATCAAGCCATGAAAATCGGCGGCTCAATGTTTCTCACCATATACAAGAACGCGCCGGAGGCGGAGGCGGCGCAGATCGATTTCTACGAGAATACCGGGCAGCATGTCGTGACGCCTCGGGGATCGCGATTTGTGGCGACTGCGGAAGGTTTTTGGTCGGTAAGATGGACGCGAGACAGCATGTTATCAAACCTCAGTGAATGTGGAATCAGTCCCGACCGAGTCGTATTCAACGACCTGAACGCCATCGCATGGTTGGTCGAGGTCAGTAAGCCGGCATGAAAATCGATCGTCTGTCTGAGTCAGTCGGTAATATGGAGACGCATTATTTCCAATTGGGACGTCATGACCGGGACTTCCTCCGCGCTCAATGGGCCAGCTTAACATCTCAGTTCGCGCCGCATCGAGCGCTGATTGAAAGCCTCTTTAATTCCATTGTTGAACACTACTCGGAGGGCGCCCGCGCCTATCATAACCTGAGCCATATTCAATCGCTCCTCGTGTTGAGCGAGTCGCTTTCGAACAAGGTTCAGGACCGGGACGCGCTTTATTTCGCCATCTGGTTTCACGACGCCATCTACGATACGAAGAGATCCGATAACGAAGAGAAGAGCGCCGAGTATGCAGTGGAAGCTTTAGCCAGCCTGGGAGTTCCGGAGCAGACCATTGCGACCACGCGGGAGATGGTTCTGGCGACAAAGCATCATCGCGGCGCCGATCTTTCGTGGGATATAAAGGTTTTTCTGGATCTTGATACATCAATACTTGGAGCGCCGGAGGAAATCTACGAGGAGTATAGCCGGGCGATCAGGAAGGAATACTCCTGGGTTCCGGACGTCTTATATCGAGAAGGCAGGATGAAAATTTTGAATGATTTTTTGGGGAGAGCGCGCATTTACCATACCGAAGAAATCAAGGCGAATTACGAGGCGCAGGCGAGGCATAATATTGCGAAGGAAATAAAAGCTTTATCTGGCGGATAAGCGGCGCGGTATCGGAGGCCGCGCCACTTTCCAGTACACGCAGTCGCAAACCGATCCGGATCGCCGCTAATCCATGGAGTGAACGCGACCCGGATGGGGCCGTGAACGACCCGCCTGGCTGGATGGCGTCAGCCGGAAGCCCGAGCGCTGTCTTTTGCCTCGCAGACGGTTCGCGTTCTCTTCCGAATTTTGTTGTTTTATTGATTGGCCGATTGTGGTATAAGCGAAACGACCTGATAAGAGGCTGCAACCCCTCATCAGGTCTCGCCAAAGGGCAACGTTGATTGGGAACGCCACGCAATGGCTGATACAAAAAATACCACAAACAAAACCTTCGAGTATCGTATTCGCCCGAATAAGAAATTCGTCGCGGCGTGCGAAAAAGCGCTCGGCGATTCGCGCTTCGTCTACAACTGCGCCCTGGAACAGCGGATTCGCGTGTACAACGCCAGCGGCAAGACGATCAGCTTTTACGAGCAATCCCGCCAATTGACGGAGGCGCGCGACGAATTGCCTGAGATCAAAAGCGCTCTGAGGACAATTCAGAGTGACGCTCTCGAACGCCTGGATGAAGCGTTTATAGCGTTCTTCAAGCGCTTGAAGGTCGGACAGAACCCGGGGTTTCCCAGATTCAAGAGTCGTGACCGCTATCACACCTTCTCGCAGAAATACGAGAAAGTGAGACCCTGCCCCATCAAGGGCGATAAGCTGACAGTCCCCGGCGTCGGGACTTGCCGCATAAGACTTAGCCGCCCGGTAGAAGGCCGTTGTAAGCAACTGCGAATTACGCGTCGCGCTGATGGTTGGTACGTGTTGCTGGTATGCGAGACGCCGAAACCGGCGCCGCTTGCGCCATCGGGTCAAACTGTCGGCGTGGATGTCGGCGTTAAGAGTTTTGCGACGCTCTCGACCGGCGAAGAGATCGCCAACCCGCGCCATCTCAAACAGGCGGCGGACCAGCTTGCGAGAGAGCAACGGCGCCTCGCCCGCAAGGTAAAGGGCAGTCAGAATCGCGGGAAGGCTCGCGGCAAAGTCGCGCTCAGACACCTGAGAGTGCAGAGAGCGCGCAAACATTTTCACCACGAAGAGGCGGCGAAGCTGGTCGAGCGCTTTGACCGGATCGCCGTCGAAGACTTGAACATTCGCGGGATGGTGAAGAACCGCCATCTTGCGAAGGCCATTCTTGACGTGGCCTGGGGGCAATTTTTCGCGATAACGAAAGACAAAGCTGAAAACGCTGGTCGGACGTTTGAAAGAGTGAACCCCAGATACACCACGCAGACTTGCAGCAATTGCGGCCACAGGCAAAAGATGCCACTGGCGATTCGTATATTCGAATGCGAGAAGTGCGGATTTGTCTGCGGTCGTGATCATAATGCTGCAATAAAT
This sequence comes from Blastocatellia bacterium, assembly GCA_035714085.1. Lineage (GTDB taxonomy): Bacteria > Acidobacteriota > Blastocatellia > RBC074 > RBC074 > JAJVID01. Next base: position 16,989 of record DASTMP010000476.1, read on the forward strand.
CTTGATTCGGTACGGGCGAGCGGCCCGGAACCTGACGCCTGTGGAGAGCGGCAGCGCTCTAAGAAGCAGGAACGCGACGGCAGTTCTCAATCGGAACCCCGGAGGGGTTGAGATTGAGCGCCTAAACCGTCTGCGACGCTAACAGGAGCGCAATTGATGAAAAAACGTGATCTTCTTTGGGGCGTCATTTTGATTTCATTTATTCCCATTGGCGTCAATCGTCATGAAGCCAGGATCGATTTTGTGAAAACCAGGGAATATGTCGTCTACTCAGCCCTGCTCGATGAGATCAACGAAAGCCCAAGAGACGGGAAAGAAGTCAATCTTCTTGTCATCAATGATCAGACTGAAGGGCCAGACAAAAGGTGTGTCCCTGATGAAATCGCTCAATGGTATGGCGAGGTAAAATCTGATGAACTCAAGCCTCTCTTTGAAAATTTGATAGAGAAAAATAAAGACACAAAACCTTTATACAGAAAATTCAAGGTAAATAGACAATATGTCCTTTTGAATATGCAGAATTTCGTCTCCATGTTCGAGAAGAGAGAGCTTGATGGCTGGAATGAGTTTTACAAGAAATACCCTGGCTCATCGGGCTATATCACTTTTTCGCGAGTAGGATTCAATTCTGATGAAACGAAGGCTCTTATTTACAGACAGACAAATTGTGGCGGGCTGTGTGGGTATGGAGGGTATATTCTTTTGTCCAAGGATAATGGGGCTTGGAAAGAAATTGGCAGTTACGGATGTTGGGAGTCTTAATCACGGTCGAAACTGACTTATGCCGAATTGGTCAACGCTTTCTTTATTCATCACCGCTGCTTTGGTTCTCGTATTCATGCCGGGACCGAATACGCTTTACATCATCGCCCGCAGCGTTCAACAAGGACGCGTGGCAGGACTCGTGTCGAGCCTGGGCATCCAGGCCGGCTCGTTATTTCACATCACGGCAGCGGCTCTCGGGGTGTCGGCCCTGCTTTTGTCATCGGCGCTGGCTTTTAGCGTCGTAAAATACGTGGGCGCTGCTTACCTCATTTATCTAGGCGTTAAAACTTTGCTGACGCGAGAAAAGCTTGCGGAAACAAAAACGGTCGAAGGAAAAAGTTTAAGCCGCGCATTTTATCAGGGCATTTTAGTAAGCCTGTTAAATCCGAAGGCTGCGTTGTTCTTTTTCGCTTTTCTTCCGCAATTTGTTGACGCGGAGCGAGGCTCGGTTACGATACAGATTATGGTTTTGGGCGCGATAGTGGTCGTCTTGGGAGCTTTGAGCGACTCGATTTACGCGCTCCTTGCCGGGAGCGCCGGCAATTTGTTGCGCGGAAATCCCAGGGTCTTACGCGCTCAACGCTATTTCGCCGGGAGCGTCTACATCGGGCTTGGCGCGATAACCGCTCTGACCGGCTCAGCCAAAAAAGGGTAGATGTCCCAGGAAAATCTCACATTGAGCGAGGCGCGGCGAATCGCGCTCACCAGCCAGGGCTTTGACCGCCCGCGACCGACCGGAAAAGTAACCGCGAACCACATTCGCGGCGCGGTCCGCCGGCTAGGCCTCGTGCAGATCGATTACGTCAACGTCCTCACGCCGGCGCACTATCAGATTCTATTCTCGCGGCTCGGCTCATACAAAAAATCTCTCTTCGATGATCTGGTCTATGGGCGGCGCGAATTCACCGAGCAGTGGGCCCACGAGAGGTCCATTCTGCCGGTGGAGAGTTGGCCGCTGCTCCGCCATCGAATGGAGTCCCACCGCGTTCGCCCGTGGGGTTTCGAGAAGTTCCTGGAGCAGCAATCGAGTTACGTCGCCTGGGCGCTGGAAGAGATCCGCGCGCGGGGGCCCCTGAGCGCGGAAGACCTCCCGGAGCCGGATTGGGCGCCCCGCCGTATGAGCGACAAGTGGGGTTGGGGCATGAATCTCAAAAATCAGGTGCTTGAAGCCCACTTTGGCTCTGGTCGACTTGCGGTGGTTGAGCGCCTGCCAAACTTCATGCGTGTATACGATCTGGCTGAGCGAGTAATACCGGCGGCGCATCACGGTCGCAAGGTTGAGCGCGAAGAGGCGCAGCGCGAGTTGCTGCGCCTCGCGGCGCGCTCGCACGGCGTGGGCACGGCCGGCGATCTGGCCGATTATTACCGTATGCCGATCCGGGAAGCGCGCCAGCGCATCGCCGAACTGGTTGAAGCAGGGGAGTTGCGCGAAGCCAGGGTCGAGGGGTGGCGGGAACCGGCTTATCTTCACCCGGAGGCGCGCGTCGCCAGACGAATCGAGGCCGCGGCGTTGCTCTCTCCATTCGATCCGGTGGTATGGCATCGCCCGCGCGCCGCTCGACTCTTCGGGTTCGATTACCGCATCGAGATATTCACGCCGCAGGAGAAGCGACGCTGGGGCTATTACGTGCTGCCGTTTCTGCTCGGCGAGCGTCTGGTCGCCCGCGTCGATCTCAAAGCCGACCGCGCCGCGCGCCGGCTGCTCGCCCTGGCGGCCTACATTGAAGCCGGGGCCGATCCCGACGCGGTCGCCGATGCGCTCGCCGCTGAGTTGTGGAGGATGGCCGCGTGGTTGGAGTTGGACTCAGTCTTCGTCGAACGACGTGGAGGTTTTGCGCGGACGCTCGCATCCGCTGTCCGCGCACATACTGGTTAAAAACGAAAATCAACCACGAAGTAACGAAAAGCACGAAGGTTTTTTCCGTCTTCCTTCGCGCTCTTCGTTTCTTTGTGGTTGATTTTCCGGGGAAGAATTACCGCCTGGCGATCACGCAAGAGGCTTCACGCCCGACCTTCCTCTTCACAATCCTTATGTCGCGGAATCCCACCCACCGCGCCAATCCCGCGACGTCCGCGACCTCGTCTTCGGTGAAGCCCGGCGCGAGCGCGAAGCGGTTTGTCGAATGCATGCGCAGGCATATGACCAGCAGGCCGCCTTCGCGCATGACGCGGCGCATCTCGACCAGGTTGAGTTCCGGGTTGGGCCAGAATTGATAGTTGTTGACCGCCAGCGCTTTCGTAAAACGCCCGCACTCATAAGGCAGATCGGCGATCGATCCCTGACAGACCTCGACGCGGCCCGCGACGATCAGGTCGAAGTTGTATTTCGCCGCCTGACGAACCATCACGTCCGAAAGATCAACGCCCGCGACGAAACCGGCTTTGGCGCGTTCGGCGATCATTCGAATCGTTCTTCCGTGGCCGAAGCCGATCTCCAACGCCTGATCATCCGGCTGGACTTCGAGCATTTCGACGGCGAATTCATTCATTCCGCCGTTCTTAATCGCCATCAGGCGTCCTACAAGACGGCCCAGCAGTCCAGTCGGGCAGGCGAATTGTGACCTCAGGCCCGAAGCTTTACACCCTCTCGGGGGAGAGGGTTGGATCAGTGGCTGGTTGATGTCGAGCTGCGTGTTCATCGGCGCCTCCTTCTCTTCACTTTTCAGTGTAATTGTTGCCGGCGTTCAATCTCCGAATACGCGCGCGCTGTTCTCAATGTTTCAGCCGCTTCACGCTAGAAAAGGGAGTGGGGAGTAGGGATCGGAAAGCAATTTCCTTCGTCCCCACTCCCTACTCCCTACTCCCCACTCCCTTTTCTCTTCTACTCCGCTTACTTCAAAAAGTCGCCTTAGTTGACCGCTTCGTCGGCTTTGAAGTTCAAGCCGTCGAGCACCGATTTTTCGACTTTATAAATTTCGGGTCGCCCATCGACCTTCACGTAGACGTTATCGCCGTCGGCGGAAGAGATTTTGAGGGTCGTCGTTTTGCCGTTCTTGTCGGTCAGGCGGACTTCGACGGCGGGTTTGGCGAGCTTCGCGGTGACCGCGCCCGATGGTTTATCGAGCACGTCGGTGGCCTGAGTTTCGAGCGGAGTGAAAATCTTGAACGTCGAAGCCTCTTTGTCTTTCTTGTCCGCCGGCTCGGTGACCATCCACTTGTTGTCTTTCTTTTCGGCCACGAGCGTGAGGTTGGCGTTCTTGATGTAGATCTTCGTCAGCTCGTCGCGATTGAGTTTGACGAACTGTTTGCTGCGCAGCGACGCCACCTTTGTGTTGAGTTTGTTGTAGAACAGCGTGTCTATTTTGAGGAGCTGCGGCCGGTCGGAGACCTTGGCGTAGTAGTTTTCATCGACCTTCGAGCCGATGGAGACGGTCCGCTCGCCGCCGCCGGTGAGCCTGGCGGTGATTGAAACCTTCGATTTGTCGAGTCCGTATTTCGCCGGGTCGTCCACGTTCTCGCTGACGACCTCTACGGCCTTGGCGCCGGTTATGTCGGCGAGCAGGCTGCTGACCTGGCCGTCATCCGCAAGCCCCGCGACAGGGCTTTTGATGTTCCATTCGGACTCCTTCTTCTCGATTTCGAAGCCCCCACTCTCATTGACGAACTTGACCGAGCTGAGTTCATATTGCGTCGCGCCGAGCACGGAGCGGTCGCGGATGTCGTTGAGCGATTTGTTGGAGTCGTTCAGGAGGCTGACGGGAAGGAGAGCCACGTTCTGCGAGTTGTCGATTTTGGCGTAGGCCGACAGGCTGATCTCGTCATTAGATCCGAGATCGACGCGATGTGTCTCACCGCTCTTGAGTTTGACTTCGAGTTTGACCGCCGGCTCAGAGAGGCCGTACTGCTTCAAATCGCCTCCCGCCGGGGCGAAGTCGCGTTCGATGCGGGCGCTGACCAGATCGCCGACCAGAGAGTTCACCACCCCCTCATCGGCCGTGGCGTTAACCGGCTGCGTGATCACCCACTTGTTGTTCTGGTTTTCGAGGTTGATCGTTTGGCCGCCGCGAATGACCTTAATGCCCGTGATGTCTTCACGTTTGAATTTGAATGCCGGATTGGTCTTTTCGGCCTCTTCATCTCGAGATTTGCCGGATTTGACTTCAACAAAATAAACGGCCACGCCGGCGACCGCCGCAATCAAAAGAATGATGAGAGTGCTTCGTTTCATAAGTTATTCGGTGATTTGTAGTTGATGGTTGGTGGTTAGTGGTTGGCGGTTGGTGAGTTCTAGGCTCTATAACCAACCACTAGGCGCCAACCACTAACCACTATTTCATCTTCGCTTCCACCAGATGTAGGCGCCGGAGCCAATGACGGCGACGGGCATGAACAGCACGCTCAACCAGAAAAAGGTGCGCTGCTGACTTTCGCTCATCGTCACCGAGCGGCTGGAAGCAGTCTTGGGGCGGATCGAGATCAGGTCTTCTTCCTCCGCCAGCCAGTTAACCGAGTTCAGAAATAGATCGCCGTTCCGTTCGAACCTGAAGGCGCCGTTCGAGGCGAAGTCAGAGTCGCCAATGACAACAAGGCGGGCCTCTTTACCATTCACGCTCTTGCTGGCCGCCGCGCCGAGTGTGAGCGGGCCTTTCTGGTCCTTGGCCGGATCGTACTTGATCTCCGGGCCGGGCGCGATCTTGTCTTTAGCGAAGCTCGCCTCGGAAGTGGTCAGCAGCGGAGTAGCGCTGGCGCCGGCGCCGCCGGTGATCTTGATGGCGCGAGCCTCCGGGAAGACAGTCAACGTACGCCCAAAGTCTTTAGTGATCGAGTGACTACCGTAATCTGTAACAAGCGGAGCTACGGGGCCTGCGCCGACGAGTTGCCCCCTGCCGCTGGCGTCGATCGCGATGTTGTCGGCGGCCTGAATGTTCCAAGTCTTGAGCACGTCGCCGAGTTGCGGGTCGGTCTCCGGGTCGAGCATCAGCATCGCCTTGCCGCCGTCGTCCAGGTACTTGCCGATCATTGCGACTTCAGGCGGCGTTACGGATTGCTTGGGTCCGGCGACGATGAGCGCCGCGCACTCCGAGGGAACTTGCTGCTCTCTGGCCAGAAGCACGGTCTTGAGTTGGTAATTCTCATCCTTGAGCCGCTGTTCGACGATCGAGTAGCCCGAATTTTGCGTGTCGGAGAGCGACTTCTCGCCATGTCCTTCGACGAAGCACACGGTCTTCAGTTTGTCGCGCGTGACCTTCAGGATGGCGTTGGTGACGGCTTGCTCGGATGCATTGTTGATGGTCTCGTTACGGTCGCCGGCGGTCACGACGATGTCACCCATCCGCCGCACCTTGTACTGCCGCGCCAACTCCGGACGTTGATTCGGGTCGATGCGCTCGTAACTGAGGCGGGGGCCGGCGTATTTGTACTCCTTCATGAGGTCGGAGAATTGTTGATTATCCACCTTGTCGAAGTCGATCACCTTCACGTCTTTGGGAAGGTTGGCTACTACCTTCTTGGTTTGATCAGAGATCGAGTAGAGGCCTTCGGACGTCAGGTCGAAGCGTTTGTGGTGGCGATAGCCCAGGTAGTTGGCCACCGTCACCAGCGCCAGCACGGCTACTGACAGGACGACGGTGTTTGCGCCCAGCTTCCCTTGTCGCCTGCGGAAGAACTCGACAATTGCGCCGAAGTTGAACCCGATCGAGACCAGGATCAACATCAGTCCGACGACGACCATCGCCGGAGTCAGCTTGCCCATGATGCCCTCGCCGACCCAGACGCCTTGAATAAGGTAACGAAAATAACCCGCCAGAGTCATCGCCACGCCGACGAATCCGGACAGCCTGTAGATTTCTTGCCGATCGATTTTCATAGATTTTTTCTGGGAGTGGAGAATAGGAAATGAGAAGTGGGGAAGTGATGTTTGACTCCCCACTCCCTACTTCCTGCTCCCCATTCCTGCTCCTTTTATGCTCTTCTCCAACGCATAGAGTCCAGATTGCGCAACGTCAGGAAGACGCCGACCGCGGCCGCCGAGATGTAGAAGATGACGGACGAGGTGTCGATCACGCCCTGCGCGAAAGTTTCGTGATGCTGGAGGATCGAGAGATATTTGAAGACCTCGGCCGCGGCCGAGGTTGAATCGCGCATCGTCAGGTCTAAAAACAACAGCAGCAGGAAAAGGATGAATGTCACCACGCCGGCCACGATCTGGTTCTCGGTCAACGACGAGATGAACGATCCCAGTGCGATCAGCACCGCGCCCAGCAGTAACAGCCCCAAATATCCCGACCCGACGATTCGCCACGGCAGGGCCGGCTCGCTGTACCGACCCACAATCAAGTAGTAGAGCAGCGTCGGCGCCAGCATCAGCGCGAAGAAGGTGAGCGAGGCGGCGAACTTGCCGATCACGATCTGGAACTCGGTGAGCGGCGAAGTCATGAGCATCTCCATCGTGCCGCGCTTACGCTCTTCGGAGTAAACGCCCATGGTCATCATCGGCATCAGCAGCGGCATCACGTAGGTGCCGATGAAGCTGACGAAGTTGCGGATGACCATCGACGGCACGTCGACCTCTGGCGGCACGCCCATCTGCTGCGCCTGCATCATCATCCTGATCGACTGGCCCATCCAGTAGTTCAGGATCAGCGAGAAGACCAGCCCCGTCGCGAGCAGAAAAAACCCGATCACCGTGTAGGCGATCGGCGAAACGAAGTAGCCGCTGAGTTCGCGGCGGTAGATTGCGAGAATTCCTTTCATAAATTATTCCTTTTGACTTCCGCGGCGCCTGCCGCCACGGAACTTCGATCAGGGATTTCCGACCTACGGCGCGACTGTCTCGGCGACCGCCTCTTCAGCCTGCTCTTCAGCATTCGCTGCGCCCTTCGCCTCGACTTTTCCTTCAGCCTGCTCCTCGGTAGTCAGTTGCATGAAGATGTCTTCGAGGCTGAGGTTGATGGCGCGCATCTCCAGCAGGTCGAATCCCTTGTTGACGACGCGCGCGGCGATCTGCGCTCGCAAATCCGCGCCGCTCTCGCTTTCGATCTCGGCGGTGACCAGGCTGTCCGCGCTCAATTCGACCTCGACGCTCTTGACGCCCTCGATCGAGGAGATGGCGGCGCGCAGGCCCTCGGCGGCGCCTTTGACCTGAAGGCGAACGCGCTCGCCGCCTTTGAGTTGTGTGGTCAGGTTCTGGGTCGTGTCGACTGCGGCGATGCGGCCCTTGTTGATAATGACCACGCGGTCGCAGGTCATCTCAACCTCGGGCAGGATGTGCGTCGAGAGGATGATCGTGTGTTGCCCGGCCAGATTTTTGATCAGGCGGCGGACTTCTTTGATCTGGTTCGGGTCGAGTCCGACGGTCGGCTCATCGAGGATGATCACGTCGGGGTTGTGGACGATGGCCTGCGCGATGCCGACGCGCTGCTTGTAGCCGCGCGACAACCGCTTGATCAATTCGTTCTCACGATCGGCCACACTCGCCATCCTCATCGCCTCGGCGACGCGGTTCGGAATCTCGGCCGTCGGAACGCCTTTGATCTGCGCCACGAATCTCAAATAGGCGCTAACGGTCATGTCGGTGTAGAGCGGCGGGGTTTCGGGCAGATAGCCGATGCGCTTGCGGACTTCCATCGACTGTTCGAAAACGTCGAAGCCCGCGATCCGAGCCGTCCCTCCCGTCGCCGGCAAGTAGCCGGTCAGTATTCGCATTGTTGTGGTTTTACCCGCGCCGTTCGGGCCGAGGAAGCCCAGGATTTCACCTTTTTCTACCTTAAATGAAATGTCATTGACAGCGCGAGCCTGTCCGTAGCTTTTTACAAGATGCTCAACTTCAATCAAGTCAGCCTCCGAAGGGGTCGCAAAGTTGGATATGTCTGATTCAAGGGATGCGATCTGCGTAAACAGAAGTAAGAGATTCTATTGGCGCCATTGAGACGCGTCAAGAGGCCGTTCCGTGGTCGCTGGCCCGACCGTGAGGGATGGCTCCGCCAAATTCTCTTGCGGCGTTCGGATGGCGCTCGTACAATGACCGTGGTCATTGCAGCTTCAAACGCCGCCTGCTCTAACATAACACACAATAATGTAGCGGGCGCGAATCGCCCGCTTCTCGGCAAGCCTCAAGGAGGGCGATATGCTTCGATTCACCCGATTCACGATTTTTCTCTCGACAGCTCTTCTCCTCGTCTTTGACATCGCGAACGCGCAAACTTCGCAGGTCGACAATCGCCCGCGTACGGCTTCGATCAGCGGGCGCGTGACCATTGCCGGGAAAGCGGCGGCCAACGTTAAAGTCACTGTAACTGAGGTCAAGGAAAGACCGACTATCGGGAACCAGGACTTTTCAATAGGGCTGCCAGGATCGGGCGCCGGAGAGGATCACGTAGTCCTGACCGACGCCGAGGGGCGTTACCGCGTGACCAATTTGCCCGAAGGCAAATATGAAGCGCGTGCGCTGCTAGGATCTTACGTCAGAGAAAAGCCCTCTTCGAACGCTTCCCTCAAGGAATCATTCTCGCTCGATGAAGGCGCCTCGCGGGAGAACGTTGATTTCGCGCTTGTGCGCGGCGGGGTCATCACCGGGCGCGTGACCGACGCGGACGGACGCCCGTTGATCGCAAGGGGCGTCATTTTACAGGTCGTGGATGAGGAGGGGCGGAAACATGACGCCCGTGGCCTTCCGAACCTGATGACGACATTTGAGATGTTTCAAACCGATGATCGCGGAGTTTATCGCATCTTCGGACTCCGCGCGGGGCGCTATCTGGTCAGCGCGGGCGGAGAGTCAGACATCTTTTATTCGCGCGCGTGGCATCCGGACGCCTCCGATGAAAGTCAGGCGAAAATCATCGAAGTCGCCGCAGGCGGCGAAAGCGCCGGCGCTGACATCAGGCTCGGCGCCGCAAAGAAGACTTACGAAGCGTTGGGGCGCGTCGTTGATGACGAGACGGGTAAGCCCATTGCTGGCGCCGGCGTGAGCTGTATCAAAGTCAAGGGCGTCAACGAGGGCGCGGCGATTGACGGCGCCGAGTTCAGCGGATTCGGCGGAAACTCAAGGACCGATGAGCAGGGCAATTTCCGGCTTAGCGGTCTCACCTCGGGACAGTACAGCGTGGGTCTCGCCGACTACGAATCGTTTCTGACGGGCGGCGGCAGTAGTTATTACGGCGATGGGATGAAGTTCGAGGTTCACGGCGGCAACGTGGCCGGCATTGAGGTCAGAGCGAAAATCGGCGCGACGATCAGCGGCGTCGCCATAATCGAAGACGCGGATCAGTCCACAAAATCCAGCCTCTCGCAGACAATTATCATGACGCAGCCCATGCCGCCTCCGCCGAATGAAATAGATGAAAACGCGTTTGCAATGGCGCCAGCGACTTCTCGAATCGGAATTGACGGCGGCTTTTCCCTCAAGGGCCTTCGGCCCGGCAAGGTAATGATACAGGCTTTCAGCATGACCGGCGGCGCGCTCAGCATCATGCGAATCGAACGAGGCGGAGTTGAGATGAACGATGGAATCGTCGTCACAGGCCGCGAAGACATCACGGGTATCCGGATAGTTTTAGGAAAGGCCTCGGGCGTGATTCGCGGTCAAGTAGAGACGATGGGCGGCGCATTGCCTAAAGGCTGGCGGATGTATGTGACGGCCCGCGGCGAACAAGAAGGCGCCGGCGCTGTGTTCGGAGGGTCCGGCGGTTCGGCGGAAGTTGATGGCAAAGGCCGGTTCGTAATCGAAGGGTTGGCGCCGGGCGAATATGAATTGATGTTGATCGCTCGACCGGAGTTAACTCCGAATTCGCCGCCGCAGCCCGCCCAAAACATGCCCGCGCCGGTCACACAAAAAATAGCTGTCACAAAAGGCCAGGAAACGCTGGTCACGATGACACTCGATCTGAGCAGGAAAAATCAGGAGGATAAACAATGAAAAGTTTGTCGCTGATTGGCGCCGCTCTCCTCTTCATATCGGCGTCGTGGACGGCGACCGCGCAGGAGACGCAACCCAAGCGCGAAGGTGCGATCTCAGGGCGGCTGGTCGCGGACGACGGCCAGCCGATGGGGGGGGCGCAGGTGATGGCCATCGGAGTCGGCAACTCGCCGATCGCGAGCGCGCAGCAGTCGGCCAACTGTGACGCGGATGGGAATTTCAAAGTGACGGGATTGTCGAGCGGCGTCTACTCGCTCCTTGCGCGGGCGCCGGGCTACGTTTCCGTTCTGGACCAATCGCGCAAATACCGCATCGGCGAGAGCGTGATTGTCCGGATGGCCAGAGGCGGCGTGATCACTGGCCGCGTGACCGACGAGTTCGGCGAACCCATGGTCGGCGTCAGGGTCTCGGCCGATCGTGTGCGCGATTCTCAAGGCGGGCCGGACAGGAGCGCCCCGGTGATGAATGATTCATCGCGGATGACCGATGATCGTGGCGTCTATCGTATCTACGGCCTCGAAGCGGGCGCTTATGTGGTTGGCGTCAACGTGGCGTCTCCGCCGTTCGGCGACCTGGGGCAGACAAGCCGTGAGATTCCGAGCTATCACCCATCATCGCCCAGAGGCGCGGCTGTCGAGGTCAATCTGCGTGGCGCCGAAGAAGTAACCGGCGTTGACATTCGCGCGCGTGGCGTCCGAGGCCGTTCGATCAGCGGGACGATTTCTGGAGATACGCAAGGCGAGGGGTTGATCAATGGAGTCGCCGTAATGCTTTACGGAGCCGCGGACAAATATCTCGCGGGAGTGACCGCTCTGATCGGCGGACAGAACTTTTCGCTGCGCGGCGTGGAGGATGGCGAATACGAATTGATAGCGATGCGATTCAGCGAGAGCGCGGATTTCGCTCTCTCGGCGCCGAGGCGCGTTGCGGTGAGAGGCGCCGACGTCAACGGCGTCGAGTTGAAGCTGATGAAACTCGGTTCTATCTCTGGCCGGGTCGTCATCGAGGCGCCGAAAGAAGAGTGCAAAGCCACTGTTCAGTTCAAGGTCGAGGAGGCCCTGATCGAAATGAAGCGCGACGATCGGACGCCCGGCGTTTTCTCGTCCGGACTTTTTCCGATGGAGGCCGGAATGTCTTTAGGCGACGCCACGCCCGAGAAAGACGGCGGCTTCACTGCGAAGAGCCTGGAGTCGGGCCACTATCGAATTAATACTGACCTGCCAGATGAAAACTGGTATGTACGCGCGATCACACAGGCCTCGACGCCGAAGCCTATTGACGTTTCTCGCGCCGGCGTCACGCTCAAGCAGGGCGAAAAAATTTCGGGAATCGAAATGATAATCGGCCAGGGCGCGGCAAGTCTTAGCGGCCGTGTCGTTCCATCGCGTGAAGGCGCGCAATTGCCGAAGCGGCTTCGCGCCCACCTGGTCCCGGCCGAGACGACCGCCGCTGACGACATGATCCGCTACGTCGAAGCGCCCGTCCGCGCCGACGGCTCGTTCGAGTTCAAACACATAGAGCCGGGCAAGTATCTATTGCATACGCGGCAGGCCACTGAAAAAGAAGCGAACGATGACCAGGCTCGCCCGCTTGCCTGGGACGCGGTCGAACGCGCGAAACTTCGCCGTGAAGCCGCGGCCGCGAAGAACGAAATCGAACTAAAAGTTTGTGAGCGCGTGAAAGAGTATGTTTTGAGGTTGCAGCCGTAACGACTGCAAAGGAGGGACACAATGAGACACGGCCCGCTAAATCTCTTTTCGGTCTCGTCAATATTGGTTCTGGTTGCGTTCAGCCAATCCGCTGGCGCTCAGACGCAGCAGCGCGACAACCGCCCGCGCACGGCTTCGATCAGCGGCCGTGTGACAATTGCCGGAAAACCGGCTGTGAATGCGGTGATCACTGTCAGGGAAACCGATTTGAAACCCGATGCGGGCGGATCAGACGCCCCCATTCCCTACCAAGCCAAAGCGCGGACCGACGGCGATGGGCTTTATCTGGTCGGCGGCCTGGCTGAGGGGCGATACGTCGTCAGCGCAATGCTGAAGGCCTTCGTCGCAGCCGAGAGTTCCGTTAATCCCTCGCTGAGCCGGACGGTAACCCTCGACGAAGGAGAAGCGCGGGAGACGATAGATTTCGCTCTGATCCGAGGCTGTGTCATAACCGGCAAAGTCATGGACGACGAGGGCGCACCGCTCATCGCGACAAGCGTGCAGCTTTACACAGTGGATGAACAGGGACAGAAGCGTAACTACCAGGGCAACCTTCTGTATGAGATGTCCCAGACGGACGACCGGGGCGTTTATCGCCTCTATGGGTTGCCGCCGGGGCGCTACGTTATCAGCGCGGGCGGCGGAGGAGGGGGCTCCGGGAGCGGAAAGTTCGCGCTCACCTGGCATCCCGACACGATCGACGAGAAACAGGCCAGGATCATCGAAATCGAAGAGGGGAACGAGGTCACGGACGTCGACATCAGGTTCGGGAGCGTCGTGAAGACCTATGAAGCCGCGGGCCGCGTGGTCGACAGAGAGACAGGCAAACCGGTTCCCAGAATCAATGTTTCGTGCGTGTCGAAATCTGAGAAGGGCGGGTCCACCACGAGTTATTCGACGAGCGCCGTCGCCGACGGGCAGGGCAATTTCAGGCTCGCCGGATTGCGGCCGGGACGTTACCAGGCCAGGATTGCGGACTATCAAGTCGAGACGGGTTATACAAGCGAGGCCACGGAGTTCGAAATCACAAATGACAGTGTGAGCGGCGTCGAGGTAAAAGTGTTCCCGGGCGCGACAATAAGCGGCGTCGTAGTCATCGATGGCGCCGCCGCCAAAGATAAACTTCAATCAATTTCCATCAACCCTGGCGTCACGCCCGCGAATTCAGGTTCTTATGCGCCGCAGTATTCCACTTCGGCGAAGGTCAATGCTGACGGTAGTTTCATCATCAAAGGGCTTCCGGCAGGCAGAGTCACTTTCCGTCTGAGTAGTGTTGGATTCCTGGCGCCGATCAAACGAATCGAGCGCGATGGCGTCGAGATCAAAGACGCGATCGCGGTGAGACCTGGGGAAGAGATTACCGGCGTTCGCATAACGCTCTATCAAGGGCAGGGACGGATTCGCGGACAGGTTCAGATCACCGGAGGCGCGCTGCCCGATGGGCGTCGATTGATTGCCAGCGCCAGGCCATCGGCGACCGCCGACGAATCGAAGGCGTCCGACAGGGTACCCGTGGCGATTTACGGAGTGAGTAGATCCACCATCATCGATGAGAAGGGGCGCTTCGTGATCGAGGAATTGTCGGCCGGCGAATATGCTTTGTCCATTTCTGCCCTCAGGCAGACCGCGGATGGAAGCCGGGAGAGCTCGCCGTTGTCGAATCAGAACATCATAGTCAGAGAGAACGGCGCCACTTCGATCACAATCACTATCGACCTGAACCAAATAAATCAGCCCAACAATCGGCCAAAAAATCAGCCTAACAATCAGGAGGATCGGCGATGAGGGCGATGAAAGCGTTATTGACGATTCTTCTCTGCGCGACGCCGGTTCGAGTGGTAATCGCGCAGGCCGGGGCGAAGGAGTACGCGGAAGCGGCGAGCCAGTCGAGGAGCGACGGCGTGATTACCGGGCGCGTCGTCAACGACGCGGGGCGGCCCGTCGCCGGCGCGCCGATCTTCGTCATCAAAGCCGGCGTCAAGATTGCGAGCGGATTGCAAATGGCGACCGCCGATGGCGAGGGCAATTTCAATGCGACCGGCCTTGGTCCCGGTTCTTACATGATAACCACGAACGTTTCGGGATATGTCATCGCCATTACCGATTCCGACCGCGATTACCATCGTCCGGGTGAGAACGTCACGATCAATCTGGTCAAAGGCGGAGTGATCACCGGGCGCGTCACCGACGCATATGGCGAACCGATGGTCGGCGTTCGCACGCAGGCCGTTAAAGTGCGCGACCTGGAAGGCGGGCAGAAATATTTCAGTGGGCTTCGGGAACCGAATGGAAAGTTGACGGACGATCGCGGCGTCTATCGTCTTTATGGCCTGGAACCGGGGATTTACGTCGTCGGCGCTTCAAGTGACTCCCAGGGCTTGTACGGCGGCTTTTACGCCGGGCGCGAGGCTGTGACGTGGCATCCGTCTTCTCCGCGCGCGACGGCTACGGAAATCACTGTGCGGAACGGGGAAGAGGTCACGGGCGCCGACATCCGCCAGCGCGAAGAACGGGGTCGCACGATCAGCGGAACAGTCGCCGGCGCTGTTGCGTCCGGTTCGATGGACGAAATCATAGACATTATGCTGACGAGCGGCGCCGACAGGCAGTTGGTCGGGATGACGAGAGCATACAGGACGAAAAACTTCGCGATGTTCGGCGTGCCTGATGGCGAGTACGAGATGGCCGCTTTCCGGGCGAATCCCAGGGAAACCGATTTTGCAAGCTCGACGCCCCGCCGTGTAGTCGTGAAGGGCGCCGACGTGTCGGGAATCGAGCTGAGGATAACGCCGCCCGCTTCAATCTCCGGGCGGGTGAGAGTCGAGTCTTCAACTATGGGCGGAGCGAGAAAAAGCCCTTGCGAAGATGGGGCGCAGGCAAAGGAGCGGGCCTCGGTCGAAGATGTTCTGTTGAGCGCGGCGCCTGAGGACGAGTCGCGGCCGTCACTACAATCGATCGCCCCTTATTTTCGATACATTAGCGGCGCGATGGGCGGCGCGCCAGGTGAAAAAGGCGAATTCGCTTTGAGCGGGTTGGCTGCGGGGCGATTCTGGATCAAGGCCGATCTGCCCGACGACGCCTGGTACATCAGCGCCGTCACGCAACCGGCTTCGGGCGCGGCGAAAAAGCCGGCTGACGCTTCTCGCAATGGCATTGCCGTAAAGACTGGCGAAAGGCTGTCGGGCGTTGAAGTGATCATTGCCGAAGGCGCGGCAAGTTTGAGTGGGCGAGTCGTTCCAGCGAATGAGGGATCCAAATTGCCCTCGCGGCTCCGCGTTCATTTGATTCCGGCTGAAGTTACGGCGGCGGACGACGCTCTCCGCTACGCCGAGAGGATGGTTCGCGCCGACGGCTCGTTCGAATTCAAGCACGTAGCGCCGGGCAAGTATCTGTTGCATACGCGGCAGGCCACGGAAAAAGAAGCGAACGATGACCAGGCTCGCCCGCTTGCCTGGGACGCGGTCGAACGCGCGAAGCTCCACCGCGAAGCCGCAGCGGCGAAGAACGAAATCGAACTAAAAGTTTGTGACCGCGTGAAAGAGCATGTTTTGAGATTGCAACCGTAACGATTGCAATGGAGGAACGCATGAAATTGTTCCTGCTCAATCTCCTTTCAGCTTTGTCAATATTGCTTCTGATTTCGACGGCCCAATGCAACGCGCAATCGCTACAGCGCGACACCCGCCCTCGCACGGCTTCGATCAGCGGTCGTGTGACTGTCGGCGGCGCTCCGGCGGCGAACGTCCTGGTGACAGTGGCGGAGGCCGATCCGCGGTCGCAGGGCGCGTTGTTCGGCGTCGAGTCGCCGCAAGGCGCCTCCATCGAGGTTCGGACCGGCAGTGATGGGCGTTATCGCGTTACGGGGCTAACCGAGGGTTCTTATGTGATCCGCGCGCTTTCGAAGGCCTATGTGCTGTCCAAGAGTCCGTTCGGAGTCGACGCCTTCAGGACGGTTACGGTCGACGAGGGGGAGTTGCGCGATGAAGTCGACATTGCGCTTGTCTGCGGCGGCGTGATCACAGGGCGCGTGATCGACGCCGAAGGCCGCCCCGTCATCGGGACGGAGGTACGGCTGTTCTCCGTGGATGAAAAAGGCAGGCCGAAGGAGGAACTCGATTCCCACTATGGACACAATGAATGGATGCTTCAAACAGATGATCGCGGCGTTTATCGCATCTACGGCCTGACTGCGGGGCGTTACATTCTCGGAGCGGGTGGCGAATGGGCTTCCGGTCTCGTGAGGCGTAAATCCTCCGAAACCTTCCACCCTGACGCGACGGATCAGAATCAGGCGAAGATCATCGAAGTCAAAGCGGGCGCAGAGGTCGCCGACATCGACATTCGACTCTGCGCCGGGGAAGACACGTATGCAGCCGCCGGCCGAGTCGTTGACGCTGAGACCGGACAACCTCTGCCCCGAGTCTCCGTGCTCTGCATGGAAGCGGCTGGGGGAACGCGTCATGGAAGACCAGCGGCAACGGATGACGAAGGCCGATTCAAATGCGCCAATCTGGCGCCGGGGCGATACGAGCTAAGTTTGTGGGAACGGAGAGATGTTAGCAGCCCGCATTACAGCGAAAAGATCAGGTTTGAAGTGACCGACTCGGACGTGGGCGGTTTGGAGGTAAAGGCGATTCGAGGCGCGACCATCAGCGGCGTTGTCGTTGTCGAAGGCGCCAGCGATCCGGCGGTCAAAGCAAAATTGCAGCGGATGTCGGTCGTCGTCCAGGTCGAACGCCTTCGCGAATCGGATGCGGACAGCAGAGCCTATGAACGCCCTGACAGGATTATGGCGAGGATCGCCGGCGATGGCGGCTTCCGTTTGGCCGGAGCGTCGCCTGGAATGGCAAGTTTCTATTTGGAAGGCGATCAGGAGAACGCATTTTCGATCAGGCGCATCGAGCGCGATGGCGCGGAAATCAGAAGCGCCTTTGAAATCGGACGTGGGGAACAGATCACCGGCGTTCGAATCATCGTGGCTCACGACAACGGGACGATTCGCGGTCAGGTGGAGATCGCTGGCGCCAAATTGCCCGAAGGCTGGCAGTTGGATATCTGGGCCACTCCGATTAAAACGACAACAGCCAATGAAGGCATGCCAGCATTTCATACCAACAGCAATGGGTCTGCGTTTGCGGATGAAAAGGGCCGGTTCGTGATCGAGAGATTGACCCCCGGAGAATACGAACTGAGTCTCAATGCAATGGTAAGAGAAGGCCAGGATTTCTGGACGAGCGCGCCGGGAACGAGTCAAGTCAAGCAGCGCGTCACCGTCAGAAGCGGCTCTGAGACGATGGTCAAGCTCACTCTCGATCTGGAGCGCAAATAACTTTTCATCAAGTTCAGATGCGGCGCGGGAGAGCAACCCCAAGTTTCTCCCGTGAAGCAGGCGATACGCGTCGCCAATGGGGTTGAGGCGCGCGCGGATTTCGTCGTTGATTTAAACAAAAGGGATCAATGAGGAGGACATATGCCAAAACGAGGGCTTACCTTCGGCGTTTTCGTTACGATATTTTGGCTCTGCCTCGACGTTTCAACCCAGGCTCAGACCATAGACACGAAAACGAGAACGGCCACGATCTCGGGCCGCGTCGTGTTGAAAGGCGAGCCGGCGAGAAATGCGCTGGTCTATCTGCAGCCGCGGAGCTCGCCATTACCTGCCAATCCGGACGCATATTTGCGCGCGAGGACAGACGAGAGCGGGCACTACCACATAGCGGGCGTCGCGGCGGGCGCCTACCTGGTCTTTGCGCTGGCTCCGGGGTTCATTTCCTCCGACACGCCTCGTCTGCAAGGCAAAACATTCAACGTGTCGGAAGGCGAGAACATCGAAAACGTCGATTTCGATCTCAAACAGGGCGGCGTGATAACGGGCCGCGTGACCGATTCTCAAGGGCGTCCGCTGGCCGATGAACGCGTCATGCTCAGCAGGTTTGACAAGAGCGGCCGGCTTCAATCGGATACTTTCTACGGCCCCAATTTCGATATGTTTCACACCGATGATCGCGGCGTCTACCGCATTTATGGCCTGCCCGAGGGGCGCTATCTGGTCAGCGTGGGAGCGCGGCAGTCAATCGGTATGGTTACCTCTGGGGGGACTTTCTACCCGCGCACTTTTCACCCCGACGCCACAAATGAATCCGAAGCCAAGGTGATCGAAGTCGGCGAAGGATCCGAGAGCTCGAATATTGACATTACCGTTCTCGAGGCGAGAAAGGCTCGCGCCGTTTCTGGTCGAGTGATCAATGCCGAAACCGGGCAACCAGTCGCGGGAGTCGAGATCACCTGGAGCTTGGTGTCCGCCGATGGCAAGGTCACCAGCGCCTGGGGACCGAACGGCGATAAATCGAGGACGAACGGAGAGTTTCATCTGAAAGGCATGGCGCCGGGAAAATATGGGATCTTCCCTCGTGGCGGCGGTGACAACGAATTTTTCGGCGAGTCAGTGATGTGCGATCTGAGCGAGGGCGACGCGAGCGGCGTGGAGATCAAAGTTCGTCCGGGAGGCTCGATCAGTGGCCTCGTCGTTATCGAGGGGACGAACGATAGGATGGCGCTGGCGAAATTGCCGCAACTCTATCTCAATATCAGTGTCCGGCCGGACCAATCCAGCTTGACGAGAATGGATAATCCGAAGATCAACGCCGATGGAAGTTTTCGCATCAGCGGGTTGCCGCCGTGCAGCGCGCGTATTCAGTATTACCAGAGGCCTGAAGCTCGCGGTCTTGCGATGGCCCGTGTCGAGCGCAACGGCGCGCCTGTGGGCGATGGGATTAAAGTAGGCGCGGGCGAGCAGGTAACAGGAGTGCAAGTCGTCCTGACATACGCGACCTTTACGTTGCGCGGAGAGGTGAAGATCACTGGAGGCGCTCTGCCCGCCGGACAGAATCTCCATGCCTACGTCAGAAGGGCGGATCAGAAGACCACTCTTACGGACGCGGCAGTAGACGCGCGCGGACAGTTCGTCATCGATGGGCTTACTCCAGGCGAATATGAAGTGACGGTCTGGCCTATTTGGTATGAGGGCGCCGATCCGATTGATCCGCGGATTGCGAAGGCGCTGTCATCTGCTAAAGAGAGAGTCATTATCAATAGCGGCGATCAGCGTGTGACATTTGTGGTCGACCTGGGCAAGAAGGAGGGAGACCGATGAAAAAGAGACAGGTAGACAGAGGGATGGAGAGACAGAGGGACAGAGAGACTGGGCGACTGGGCGACTGGGCGACTGGGCGAAATTTTCGCCTCATCGCCTCGCCGCCTCGTCGCCTCGTCGCCCCGTCTCTTTGTCTCTTTCTCTTCTCGTTGTTCATCCCACTTATAGCAAATGCGCAGACGGGCGAGATCACGGGTCGAGTCGTAAGCGAGGACGGAGGCGGAATACCGAATATGACGGTCTATATGAGGCCTATCGGTCCAGGTCAGCGCGTGGCGTCGAACAATCAACCGGAGATCGCCGTCACCGATGAGGGCGGCAATTTCAAGTTCACGGGACTCGCGTCGCGCCAATACTCGGTTAACGTTTCCGCCGGGAAGGGCTATATCAATCGCCCAGTCCCGGCCTCTGAAAGAACTCTCCCTCGCGCTTACAGCCCCGGCGACCACGTCACATTCACGCTGGTCAGAGGCGGCGTGATCACGGGCCGTGTGACGACTTCGACCGGCGAGCCGATGATCGGCGTGCAGGTCAGCGCGATGAGTGTGAGGAGGAATTCAAATGGCAATTCCGTGCGGGACTTCTTAAGCGGTAGCCCGCGCACAACCGATGATCGCGGCGTCTATCGATTTTACGGACTTGCGCCGGGAACTTACGTCGTCTACACGCGGGGCAATATGGTCGGATCGCCGATCTCGGCTTACGACGGCTACGCGCCGACATATCATCCGTCATCGCCGCGCGAGACCGCCGCCGAGATCGCGGTCACGAGCGGCGGCGAGGCGACCGGAGTTGACATACGCTATCTCGGCGAACGCGGCCACACGATCAGCGGCGTGGTCACCGACCCCTCGCTGGCGGCGCCAAACGCCAGGACATCAGTCGCGCTATACAACGCCTCGACAGGCTTTCAGGCCGGAACGTCGTCCGTTCGGCCCGGCGAAGCTCAAAGCGGTTTCGCGATCCTTGGTGTGACCGACGGCGAGTACGAGATCATCGCGCGGCGCTTCATGGCTGAGAATGAATACTTCACTTCGCCGCCTCATCGCATTACGGTCAGAGGCGCTGACCTAAGCGGGATCGAGTTGAGGCTCGCGCCTACAGCCATGGTTTCCGGCAAGGTCGTCGAAGCTTTACCAAAGGTCTGCGAGAGCGACCGCAAATCCTCGTTGGAAGACATAATCGTTTCGGCCCGTCGCGCCACGAAGGCGGCACCGTCATTGTGGTTTTTGAGGCCCTATCTATACACAGGCTCGATGAATGACAAGGGCGAATTCACAATCAATAGACTCGACCCGGACAATTATTTCATCACCGCGCGATTGCTTGATGAAAGCCGCTACGTCAAATCAATCGCCGCCCCAGCCGCGACCGCAAGAAGAAGCTCCCTCAGACCTGTGGCGACCTATGATGTCGCGCGCAGCGGGTTGGCGGTGAAATCGGGCGACAGAATGACAGGTTTGATCGTGACCATTGCCGATGGGGCGGCGAGCATGCGCGGCAAGGTCGCGCCGGAGAACGAAGGTTCAAGGCTGCCTGCAAGGATGATCGTTCTCATCGTCCCGGCTGAAACGGCGGCGGCTAACGATCTCTTGCGCTACGGCGAGGTCGCAGTAGGCAAAGACAACGCGTTCGAGTTCAAAAATATGGCGCCGGGCAAATACCGCCTGCTCGTACGCGCAGCGCCGGACGATGAACCGACCGATAGCCCGCCTGCGCCCATCGCCTGGGACGCCAATGAGCGCGCAAAGCTTTGGAAAGAGGCCGAGAAAATGAACGTCGAAGTTGAATTGAAGCCTTGCCAACGCGTGACGGATCAGGTCGTGAAATACCGATAGATAAGGAGGTCATATGCAAAAGCTCAGTTTTGCGCTCAGCATTCTCGTTCTGCCTTTCGCCTTTCATTCGGTTCGAGCTCAAGCCGCCCAGACAAAAGCCGGGACGGCCATGGTCTCCGGCCGCGTCACTTTGAAGGGCGAGCCTGCGCGCGGCGTGATGGTTGTATTGCAGAAGCAGAACCAGATCGCTTCCAATACGCCTCGCGCCAAGACTGATGAGAGCGGACGGTTTCACTTCAGCGGCGTCCCCGCCGGAAGATATTCGGTCTACGCCGCCGCGCCGGGATACGTCTCGCCCGAAGACACTAATATCAGCATGCGCGGCAAGACGATCAACCTCGCTGATGGCGAGAAGGTCGAAAACGTCGACCTCGAAATCAAGCGCGGCGGCGTGATAGCCGGACGAGTCATCGATTCACAGGGCCGGCCGGTGATCGAAGAAAGGATAAATCTCAGCAAGGTTGACGCGAACAATCGGCCTCGGGCCTCATTCGTAAACGGCGCGAACTACGAGATGTACCAGACCGATGACCGTGGCTTCTACCGCATTTACGGGCTGCCCGAAGGACGCTATCTGGTCAGCGTCGGGTATGCGGTGAGTTCCGGTTCGGCCATAGTTGCTTCAAGACGTGAATACTATCCGCGCGTCTTTTACCCGAATGCGACCAGTGAATCAGAGGCGAAGGCGATCGAGGTCAGTGAAGATTCGGAGGCCACCAATATTGACATCATCGTAACCGATCCGAAACAGACCCACGACGTTTACGGGCGGGTGGTGGATGCCGGCAGCGGGCAGCCGGTTGCGGGCGTTGAGATCATGATTGCCGGGGCGTCTTCAGCGGGCGTATACACCGGCGGATATAGGGGAAGCGGAGCGCGGTCAGGGCCGAATGGAGAGTTTCGCCTATTCGGTGTGGCGCCGGGCAGGTATGCGATTCTCGCGCGCCCCGATGAATCGAGCAGCGGGTTTATCAGCGACCCCATGGTTGTCGACATCGGCGAAGACACGGTAACCGGCGTTGAGCTCAAAGTTCGGCAGGGCGCTACAATCAGCGGCGTTGTCGTCATCGAAGGAACGAACGATCCGAAAGTTCTCGCGAAATTGTCGCAAATCGGTCTCTCGGGCATCGTCAGACCTACCACTCAGGGGCCGCCGCTCTCACCTAGTAGACTTGATATCAAAGTCAACGCCGACGGCAGTTTTCGCGTCGGCGGGTTACAGACGGGCAAGGCTTTTATTTCGTCGGTGAACATACGCGACCTCGTGGTTGCGCGAATCGAGCTCAACGGCGCGCCGGTAGACCGTGGAATTGAGGTAGACGCGGGACAGCCGGTGACCGGCGTTCGAATCATTCTTGTTCATGGCTCGCTCGCGATTCGCGGCGAGTTGAAGTTAGTTGGCGGGGCGGCGCCGGCCGGCTGCAGGTTCTTCGCCACAGCGCGCAGTGTTGATCCTCCTTCGCTGAATACGCCAGGGGCGGAGATTGACGCGCGGGGACAGTTCGTCATCGAGAATTTGGCGCCGGGCGAATATGAGATCGGAGTCGCCCCGTATTACTCTCTGGATAGCCAGCCGTTGAGCCCGGAGATCAGACGACTGATTTCATCCGTCAAAGAGAGAGTCGTTCTCAGCGGCGCCAATCAACAGCAGGTCACGCTTGTACTTGACCTAAGCCAAAAGGTGAGAGACCAATGAGAGAGAGACAAAAAGACAAAGAGACAAGGGGACAAGGAGACAAAGGACGTCTTTTGCATAAGCTCAGTTTTATGCTCAGCATTCTCGTTCTGCCTTTCGCTTTTCATTCGGTCCATGCTCAAGCCGCCCAGACGAAAACCGGGACGGCCATGGTCTCCGGCCGCGTCACTTTGAAGGGGGAGCCGGCGCGCGGCGTGATGGTTGTCTTGCAGACGCAGAACCAGACCGCGTCCAATTCGCCTCGCGCCAGGACTGATGAGAGCGGGCGTTTCAATTTCACCGGCATCCCCGCCGGAAGGTATTCGGTCTACGCCGCCGCGCCGGGATACGTCTCGCCCGAAGACACTAATTTCAACATGCGCGGCAAGACGCTCAATCTCGCTGACGGCGAGAAGGTCGAAAACGTCGACCTCGAAATCAAGCGCGGCGGTGTGATTGCTGGGAAGATCACCGATTCACAGGGCCGGCCAGTGATCGAAGAGCGGATCAATCTCATCAAGTTCGACGCGAACAATCAGCCTCGAGCCTACTACTTTTATACCGCGAACTATGATCTATACCAGACCGACGATCGTGGTTTCTATCGCATCTACGGGCTGCCCGAAGGGCGCTATCTGCTCAGCGTTGGATACGCGGCGAGTCCCGGTTCCGTCGCAATTACTTCCAGACGCGAATTTTATCCACGCGTCTTTTACTCTGATGCGACCAGCGAATCCGAGGCGAAAGTGATCAAGGTCAGTGAAGGTTCGGAGGCCGAGAATATCGACATCAACGTCCCCGATCCGAAACAGACCAGGGACGTTTACGGGCGGGTGGTGGACGCCGAAAACGGGCAATCAATTGCGGGCGTTGGAGTCGTGATTGTCGGGATGACCAGCGAGGGCAGATACACCGGAGGATATGCGGGAAGCGGATCTCGGTCGGGGCCGAACGGAGGGTTTCGCATATTCGGCGCTCTGCCGGGCAAATACGCGCTCATCGTCCGGCCTGAAGAAAGCAGCGGTTTTATCAGCGATCCGGTTATCTTCGATATCAGTGAGGGAGATGCGACCGGCCTTGAGCTGAAAGTCCGACAGGGCGCTTCGATCAGCGGCCTCGCCGTCATCGAGGGAACGAACGACCCGAAAATTCTATCGAAATTGTCGCATGTCATTCTCTACGCCTACATCAAACCTACAAGCTCGAACGCGCCGCCCATGGGCGGCCGACCTTTCAAAGTCAATGCCGACGGCAGTTTCCGCATCGAGGGATTACAAGCGGGAAAAGTGAGGATTATGGTAACAGGGCCGCAGGAAACGCGCGGTCTGACTCTTGGTAGAACAGAATACAACGGGGCGCCGGCGCCTGAAGGGATAGATGTGAACTCAGGAGAGCCGGTGACCGGTGTTCGGCTCGTTCTGGTTTACGGCGCAATCACGCTCCGCGGCGAGGTGCAGATAGTTGGCGGCGTGTTTCCACCCGGTCAGAGGTTGCGCGCCATCGCGCGCAGTGTCGATCAGCCGATGCAGATTCCGCTCGGCATGGATGTCGATGCGCGAGGACAGTTTGTCATCGAGAATCTGACGCCTGGCGAATATGAGGTCAGAGTCATGCCCTCCTACTATCCTGATAGCCAGCCATTGAGCCGGGAGATAATGCGACGGCTTTCTTCGTTCAGAGAGAAAGTCGTTCTCGGCGGCGCCGATCAACAATCGATAACGCTTGTGATTGATCTGAGTCAAAAGGAGAGAGACAGATGAGAAGGAGACAAGAAGACAGAGGAATAGAGGGACAGAGGGACAGAGAGACTGGCCGACGAGGCGACGGGGCGACGGGGAGAGATTTTCGCCCAGTCGCCCCGGCGTCCAGTCGTCTCGTCGGCCAGTCTCTCTGTCTCGTTCTCTTCTCGCTGTTCATCCCACATATTGCAAAAGCGCAGACGGGAATGATCACTGGCCGCATCGTGAATGAAGAAGGGGCCGGAATGCCGGGAGTGGCCGTGTATCTGTTCCCGGTCGCCGCGGATCGTCGCACGGCGACGGGCTTTTCACAGAATCAGACCGCCACTGACGAAGACGGCAATTTCAAATTCACCGAACTAGCTCAGCGCGTCTATACGGTTGCACTGTCTTCGGCGAAAGGCTACGTGCAGCGCCCCGTTCCGATCAGCGAGAGACAGGACGGCGGTTATCATCGGGTCGGCGCCAACGTCACAATCACGATGATCAAAGGCGGCGCGATCACCGGCAGAGTCACGAACGCGATGGGCGAGCCGTTGATCAGCGTGCAGGTCAACGCGATAATGTTGCGCAACGCCGAGGGTATCCCGGTTCGCGGCGGCGGTCGTCCGAGGTTCACGGACGATCGCGGCGTCTATCGTATCTACGGACTGCAACCGGGAACTTACGTCGTCTTCACGCAAAACAGGTCGTCCGGCCCTTATCCTTCTCCTTACGACCAGGACGCGCCGACCTATCATCCGTCAGGGCCGCGCGAGACGGCGGCTGAGGTAATGGTCACGAGCGGCGGTGAAGTCAGCGGCGTTGACATCCGCTATCGCAGCGAGCCGGGCCACGTGGTCAGCGGCACAGTGACCGGCGGCGGCGAATCGTCCTCATCTTACTCCGGAGTCAGCGTATCGCTTACAAGCTCCACAGCCGGAGTCTCCTTTATCCCTTCCAACATCGTTCGCTCAGGCGACGGGAACAATGGATTTTCCATCAGCGGCGTGACCGATGGCGAGTATGAGATCACTGCTCGTCGCGGCGGATATAACAATGAGGAGCCGTTCGCTTCAGCGCCGCGCCGGATTGTCGTCAAGGGCGCGGATGTCGGCGGGATCGAATTGAAACTCCTGCCGCTCGGCTCCATAACCGGAAGGTTCGCGTTGGAGGCCGCGCCCGCCGTCTGTGAAAGCAAGCGCAAATGGTCATTCGAAGAGGCGCTGCTCGCTATTCGCCACGAAACAAAACCGTCTGGCTCCGGTCCTGCTCGGAGCCAGACGTTCGCCAACGGCCTGACTGAAAAAGGCGAATTCACAGTCTACAACCTCGAACCCAATCGTTACTTCCTCGAACCGCGTCTGCCCAACGAAAACTGGTATGTGAAGGCGATCTCCGCTCCCGCTTCAACCACAGCGAGCGCCCGAGGCGCGGCGGCGCGCAACCCGTCGCCGGCTGATGTGGCCCGAAGCGGGATCGCATTGAAAGCGGGAGAGAAGGTATCAGGTGTAACGGTAACCATCGCCGACGGCGCGGGCGCCATAAGCGGAAAGGTCACTCCGGCCAAAGAAGGATCACGCCTGCCGGCGCGTTTGCGCGTTCACCTGGTTCCCGCCGAAACGTCCGCGGCCAATGACTTGTTGCGCTACGCCGAAGCGTTTGCGCGAAGCGATGGCTCATTTTCATTGAGCAACATCGCTCCCGGCAAATACTGGTTGATTGCGCGCGCCGCGCCGGAGGACGAACCGAGCGACGGACCGCCCGCGCCTGTCGCCTGGGACGCCAATGAGCGCGCGAAGCTTCGAAAAGAGGCCGAGGCGATGAAGATCGAAGTCGAATTGAAGTCTTGCCAGCGCATCACGGATCAGATTGTGAAACAATATTAGCCACAGAGGGCACAGAGAACACAGAGAAATCATTTATATTCTTTGTGTCCTCTGTGTGCTCTGTGGCTATTCTTCCATATGAAAACCATTGTAAGGAGCCGCGAGCCGTGGAAGATTCAATCAAGCAGATCATCGAGAGTTACAATCCAAATGCGCCTATGGCCGAGGCGTGGACAATCCCCGCGGCCTGGTACATTGATTCGCGGATCATGGAACTGGAGCAGCGGACGGTCTTTTCGTGTTCCTGGCAGCTTGTCGGACGCGCCGAGCAGGTCCGCAACCCGGGCCAGTACGTCACGTGGGAGTTGGCGGGCGAGCCGCTTCTGGTTGTTAGAGGCGATGATCATGTTTTGCGCGGCTTCTTCAATGTCTGTCGCCACCATGCCGCCGCCGTCATGACCGCCGCCGAAGGCGAGACGCGCAACCTCCGGTGCCCATATCACGGCTGGACCTACTCACTCGAGGGGGAGCTTCGTGGGACGCCGGATTTCACCGGCGTTTGTGATTTCGATCGCGCGGCGAACGGTCTCGCGCCTGTCGAGACGGCGGTCTGGGAAAACTTGGTGTTCGTCAAACTCGATCGCGGCGGCCCCACGCTAGAAAACTTTCTCGGCGCCGATCTCAGAGGTCAAATGAGCGGGCTGAACCCGGGTAATTTCCACTGGATGGAGCGGCGGCGTTATACGCTCGACTGCAACTGGAAGGTCTTTGTAGATAATTACCTCGACGGCGGCTATCACGTGCCCTATCTTCATAAGGGCCTCGACAGCGTTCTCGACTACGGCAATTACACGATCGAAACCGGCGAGCGGTTTTGTCTGCAATCAAGCCCCGTCGTCGCAAAGAGGGCCGAGGCTCAAACAGGCGCCGTCCGCAAGGGCGACCGCGCTTTCTACTACTGGATTTACCCTAACTTCATGATCAACTGGTACGAGGGAGTGATGGACACGAACCTCGTCATCCCTCTTGGAGTTGATCGGACCGAGGTCATCTTCGATTTCTATTTCACTGACGTTTCGGAGCAGTCCCGCGAGCGCAACCTGGCGAGCGTCGCCGTCGCGGAGCGGATCCAGGGTGAAGACGTGGCGATCTGCGAATCGGTCCAGCGCGGTCTCAAGTCGCGCTCGTACACAGCCGGACGGCTCTCGGTCCGGCGCGAAGCGGGAGAGCGCCTTTTCCATCAACTCCTTCACGCTGATTTACAGACATGGAACAGCCAACATCGACCTACGACCTGATCGCCAGGATAGAGCAGGGAGACGAGTCCGCGTTTACGACGCTGTTCGAGAAATATCAGAAGCGACTCGCATTGCTGATTCATTATAAGCTAAGCCACGAGTTGCGGCGGCTGGTCGATATGGAGGATGTGTTGCAGGAGACGTTTATCGAAGCGTTTCGCGACATCAAACGGTTTCGATATGAGAAACCTGGCGGCTTCCTCAGCTGGTTGTCGAGGATCGCCGATCATGTGATCGCCGACTCCGCTCGATTCCACGGGAGGCGGAAGCGGCGCGCCGACCTTGTGCGATTCCGGTCGGTCGGAAACCCGGATGGGCCTGAGCCTGTGGATAGCGCCACTCCCAGCCGATTGTTGGCGGAGAAAGAGGATTTGCAGGCGCTGATCCGGAAACTGGACAGCCTGCCGGAGGATTATCGCCGCGCAATCCTTCTCGCAAAAGTGGAAGGTCTCTCCAACGCGGAGATGGCCGAACAACTGGGCCGGAGCAGAGAGGCCGCCGCGCTGTTGCTGCACCGGGCGATCAAGCGATTCTGGGCGATCCAGGAACCAGACGAGCGCTGACTTACCGGTTCTGGCGCTTTTTAGGAATCTTTGAACTATTGATCTTGCCGCGGAGCGGCTGTTGATAATAGCCCGGCGTTTCAACGCCGGGGAGCGTGTGATAGTTCCCTATAGTCGCGGAGCGACGGTTGATCTGCCTTCATTGTATCTGAGAACCTCAGCTCAATCGTCGCTCCGCGACTGGCGGAGCGTGATGATACTGTTCCCGGCGTTGAAACACCGGGCTATTATCAACAGCCGCTCCGCGGCAGGGGAATCGAAACAGCGTAATGACAGAAGAGCAGGACATTCCTGACCAGCCCGCCATCGATCGCGAGCAATTGATTGCCAATGCGGTGGCCGCATACCACGACATGCTGCTCCGGGGAGAGGCGATTGATCCGGACGCGTACTGCCGCGACTATCCCGAGCTCGATCCTGAACTGCGCGCGCAGCTTTTGGCGCTCGACGAGATTGACGCGGCGTTAGAACAGAGTGAGGCTACTCGCGGCGCTATGGCCCCGGAACTGCCTGAGCGTCTTTCGGGACACAAAATATTAGGCGTGATCGGCGCGGGCGGAATGGGCCGCGTCCTTCTCGCGTTCGACGAGAAGCTCGGCAGAAAGGTCGCGGTGAAGACGCTCAGCCCGCGCTACGCCGGCGTCCCCAAACTGCGAGAGAGATTCATGCGCGAAGCGCGCGCGCTGGCGCGCCTGGATCACCCGAACATCGTTCGCATATACAACCTCGGAGACGCCGGCGAGGAGCCGCATTTTGTTATGGAGCACATCGAAGGCGCTTCGTTGACCGAGGCGGCGCGCCGGTTGGCTCTGAATCAGAAGATTGACTTGATGCTTAAGGTCGTCCTGACGGTGGATTTCCTGCACCGGCGCCGGATGATCCACCGTGATCTGAAGCCAGGCAATATTCTTGTCGGCCCTGACCTCGAGCCGAAAGTGTTGGATTTCGGCCTCGCGGCTCAGTTCGACGATGTGGGAGAGCGACTCACACAGGCTGGCGAGATCATGGGAACGCCAGACTACTTCTCACCGGAACAGGCGCAGGCTGCGGCGCCTCTGGACGCGCGAAGCGACATTTTCTCTCTCGGGGCCATTCTCTATGAACTGATTACGGGAGCGCCGCCCTTTCGCGGCGAAAGCGCGCGCGATCGGATTCGCTCGATCTGTGAAAACGATCCTGAGCCGCCCAGGAGAATCAACCCCGCCATCCCGGGCGAGCTTCAGAACATCTGCTTGAAAGCTCTGGAGAAAGACCCCGGGCATCGATACCAATCCGTGCGCGAGATGGCCGACGATCTGGCGCGGATGCTCGCCGGCGAGCCGGTCCTGGCGCTGCCTTCGACATACGCCCGGATGATTGCGGGCAAGGTAGAACAACACGTTCGCGAGCTAGGCGGCTGGCGACAAGATCGCATACTCTCAGAGCAGGAGTTCGACTCGTTCAGGAAACTGTATGACCGGCTGATAGACCGGGAGGACGCCTGGATTATGGAGGTCCGGCGACTGTCGCTCTCTCAGGTCAGCCTCTATCTAGGCGGATGGCTGCTCGTCACAGGCGCCGCTCTGATGGCGTTGTTTCGATACTTCGGCTTGTCAGGAGGGGCGGCCGTGGCCGTCGTCTCCGTCGCGACTGCTTCCGCCTGTTATTCAGGCGTCAGAGTGTGGAGGCGGGGACGACAGAGAATCGGGATCGCGTTCCTGCTGGCCTTCTGTTTGTCGCTGCCCATTTTGCTGATCATCGCGATGAACGAGTGGGGACTCTTCTCAACGCTCACGAAGGGGCGTAAAGACCTCGAACTTTTTCACTTGTTCCCCGGCTTCAAGCGGACGACCAACGCTCAATTATGGTGGGCGATTCTCTTATCGCTCCCGGCTTACCTGTGGCTCCGGCGCTTCACCAGCTCTTCAGTCTTCTCGCTGGTGATTGCGGTCATGGCGGCGCTGCTGGGGCTGATTACGCTGCTGCGAATGGGGCTGATCGAATGGCTCGGCGCTGACCCGGGCAAGGTCTATTTTTACCTCCTACCCATCGCCATTTTCTTCTTCGCGGCGGGACTCATCATAGAGCGATCAGGCCATCCATCGGATTCGCGTTACTTCTATCCCCTCGCCGTCGGTTTCACGCTCATAGCGCTGAGCGGCGTCGCGGCGTTTCATCAACCTTACGCCGAATGGCTGAAGTCTGTGGCGCCTGTGACGCGGGCGCAGGCCGAGTACCTGTTCATCATTAATGCTCTGATCTACCTGGCGCTGCAATACGCCTGCGAGCGGGTCTCGTCGCCTCAGACGAGATGGGTCGCCAAGTCATTCCGCTTTTTCATTCCCGGACATGTGATGACGCCGCTCCTGATGCTCGGGCTGACGGCTTCCAACCTTTGGGAGCAATCGCCCGCGGACAGTAGCCTCAGGCTTGAAGCCCGCCTCTTCGAAGTCTTCCTGCCGTTCGTCGCCTGCCTCTTCGTCTTCGGCAGCGTGGCCAAGCAGATGAAGAACTTCTTCGTGACCGGCCTGCTGTTTCTGGGAATCGGGGTTGTGCGTCTGCAACAGGACCTTTTCAGGGATCGCGCCGCCTGGCCTCTCGCGCTGCTTGTGACCGGCTTCTCGTTGATGCTGGCCGCGGCGAATCTCGACCCTATTAAGAAGGCTGCCCGCCGAGTCGCAAAAAAATTTTCGCGCAGGTGAAATTCCAGGCTCAAAAAGTCGCTATCCGATGTAGGTCGCTTCTTAAAAAGGTTCGAGCGACCGGAAAGGATAAGACTGACATGCGGAACATCTTGAAAATCTTTATTGGCTTTGGGGTTGCATTGGCGCTGACCGCCTGCGCGCCCTCGTTGCATCCGTTCTTTACCGACAAGGACATCGTTTTTAATGAATCGTTGCTTGGCGTGTGGATAGACGACTCCGGTGGGACATGTAAGTTCACCCAATCGGGCGATAACTATTACGAATTACTGGTTTTGGACGAGGAACCGGTGCGGTTCGAGGCGCGGCTGATCGAGCTTGGCGGCGTAAAGTTTCTCGACCTCCATCCGAAGCCTCTGGGCAAGGACATTAGCCTTTACCCGGAAAACTTTGTGCCGGCGCATACCCTCGCGCGAGTGGAGATCGGCAAGGACTCGATCTCCATTGCGATGATGGATGGCGATTGGCTCAACCGGTTGAGTGATCAAAACCAGCTTGATCTGGCCCACGAACGCATCAACGATGAAATGATTGCGCTGACAGCGCCGACGCGGGAGTTGCAAGCTTTTGCGCTGAAAAATGCCGATAACAAAGATGCGTTCGGCGAGGCGACTGTTCTTCATCGCTTCCACCCATACAAATGATGGCCGTTGAAATTATTGACGTTCAGGCAATGAAGTTTACAGCAGGGTTATTGCGGCTCCTGCCGCTCGATGTGCGGAAAGTCTCGGACTTGCCGGGAAATGAGGCGCAAAGATTTCGGCCTGCGCCCGCGCTGCAGGGGCATAGCCCCGATTTGTTTAAAGTAGCGACTCGCGTAAGGCCACAGGCCTTCCGCACATCGGGCGGCCGGAGCCGCAATGAATCGCAGCGCGCGGGCTCCTGGCGCCGCCGAAGTTTCACCCGAACCCGGATCTATATATAATGGCCGCGTCATGCGTATCGCGAAGCACATATATGCCCTGTTGGTATTGGTTCTCAGCCTGGGACTAATGTGTTCGCAGGTGTGCAACGTCATTTGCGCTTTCTCTAATTGTTCGGCGTCGGCTACGGGAATGCGCGCGACGACCGTTGAACATAGCGGTCACTGCCACCAGGGGCGGCCATCATCTCAAAAGGATCAACCGTCAGAAGGCCAACACGAATGTCCGGCGCATGGTTCGGCGGTCTCGATTCTGCCGTCTGAGACGATCTCGACAGTCGTTTCGCATTACGTCTGGCAGACTGCGGCGGCTGAGCATGTTTCTTCGCTCAACGTTCTGTTCGATCTCGCTGGAAGCGTGGCTGATCGCGGCGGGCGTTTCAGATCGCCGCCGCGGATACCGCTGTTCGCAATCCTCCGCATTTAATCCCACGTTCAATTCTCGCCTTGCGGGCGAATGGTGTTGTGCGCCCTTCGCCGACCGATTTTTTTGGCGCCTTCAGTAAATCGTGAAATTGGTAAAGAAGAGGTTTTTTCCATTTGTCAGTTGAGATATGTCATCGCCGATAAATTGTTCAATGTTCATTGGGCATTGATCGTCTGATATGCGGGCAATGGCAAATAACAAATCTCAACTGACAAATGGAAAATTGAACTCCTCATACATTTCGCGATCTACTGACCGTACCAATTTCTGACCCGCACACGCAATTGTTAACCGATCTAAGAGACAACTGGGAGGATCGAGCCATGACCAATGGCAAACTGCGAGTTGGGCGATTTCTTGGCGCCCGCGCGATTCGCAAGGACGCGGTCATATTTACTTTATGCGCTTTTCTGGTAGTTGCGCCGGCGTCACAACGATTAATCATCGCATCGCCGCCGCAAACGGAGCCGGCGCTGCGGCTGGAAGACCTCGAGCGGATGGCTTTGCAGAATAACCCGACGGTCGCGCAGGCCGAGGCCGCCATTCGCGCCGCCGAAGGCCGCCGCGTACAGGCCGGACTTATGCCCAATCCGATCATCGGCTATTTGGGCGAAGAATTAAACACGCGCGCATTCGACCAGAAGAGCGAGCATTACATCTTCGCCGAGCAGGAGGTTCCGCTCGGCGGCAAACTTAAAAAGAGCCGCAACGTCTTTGCCCAGGAGAGAGCGCAGGCCCAGGCGGACGCCGCCGCGCAAAAGCAGCGCGTTCTGAATGCGGTGAGGGCGCTTTATTACGAGGCTCTCGGCGCGCAGCGACTCGTCGAGACGCGCGGCGAACTCGCCAAACTGGCGAGTGAAGCCGTCGATGTGACGGGCGAATTGTTCAATACGGGCGCGGCGGATCTGCCTGACGCGCTCCAAATCCAGGTCGAGGCGCGGCGCGCCAGGCTCGATCTGGTCATGGCCGAGAACGAGCGCGAACAAATCTGGCGCCAGATTGCGGCCGTCGTCGGGGATCCTTTTCTTAAGCCGGCGCGGCTCGACGGCGATCTGGAACAAGGGTTGCCCGAACTCGAACTTGATCAACTGGTGGACGCGCTGCTGCGCGCAAGCCCGGAATTGAAACGCGCGCAGGCTGGCATTGAAAGAGCAAGGGCCTCGCTCACTCGCGCCAGGGCCGAGCCGACGCCCAACCTCTTCCTGCGCGGCGGAATGGGCTACAGCACAGAGTTGCTCGAAACGTTCCCTCCGCAACCCGCCGGGCGTAGGTCGGGACCGGAGGCGTTTGCGGAGGTCGGCGTGCGTATCCCTCTGTTCAACCGCAATCAGGGCGCAATCGCTCAGGCTGCCGCCGAACTCGACTTCGCCGAGCGTGAAGCGCGGCGCGTGGAGTTGGTGTTGCGCGCGCGGACGGCGTCGACGTTTCGAGCCTACCAAAACGCCTTGAGCGTCGCGACGGAGTACCGGGGACAGATTGTTCCCCGCGCGCGGCAGGCTTACGAGTTATACCTGGCGAGTTTTAAACAGATGGCTGCGGCCTATCCACAGGCTCTGATCGCGCAGCGCACGTTCTTCCAGACTCAGACTGAATACGTCCGCGCGCTTGTGGACGTCTGGCGGAACGCCATACAACTCCAGGGCTTCATGCTCACCGGTGCGCTCGACGCGCCGGGCGGAATGCCAGGGGATCGAGGATCGAGGATAGAGGATTGAAGATCGCGTCATCGCGCCTAAGGCCATCCTCGGTCTTCGATCCTCTATCTTCTTGAAGGAAGAGGTTTTGAAATGAGTAACGAAATGAATTGGATGAGACGCAAGTTTTTGCGAGTATCCTCATTCTTCGGGCTATTCAGCGCAGGCTTCCTGCTCAGCGACGCCGCTTCGGCCCAACACGAACAACATCAGGCTCCGAAGCCGGACAAGAAGGACGGCAAGACCGCAGCCCCTGAGCATGATCATCGGAAGGCGCCGGAGCAGGCTAAACTATCGCCGGGCGGAAACGCGCCGGTAATTACGCCCGATCTGCCGAAGCTGGAATACATACTGGACAACGGCGTGAAGGTCTTCAATCTGACCGCCGAAGTGGTCGAATGCGAACTCATGCCCAAGACGCATATGGGGCCGGCGCGCAAGATGAACGCCTGGGGTTATAACGGCGTCGTTCCGGGGCCGATGATCGAGGTCAACGAAGGCGACCGCCTGCGCGTCGTTTTCACCAACAAGTTGCCCGAACCGACGACCGTTCACTGGCATGGGCTGGAGATCCCGATCGAGATGGACGGCACTCCGTACATCAGCCAGCCGATGGTCGAGCCGGGCGGCGTATTCGTTTACGAGTTCACAGTCAATCAGAACGGCACGTTCTTCTATCACTCGCACGGCGCGATGCAGGAGATGATGGGGATGATCGGACTGTTCGTCATCCATCCCAAACTCCCGCACATTCCGCGCGTGGATAAAGACTTTGCGTTCGTGTTGCAGGAGTGGGCGATCCTTCCTAACAACAACACTCCGAACACGATGGCGATGGAATTCAACTGGCTGACGATGAATGGCAAGGCGGCGCCGGCGACAACGCCGTTAATCATCAAACAGGGCGAGCGCGTGCGCATTCGCCTCGTCAACCTCGGCATGGATCATCACCCGATACACCTGCACGGCGCCCAGTTTTACGTCACCGGCACGGAAGGCGGGCGCATTCCCGAATCGGCCTGGTATCCGGGCAATACTGTTCTCGTCGGCGTGGCGCAGGCGCGCGATATTGAATTCGAAGCGAAGTATATCGGCGATTGGATGCTGCATTGCCATTTGCCGCACCACATGATGAACCAGATGGTTTCGATGGTCGGCCCGATGATGATGTCGCACGGCGCCGGATCGCAAACGGGCAAAGGCATGCAAGAAGGCATGGGAGTGGTACGGCGTGGGCACGCTTTGAGCGAAGAACTCGGCCCCGGATTCGGGCGGGGAATGGGGATGACCACGCAGGAGAAGAACGTCTCCAATATAGTCGGCGCTGTCAGCGAGCCGATCTCAGCGCAAACGGGCGCGCTTTACTCCTGCTTGATGCATCCGGAGGTCGTCTCTAACAAGCCCGGCAATTGCCCGAAGTGCGGAATGGCGCTGGTCAAGAAACAATCATCGGGCGTCGCGCTGACCGAAGCCGAAAAGAAGAGTGCGCCCGGCTACCCGCAGGACATGATGATGATCGTGGACGATGATGTGGTGAGGCCAGAAACCTACGGGTTGGCGCCGGGCTGGACGGCCTCGATGATGGGCATGATGACGCTCGTGCGCGTGTTACCGGAAGACAAATACAACGACATCATGGCGCGCGTCAAAGCGGGCAAGACCGAGAAGCCGCAGTCAGCGCCTGAACATAAACATAGTGGGTGAGGAGCCTTCAGGTCTCTACATCGACGCCCAGGAAAGAATGAAAATCAACCACGAAGAAACGAAGGGAACGAAGAAAAATCAGAAACAACCTTCGTGCTCTTCGTTTCTTCGTGGTTGATTTTCCGAGGAGGAGTGAAGTATGAGCGCAAGAAAGATTGTAGTTCTTGTTGTCGTTCTGACTGCGCTCGCCGGAGCCATCTCTTTCTTGATCTGGCTCAGGAATCACGGATTCAGCGCTCGTGAAAAGCCCTCATGGATCGAAACCGTTTTGGCTAGAAACGCGCGCAAGATCGCCACGCCTGCGGGCGCAAAGGAATTGAAGAACCCGAACCCGTCTTCGGAGGCGATTATGGCTGAGGCTCGCGAGCATTTCGTCGAGCACTGTTCCGTTTGTCACGGGGCGGCTGGGCGCGGCGACACGCTCTATGGCCGTAATCTTTACCCGAAGGTTCCCGACCTGACACAAACGGATACGCAACAACTGACCGACGGCGAGCTTTTCTACATCATCTCGAACGGAGTGCGCTTTACGGGAATGCCGGCATTCGGAGGCGAAGACAGCCCCGAATCCATTTGGGGGCTCGTCTCCTTCATCAGACGCTTGCCCAGGCTGACCCATGAAGAGATCAATCAGTTGCAGAAGATGACTGAAGGAGGCGAGACTGAAGTGGACGAAAAACCGGCGCCGGCTTCGAGAGCGACAGACAAAACAAAGGGAGAGCGCCCCGAACCTGACGGAGAGAAAAGGGGGAAGGAGCCGAAGCCCCATTCCCACGGACCGGGAACGAAGCCACACGGCCACTAGATTGGCTAGCAAACGCTTGTACAGGGCTGTGGATAGACTATAGGTCGTTCGCAGCGTCAACCGCGTCGTCAGCGTAGGAATCTATGAGCGCGCTGCAATCGAAGAGCCAACCTGAGGCGGGGAGAAGACAGAGAGCCAGGAAAGCGATTCAGGTTCTGAAACGACTCTTCCCGCGAGTGAAACCGTCCCTCCATTTTTCCAATCCCTGGGAATTACTGGTGGCGGTCATGCTCTCCGCCCGATGCGCTGATAAGAAAGTCAACGAAGTGACGGAGAAGCTTTTCCGCAAATACCGGACGCTGGACGATTACCTGCGCGCCAAACCGAAGGAGTTCGAGCAGGACATCAAATCGACCGGTTTTTACAAAGAAAAAGCCAGGCGGATTCTGGCTGCCGCTCAGGCCATCAAGAAGCGATTCGGCGGTCGAGTTCCCCGCGCAATGGAAGCCTTGTTGCAACTCCCGGGCGTCGGACGGAAGACGGCGAACATCGTCCTTGGAGCCGGCTATGGCGTCGTCGAAGGCATCGCTGTGGATACGCACGTGCGTCGGTTGGCGCGCCTGTTAGGCCTGACCGATGAAACCGACCCGGACAAGATCGAACAGGACTTGATGAAACTCATTCCCGAAAGCGAATGGGTGGAGTTCTCCTATCGCCTGATTGAATACGGCCGGCAATATTGTCCCGCCCGATCACACGATCACTCTAATTGTCCGCTTAGTCGGATGCTCGATGATGCCTGAGCCATCTGACGATCCGATTTTTGCATTTGATTCTATCGCATCGATTCTGGTAGAAAGGGGCGAACTCATTGAAGAGGACAGACCCCTCCGAGAGGCTTTCTTGAAACGGAAGCTGACATCAGCCGGCCTTATTAGAGAGAGACGTCACGCTACGAAACAGCGCAAATCAAGAGCCGACTTTGTCGGAAGCTGGATGGCACCGCCGCAATCGGGTTTGTGGTTCCAGCGGAAATTCTCCGGATTAAGGATTTTCTGTTATGGGAACCACATTCAACCAACGCGCGCTGACTCATTCCCTCGGTCAATTCATTGATCAAGACGTTCTTCTCCGGGGCTGGGTCTACCGGCTTCGCGTCCTCGCCAAGACTACATTCATCGTAATCAGAGACTGTTCGGGTGAAGCCCAGTGTGTAACCGCGTCTGATTTACTCAAAGACCTTCATCTCAAGCTTGATGATTGCGTGGAGATCTACGGGCGTGTCAGAGCCGATCATCGCTCTAGATCGGGCCATGAAGTCGATGTTATCCGTGTCAGAGTGTTGAGTCGTTCTGCGACCGGTCTCCCTTTCAATTCGTCTTCGAATATTGAATCGGTTGGGCAAGACACCCTGTTGGAATATCGCCCTCTGGCGGTTCGTAATGACGCGATCGGAGACGTGTTTCGAATTCAGGGGGCGGTCTTGAAATACTTCAGGGAATATCTGACGAGCCGCCGCTTCATGGAGATCATCACCTCAAAGATTGTCGCGTCCGGGACCGAAGGCGGAACGAATCTCTTCGAACTGAAATATTTCGACCGCGTAGCTTATCTTGCGCAAAGCCCCCAGTTCTACAAGGAACATGGGGTCGCGGGCTTCGAGCGAGTGTATGAGACAGGGCACGTTTACCGCGCAGAGCCTCACGCGAGCAGTCGCCACTTGACCGAGTATTACTCGCTCGATTTCGAGATGGGCTTCATTGACGGGCCGGAGGATGTCATTCAGGTCGAGCGTGAACTCCTGACCTATATTTTTGACCGGCTCAACAAGGAGTACGAACACATTCTCGGGCGTTATAGAGAACATCCACTCCCGTCAATGCTCGAAGCCCCGATCTGGGAGTTCGGCAAATGCCTCGATCTTCTGAAAGAGAACTTCGGCCGAACGGATTTGACGGATGACCTCGACCCGGAGGGAGAACGACAGCTGTGCGCTCTTGTGGAGAGAGAGACTGGAGTCCCCGCGGTCTTTGTAATTGGATACCCGCTCGCCAGCCGCCCTTTTTACACTGCGCCACGCAGAACAGCAGGGGCGTCAGGGGCGGCGCAGAGCTTTGACCTCTTGTTTCAGGGGATTGAGATCACCACCGGCGGACAGAGATTACATCGCAGAGAAGACCTCGAGGCGTCACTGCGCCGGCGCGGCATTGACCCGGTCGGTTTTGAAAGCCATCTCAAAATGTTCGAGCTCGGAATGCCCCCACACGGCGGCCTGGCTATCGGTCTTGAGCGTATGACGGCTCGAATTCTCGGCTTGCGCAATGTGCGTGAAGCCACGCTCTATCCGCGTGATCGGTATAGGATAACGCCTTAGGGAATAGTGGGCAGTGGATAGTGGCAGTGGATAGTGGGTAGCACGAAATTTCGATCTCTTGATTCCCCATTCCTCACTACCCACTACCCACTGCCCACTGCCCACTTGCCGGGCGCCGTATTGAGAATGTGTCCTGAGTATGGTAAAAAACTAGCGAACTTTTTTTATTAATTGAGCGATCAGCGCGTGGCGATTTCCGGCGAATTGCTCCACGTAAAAAACTGCTAAAAGGCCAGACCGGAAATCCGGTTAAATTGCTGACAAAAGGAAGTCGCAGAAGACCTCGCGTTGTTTTTAGGCGCGAGGTCTTTGTTTTATCAGTACCGCGAGCGGTAGCGAGCGAGGCCCCCCACAGGCGTCCCGTAACGGAAGTCACGCTCGCTACCGCTCGCGGTACTGAAGTCCTCGAAATTTTATGGACCAATTCCGCGAATTCATTAAGGAAGATCGTGTCCGCGTCTTCGACGGAGCGATGGGCACGATGATCTATTCCAAGGGTGTTTACATCAACCGCTGTTACGACGAGCTGAATCTTTCAGGCGCCGAGATCGTGCTCGCCATCCACCGCGAATACGTCAAGGCCGGCGCCGAGATCATCGAGACCAACACGTACGGCGCGTCCAGGTTGAAACTCGCCGCCCAGGGGCTGGATGACAAACTCGCCGAGATCAACGCCGCGGCGGCGAAGATCGCGCGCAAGGCCGTGCAGGAAGCGCATCATGACGTCTTTGTGGCGGGCGCGATCTCGCCGCTCGGCGTTCGCATCGAGCCTTACGGCCCGACCTCGGTCGACGAGGCCAAGGATTTATTTAAGGAGCAGGTCCAGGCTCTGCTCGAGGGCGGTGTGGACCTGTTCGTGCTCGAAACCTTCCAGGACCTGGCCGAAATGCGGCAGGCGATCCGGGCCGTGCGCGAATTGTGTGACCACGTAATCTTCGCGCAGATGACCATCAACGAGCAGGGCGCGACGGCTTTCGGCGCCACGCCCGAAATCTTTACCGAGCGACTGGATCAATGGCTCAACTCGGGCGAGGGCGACGTGATCGGATTGAACTGCTCGGTAGGGCCGCAGACCATACTCGAAGCGGTCGAAAAGATGCGGTCCCACACCACGCGGCGGCTCTCGGCGCAGCCCAACGCCGGATTCCCGCGAGACGTCGGTGGGCGCCAAATCTATCTGGCTTCGCCGGAGTACATGGCCAAATACGCAAAGCGGCTGATCAACGCGGGAGTGAAGTTCATCGGCGGCTGCTGCGGCACAACGCCGGAGCACATCAAGCAGATCGTGAGCGCGGTTCGCGCATTGAGTCCGGGGCGCAGCGTCGTCGGCGCGATCAATGTCGCTGAGCAGAGCGCGAAGGTCGAACCCGCGCCGTTCGCCGAACGTTCGCGCTTCGCCGCCAAGATCGCTGACAATCAATTCGTCACCAGCGTCGAGATCGTTCCGCCTAAAGGCTGCGACCCCTCGAAGATGATCGAAGGCGTTCGCAGTCTGAAAGAAGCGGGCGTTGACGCGGTCAATGTGCCCGACGGGCCGCGCGCCCAATCGCGCATGGGCGCGTTGGCCGTCTCGTTGATCATCGAACAGCAGGTCGGTATCGAGGCCGTCACGCATTACTGCTGCCGCGATAGAAATCTGTTGGGTATGCTCTCTGATCTGCTCGGAGCGGCGGCGCTCGGTTTGCGCAACTTCCTGATCATCACCGGCGACCCGCCGAAGATGGGACCTTACCCGGACGCCACGGCCGTCTTCGATATTGATTCGATCGGTTTGACGAACCTGGTCAATCATCTCAACCACGGCCTCGACCCCGGAGGAAACCCGATCGGCGAGCCGACGAAATTCGTCATCGGCGTGGGAGTCAACCCCGGCGCGATTGATCTCGATTACGAAATCCGGCGCTTCGAGTGGAAGGTCGAGGCTGGCGCCGAATTCGCCATCACTCAGCCGGTCTTCGATGTCGGGCAACTCAAGAACTTCCTTAAGCGTATAGAACATTGTCGCATCCCGATCATCCCGGGCATCTGGCCGTTAACCAGTCACCGGAACGCCGAGTTTTTGAACAACGAGGTGCCAGGCGTGTCGGTGCCCGATTCGGTGCTCGAAAGGATGCGAAAGACGCCCGACGGCGTCGCCGGTTTGAAAGAGGGCGTGAAGATCGCGCAGGAGATGTTGATGGAGGTTCGACCATACGTGCAGGGCGTGCAGGTCTCTGCGCCGTTCGGCAAGATTCCGCACGCGCTGGAAGTGTTTGAAGTCTTGTAACCGAAAGAGAGGTCAAGCATGAACTTTCTGAAGATAATCCTGATTGGAATCCTGGTCGTGTTTCTCGCATTCAGCGGCATGTGGCTGGTCGGCGTGGCGATCGGTTTGCTGAAATCCCTGTTCTGGCTATTTGTGATTGGCCTAGCCGCGATGGCGCTGTGGAAGATGTTCGGCCCGAAAGGCGCCAAACAAGTGGAGGATGCGGAACCCAAGAACACGATCCAGAATACTGAGATGACGCTGGATGAGTACAAGCGAAAGCTGGAGGCTCAGTTGAAGCAGGGCTCTGAAAAACGTCCTTGAGCCGTCTTCAAATGAATTGGTTCAGAAAAAAGGAGATCCAATGAGTCGAAGCGGAGTTGATCTCGATCGAATAGCTGTCGCCAGCCCATGTCCGATGGCTTGGAACGATATGGTTGGCGATGATCGCGTTCGCTTTTGCAATCAATGCAGTCTGAACGTTTACAACATCTCGGCAATGACAAAGCTGGAAGCCGAGTCGTTCATTGCAAACGCGGAAGGACGAATCTGCGCCAAATTTTACCGTCGCGCGGATGGCGCGATCCTTACGAGGGATTGCCCGGTTGGCTTGCGAGCCGTACGGAAGAAGGTTTCTCGCGCGGCGGCGACGGCGTTTTCGGCGCTGATAAGCCTGTTTGGCGGCTCGGCGCTATTCGCGCAGCAGCAGCCGAAGAACGAAACGAATGTTGACGTTCGGAAGACATTCAGGCGATACGGGCAGGCTGCTGTCGAAGGGAAAGTCACGGACATGCTTAATGCTGCGATAGCCGGCGCTGAGATCAGCCTGATAAATGAACAGACAAAGCGAGAGATTTCCACCCGAGCGAATGAAAGCGGGAGATTCCGGTTCATGGACGTCGAACCCGGCTTGTACACAATTCGGGTGGATTCGCCGGGATTCAGTAGACTCGAATTTTCGAGACTTAATTTCGAGGAAGAAACGACTTTGAATTTAGCTGTAACGTTGAAAGTGGGAAGCACTGAGATGCTAGGCCTCATTGTGACTCCTTCGACAATACCAACCAACGACACGATCCCTCAAGGAGAATTGAAACGCAAGGATAGACCGCGTGAATAAATTGGATATCAGGGAAAAGATTGAAAATCTACTTCGCCAACGCATCGTCATCATTGACGGCGCGATGGGAACGACGTTGCAGCGGTACCAACTGGACGAAGCCGCCTATCGAGGCGATCGCTTCAAAGACTGGGCGAAGGAATTGAAGGGCAACCACGACCTGCTCAACCTGACGCGCCCGGACGTTGTAGCCGAAGTACACCGCGCCTATCTCGAAGCCGGCGCGGACATTATCGAGACCAATACCTTCAGCTCGCAGGCCGTCTCGCTCGCCGATTACAAGTTGGAGAGTCTTGCGTATGAGCTGAACGTCGCCGCGGCGGGCATCGCGCGGCGGGTGGCCGACGAATTTATGGACGAGCATCCCGAGCGCGCCTGCTTCGTGGCCGGGGCCATTGGGCCGATGAACCGCGCGCTGTCGCTCTCGCCCGACGTGAACAACCCGGCTTACCGCGCGGTGACTTACGATCAGGTGATGCAGGCTTATTACGATCAGGCGCGCGGCCTCGTGGACGGGGCCGCTGACATTTTGATCGTCGAGACGGTCTTCGATTCGCTCAATTCAAAAGCCGCTCTCTTCGCGATTCAAAAACTCTTCGACGACACTGGCGTCAGACTCCCGGTGATGTGTTCGTTCACGATCACCGACGCCAGCGGGCGCACGCTCAGCGGCCAGACGGTCGAGGCCTACTGGAATTCCGTTTCAAACAACGATCTGCTCAGCGTCGGGATCAACTGCGCGCTCGGGCCAAAGGAGATGCGGCCCTTTATCGAAGAGCTGTCGCGCGTCGCGCCGATTTACGTCAGTTCCTATCCGAACGCTGGACTGCCGGACCCTCTCTCGCCGACCGGTTTTCCCGAAACGCCCGAAACGATGGCGCCGCAACTGCGCGATTGGGCGCGACAGGGCTGGCTCAACTTCGTAGGCGGATGCTGCGGCACTACGCCGGAGCACATTCGCGCGATCGCCGCGGCGGTGAAAGATTGTCCGCCTCGCGTGATCCCGCAGGTCGAACCTTACCTGCGGTTGAGCGGCCTCGAGCCGTTGACGCTGCGGCCCGACACCAACTTCGTCAACATCGGCGAACGTACAAACGTCACAGGCTCGCCGAAATTCGCCAAGCTGATTTTGAACGGCCAGTACGAAGAGGCTTTGAGCGTCGCGCGACAGCAGGTCGAGAACGGCGCGCAGATGATCGACGTGAATATGGACGAAGGCCTGCTCGATTCCGAGGCGGCGATGGTCAAGTTTTTGAATTTGATAGCCGCCGAGCCGGACATCGCGCGCGTGCCCATCGTGGTCGATTCATCGAAGTGGTCGGTCATCGAGGCCGGGCTGAAATGCGTTCAGGGCAAGGCGGTTGTCAATTCGATCTCGCTCAAAGAGGGCAAGGAAAAATTCAAAGAGCAGGCGCGGTTGATCCGCCATTACGGCGCGGCGGTGATCGTAATGGCTTTTGACGAACGCGGTCAGGCCGACTCCTTCGAGCGCAAGATCGAAATCTGCGAGCGC
The DNA here is from genome assembly GCA_035714085.1 of Blastocatellia bacterium. Taxonomy (GTDB): domain Bacteria; phylum Acidobacteriota; class Blastocatellia; order RBC074; family RBC074; genus JAJVID01. Next base: position 60,818 of record DASTMP010000476.1, read on the forward strand.
GCTTACCGCATTCTGGTCAATGAGGTCGGCTTTCTCCCGCAGGACATCATCTTCGATCCCAACATTCTGACCGTCGCGACGGGAATGGAAGAGCACAACAACTATGCGGTGGACTTTATCAACGCGACGCGATGGATCAAGGAGAACCTGCCGCTGGCCAAGGTGAGCGGCGGAGTGAGCAACATCTCGTTCTCGTTCCGCGGCAACAATGCGGTGCGCGAGGCGATGCATTCGGCTTTTCTGTTTCACGCGATCATGGCCGGAATGGACCTGGGCATCGTCAACGCGGGACAGTTGGCCGTCTACGACGAGATACCGAAAGATTTGCTGGAGCTGGTCGAGGACGTGTTGCTCAACCGGCGGTCCAAGTCCGAAGAGGGGGCCGGGGAGGGCGCGACTGAGCGTCTGATCGCCTTCGCCGAAACGGTCAAGAAACAGGACAAGGCCGAAGCGAAAGAGGAAGAGTGGCGGCTGGCTTCGGTCGAAGAGCGCTTGTCGCACGCGCTGGTCAAAGGCGTCGCCGATTACATCGAGCAAGACATCGAAGAGGCGCGGCAGAAGTACGGGCGGCCATTGAACGTCATCGAAGGCCCTCTGATGGACGGAATGAACGTCGTCGGCGACCTGTTCGGCTCGGGAAAGATGTTTCTGCCGCAGGTGGTCAAATCGGCCCGTGTAATGAAGAAAGCCGTCGCCTATTTACAGCCGTTTATGGAAGCCGAGAAATCGGCCAATGGCAATAGCCGCGCGCAAGGCAAGGTGCTGATGGCCACGGTCAAGGGAGACGTTCACGACATCGGCAAGAACATCGTCGGCGTGGTGCTGGCTTGCAACAACTACGAAGTAATCGATCTTGGCGTGATGGTTCCCTGCGAAAAGATTTTAAAGACGGCGCGAGAACAAAACGTGGACATCATCGGTCTGAGCGGATTGATCACGCCGTCGCTCGACGAAATGCAGCATGTGGCGAGCGAGATGCAGCGCGAGGGCTTCACCACGCCGCTGCTGATCGGCGGCGCGACGACTTCGCGCGTCCACACTGCGGTCAAGATCGCGCCGAATTACGAGCCGCCGGTGGTCCACGTGCTCGACGCATCGCGCGCCGTGCCGGTGGTGGGAGCGCTGGTCAATCCGGAAATGCGCGGCAAATTCGCCTTGAAAAACCAGGGCGAACAACAACGCGACCGCGAGCTTTTCGAGTCGAGCCGCGAACAGAAGCGCTCACTCACGCTCGATCAGGCTCGCGCCAATTGCGCGCCGATTGACTGGGCGACGGCCGAAATCGCGCGGCCAGAATTCACCGGCGTCCGGCCGCTCAAAAATTATCCGCTCGAACAGATCGTCCCCTTTATTGACTGGTCGCCATTCTTTCACACCTGGGAGCTGAAAGGCGTCTTCCCGCGCATCCTCGATGATCCGGCGACTGGCCTCCAGGCGCGCAAGCTTTACGAAGACGCGCAAGCCTTGCTCGAACGCATCGTAAACCGCAGGGAACTGCGGGCGCACGCCGTCTACGGCTTCTGGCCGGCCAATTCGGCCGGCGACGACATCGAGGTCTACGCCGATGAAAATCGTTCACGCGTTTTGAGCGTCTTCCACACGCTGCGCCAGCAAAGCGAGAAACGGGCGGGCCAATACAATCAGGCGTTGGCCGATTTCATCGCGCCTCGCGGGAGCGGGCGGATCGATTACATCGGCGGTTTCGCCGTCACCACGGGCATTGGCCTGGAAGAGCTTTGCGCGCGGTTCGAGCGCGATCATGACGATTACAACTCGATCATGGCCAAAGCGCTGGCCGACCGCCTGGCCGAAGCCTTCGCCGAGTCGCTGCACAAGCGGGCGCGCGAAGAGTGGGGCTACGGGCGGGATGAAAATCTGAAGATCGAAGATCTGATCAAGGAGCGTTACCGCGGCATCCGGCCCGCGCCCGGCTATCCGGCGCAGCCCGATCACACCGAGAAGCGATCGCTCTTCGATTTGCTGCAAGCCGAACAGAACGCAGGCGTTCATTTGACCGAATCGTTCGCGATGATTCCGGCAAGTTCGGTCAGCGGCTTGTATTTCGCAAACGCGGAAGCGAAATATTTCGCCCTGGGCAAGATCGAGCGGGATCAGGTCGAAGATTACGCGCGGCGCAAGGGAATGGAAGTGAAAGAAGTAGAGCGGTGGCTTGCGCCGAACCTGAATTACGAGCCCTAACAACAAAACAGCCCCTGGAATCAAAAAGCCATGACTCAAAGACCGACGTCAGTTGGAATCTTACTAGCCGTCGCCTTGCTGAGCTTTGCCTTTACTGGTTCGGTGTTGTCTCAGTCCACAGAGTGGAAGGAATATGCCTCTGAAAAGGGCAAGTTTAGCGTGCTGCTGCCTGGCGCTCCGGAGCCCGGGTACAGGATGGGCCCTGCAGATGCAGGCGCTGTGATTTCTTATGTGACCAATTATCAGAAGGACGCGAAAGCCTGGAGTGTGGATTACTTTGATCTACCTGCGATCCCGCCTGACGCCGACGCCGTTAAAAAACTGTTGGAGCGGCGACGCGACAGCTATACAACCAAGCCGAGGGGCGAGAAATCGCAGACCCTGAATGGTTACCCAACGCTCGAATTTAAGGAACCAATCGATGACCGTGACAGAGTTAAGGTGGTCAGGATCATCCTGGTCAAACGGCGCGTCTACGAGTTGTGGGTGGTTACTCAGGCCCAACAGGTTGCATCAGAAGATGTCACGAAATTTTTCGACTCGTTCAAACCTGTAGCGATGACTGATGAAGAGATTGTAGAGGCGGCGAAAGCCTCCATAGCTGATAAAGAAAAAGCCGTTCCACGCAAAATTAGAGTTTCCGGCGGTGTGCTTCAGGACAGAGCCATCAAAAAAGTTCAGCCCCCATATCCGTCTGAAGCGAAGGCTGCAAGAGTTTCCGGCGAGGTCAAAATACGCCTTCTGATTTCCGAAGAAGGAAATGTGATAGAAGCGGAAGCTGTAGAAGGTCCAGATATTTTGCGCGAATCTGCGTTGGCCGCCGCCCGGATGTGGGTATTTAAGCCAATAGAGCTTGCTGGCAGGCCGGTGAAAGTGGAAGGTATACTCATCTTCAAGTTCGCGCCACGATGAATCTGATGAAGAACTCGCTGATTGAGTTAGGTAAATGTTCCCATGCCTGTTGACAATGAGCAGGCGCCAGCGGCGCTTGATGGCGAGCAAATCAAGCGATTCATAGAAGACGGCTTCATTCGTCTAGACCGCGCCTTTCCTCGGGAACTCGCCGACGAGGGCCGTGAACTGTTGTGGCGTGACACCGGCTGCGATCCTCACGACCCGGCGACGTGGACCCGGCCGGTCATCCGGCTTGGCGATTATCCGCAAGAGCCGTTCCGGCGAGCGGTGAACATGCCATTGCTGCACGACGCATTTGATCGGCTCGTTGGCGTGGGGCGATGGGTTCCGAGACAGAGTCTGGGAGGATTCCCGATCCGATTTCCCGGTTCCGATGATCCCGGCGACACTGGATGGCACGCCGATGCGAGCTTTCCGGGAGATGACGGTTCCTGGCGGTTGAACGTCAAATCCGACTGGCGCGCCTTGCTGATGCTTTTCCTCTTCTCCGACGTGGGCGAAGACGACGCTCCGACGCGCATCAGGGTCGGCTCTCATCTGGATGCGCCCCGGATTCTGGAACCGGCCGGAGACGCCGGGTTGTCTTACATAGAGCTTGCTGAGAAGTTGGACCTGGACCCGGATCAGCCCATCGCGCTCGCGACGGGCGAAGCGGGTACCGTCTATCTTTGTCACCCATTTCTCATTCACGCCGCTCAGCCGGTGCGCGGCCCCCGTCCACGTTTCATGGCGCAACCGCCTCTCATACCAGCGGAACCGTTCCGGCTTCACCGCGACGACGGCGACTATTCTCCCGTCGAGATCGCGATCCGGCTAGGATTGGGATTACAGACTACGGGATAATAGCTATTAAATGAATCGGTTGAATGTTGGTTGCGGCTTTTTTCTATTCCCGGGCGCATTCAGCGTTCGAGCAGGTGGATCCGCTCGATCGAATACATCAAGTACCATCGCGATCAGAAAAAGTGAACTATCAGTCTTAATCAAACTTCGGAGGAGAAAATGCGGCTCACTCATTCATTGCTTTCTGGTGTTTTCATTTGTTTGATGACTGCGCCGCTGGCTTGCGGACAATCATTGCAGGACGGCGGGGCGGCGCGCGATGCGTCGGTCGCGGCGGGAACGCAGCCGGCGCAACGACCGAAGCTGTCGCCCGGGGCGGAAGAGATCGCGCGCACGATCGGGGTCGTTCCGCTCATCGAACGGTTCTACGAACTGCCCGAACGCGATCGTGGCATGGGGGGCGGCGTGATGAGTATGGAAGCGCTGAGCCTGCGCCAACAGATCACCGAAAGCGTCGTCAGCGCGGGACTTGAAGTAGACGGACTGATTACGGAGATTGACAGCGAGCTGGCGCAGATCAGTGTGGTTCGCTCTCAACTCGAAGACCGCCGCGATCGAGCGCTTGCCATCGGCAATCTTGCCAACATCATCACGAGCGGCGGGACTGGCGTCGTCGGCACGGCGTTGCAATTCAGCGCCGGTACCACCAACGCCGGGAACATAATTGGCGTCGCGGGCGGCGCTGTCTCGACTGTGTTGTCGCTCATCGGCCTTCGCCAACAACACGGCGGGAAGCGCCCGCTCGGCGTCTCACCCAATATGCTGGCCAAGCTCTTTGACCGCGCGCCGGAATTTCATAGCGATTATCCGGAGGAAGCGTGGACATACCTGAACGCCGCGCCGCCCGCTGAGCCGGGCGCCGGGACGCGGCGCGAGCGATTGATCAAACAATGGACGGATGCCGGCCGCATCGAAGCGGGTGACACGCCCAAGGCGCAACATAAGATCGAGTTACTTACCAGCAGCGTCTCCGATCAACGCCCGTTGTCGATAGACCTGCTCAATGATCGCGCGGCGATGCTCGCTGACCTGCGCGCGAGAGTGGCGCTGATGAAGCGCGATTTAAGCAAGCTTGTCCGCGCGCTTCGTTCCTAACGTCTTTGGGGATTTTCCGCAGGAGGCGTAGCCAATGGGTATCAGCATGAGCCTTTATCTGTGCGACGACGCTCAGATTCGAGAATTCAGCGATGACGTGAATCGGGTGGAAGATTTCATTATCAGGTCGCCGAATCGGGGTGATTGCTACCTGGCGGACTTCTGGGACGGCATTCATTATTTGCTCACCAGCGGGACGGACACGCGCGATCTGCCGCTGGCGGCGCTCAAAACCGGCGACGTGGAGTTCCGCGGAGGCGCCAGCGCGACGCACGCGATCTTCAGCGAGACGGCCAAAGCCTTCGCCGAAGAGTTGCAATCCCTCTCGGAGCAGACGCTCCGGGAGCGCTTCGATCCGGGCAGGATGCTGGAGGCCAGGGTTGATCCGATCCGCCCGTGGTTATTCCCCGAACATGCGGAGAGTACCTTCCGTGATCTGATGTTCTACTTCGACCGGCTACGCAACATCGCCTCGGCGGCTTCGCGTGAGGGGCAAGGCCTGCTCTTCACACGTTACGAGGATTGGTAATCAAAGCCTGATTCTGTGTCGAAGGCGCGACGTTGCGGTCGTTGACCAGGCGCGCCAGCAACCTGGACGGAAAAGCGCAACAAGCTCATTGATCAATATGGCGCCTGATTGTGAGTGTAGTCAGATGTCATTCGCCATGTAACTCTGATAATTTGGGAGAATGTCAATGCTTAAACCCGCATTGTTGATTCTGGCGATTTTACTTTTTGCTTCTGTCGCTTTAGCGCAGAGGAGTAACCCGCCTTCTAAAACTGAGTTGGCTGAAATAACCGAGAGAGGCCGTCAACTTGCCGAATACGATGGCGCCGCCTGGCGCGCGACAGATGCCGTTCTGGCAATGAAACCCGCAGAAGGAAGTGTCGCCCGTTATCTTGCAAAGAAAACCGATAATGGGTGGACAGTGGCTTTTGGCCGCTTAAATGAAATGCGCGACAAGTTTCTTGTCGTATATGAGGCGAACCAGGGAACCGATCCCGAAGAATTCAAGGTAAAGAAATATGATGCGCCGAAGGAAGACACCGATTTTTATTTCTCCGCCGTTAAAGCGATCGAAATAGCTCTGGCGGATTTTAGAGGTGAGAATCGCCCTTACAATGTCGCCATCCTGCCAGCGAAATCAGGTCAAATGTACGTTTATGTTGTTCCTGCGCAAGTGAAGCAAGGTGTGTATCCTCTTGGCGGAGATGTTCGTTACCTGATGTCTCAAGACGGCTCTAAGATTGTCGAGAAGCGGCAATTGCATAAGTCCACCATTGAATTTGAGACTCCGCCCGAGTTGCAAAAAGTGGAAGGAGGCTATCATACCGCCGTGCTGGATGATATTCCTGAAGATACGGACGTATTTCATGTTCTAGTCAGAAAGCCTTCCGTACCTGAGTGGGTAGCAACGCGGCAGTATGTTTATAGAATAGAAATAGACGGCGCTATCAACTATGTGATGACTAGAGAGGCGTTCATGAAAATGAAGGGCAAGTAGGCTCAATAGCTGAACCTGGGATCTCAGCGCCTGATTTCCGCCGCCATACGCCGCTGCGCCCTTGGCGAAGCTATCAGTATCGGTGAGAGGTAGTGTTTTCAATTCTTCATCTTCGGGGCGGCCTTTGCGCGAATCTCCGCGGCCCGCGCTTCCAATTTTGCCGCTTCATCGTCGCGCTTCATTTTGCGGAGCAGGTCGGCATAATCCGCCAACCACGCGCCTAATCTCGGATATTGCGGGCCGAGCGAGTGATCAAAGATCTCCAGCGCTCTTTTAAACATGGACTCCGCTTCGGCATAATTCTTCCGAGCTTTGTGGATATTGGCGAGCCCCCAGAGATTACGTCCGACCGAAGGATGTTCCGGCCCTCGCACCTTTTCATCGACCGCCAGAGATTGTTTGTAGAATGGTTCCGCCTCATTGTACTTCCCCTGGCGCCGGTAGAGTTCTGCGAGGTCGGTGAGGAACCCGGTCAGCCGGGGATCCTCTTTGCCGTACGCCTTTTCAGCGATCCCGAGCGCGCGCATGATGAGCGGCTCAGCTTCAGCATATTTCCCCTGTTCCCGGTAGAGTGCGGCAAGATCGGCGAGACTCCAGGTGGTTTCAATATGCGCCTTGCCAAACACCTTTTCTTTGATGTTGAGAGCGAGAATGCAGAGCGGCTCGGCATCCGCGTATCTCCCCTGTTCAATATAAAGCGCTCCTAGTCCATCCAGGCTTTCAGCGGTGTCGGAATGCTCTTTACCCAGTCTCTTCTCTCGGATCTCGAGAGCTTGCTTGTAGAATCTCTCGGCTTCGGCATACCTGCCCTGGGTATGATAGAGCGCGGCCAGGGTGTTGAAACTCCAGGCGGCGTCGGGATCTTCCTTGCCTTTCTTCTTCTCCACGATTTCGAGCGCACGCTTCAAAACAGGTTCGGCCTCCGAATACCTTCCTTGTGATCTGTAGAACTCGGCAAGGTAGTTAAGGGCCTTCGCGGTGAGTATGCCTTCCATCCCCGCGGTCTTCTCTCTGATCACAAGCACCCGCCTCAGAAGTGGCTCGACCTCCGTCCGCTTCCCCTGATAAAGACAAACCCATGCCAAACTGTCGAGGGCCTGCGCCACACTGAAATGCTCCTGGCCGACAGTCTTTTCCAGGATCTCGATCGCGCGCCGGTAGTGTAGCTCGGCCTCGGCGTACTTTCCTTGATTCCGGTAGAGATCCGCCAGATTGTTAAGGGCGCCGGCGGCTTGAAAAGTTTCCTTGCCCGATTTTTTCTCGCTGATGTCGAGGGCTCGTTTCAAGAGCGATTCGGCTTCGACATACTTCTGCTGTTCCTGGTAGATTTCCGCCAGGTTACTGAGGCAGTCGGCAGTCCTGGAGCCATCCTTATCCTTATCATTATCCTGTTCGTAGAAGTCAAGAACCCGTTGGTAGAGCCGTTCAGCTTCACCGTACTTTCCCTGCGCTCGATAGATTTTCGTCAACTTGCTAACGAGGCTGAGGATGGACCAATGGCCCAGGCCCTCCTTTTTCTCGCCGATGTCGAGAGCCCGTTTATAAAGTGGCTCGGCTTCGGCATATCTCCTCTGTCTCAGGTAAAGGTCTGCCAGGTACTCAAGGTAGCGGTCTGTCCGTGATATCTCTTTATCGCTCGTCTTCTCAGTGATATCGATAGCGCGTTTATATAACGACTCGGTCTCAGCATACCTGCCCAGTTTTTCATAAAGGCTCGCAAGGTAGTCGAGATTGAACAGAATATCCGGACTATCTTTGCTATACGTCCTCTCCATGATTTCGAGCATCCGCAGATAGAGCGGCTCCTGCTCGGCGTACCTGTTCTGGTATGAGTAGACTACCGTCAATTTGCTGAGAACCTGATAGGTATCGATATGGTCTTTGCCAAGGGTCTTCTCTCGGATCTCCAGGGCTCGTTTCAAGAGCGGTTCCGCCTCGGCGTACTTTTGTTGCCGATTGCAATAGAATTCCGCCAGATCGTAGAGGCTCGTGGCGGTGTCGGGATGTTCATTGCCCAGAATCTTCTCTCGGATCTCCAGGGCTCGTTTCAAGAGCGGTTCCGCCTCGACGTATTTCTCTTGTCCTTTGTAAAGACGAGCCAGGTTAACGAGAGTCTCGGCGACTGCAGGATGCTCCTTGCCCAGGGCTTTCTCCCTGATCTCCAATGCCCGCTTCAAGAGCGCCTCGGCTTCCCGGCGCTCTTCCGGCGTTCCGTAAATATTTGCCTTGCGATCGAGGATATTGGCGATCAGAGGGTGCTCATTGCCCAGGGTCTTCTCCGCGGTGTCGAGCGCGCGTTTGTAGAGTTGTCGGGCTTCGGGGCCGGGCGATTGTGTAGAGTATAGCCACGACATGTTTCTGAGGAGGCGGACCGTGTCGGGATGCTCTACCCCCAGCGCTTTCTCATAGATGTCGAGAGCGCGCTGAAATAACGGCTCGCCTTCCGCCGGTTTCTGTATATATAAATAGAATACCCCCAGATTGGCGAGGGCCCTGGCGGTGTCGGGATGTTCATTGCCCAGCGCCTTCTCCCTGATCTCGAGCACGCGCTTGAGCCACGGCTCTATCTTTGCGATTAATTGTTTGTCCGCCTCTGTACCTCGTCTTTGCGCATAATAGAAACATGCCAGGGTCTCAAGGCTGTCGGCCGTATCCGGATGCTCCTTGCCCAGGACCTTCTCTCTGATTTCGAGCGCGCGATTCAAGAGCGGTTCGGCTTCGCCATACTTTCGTTGATGGAAGTAGTCATCTCCCAAGCCGTTGAGGCTTTGGGCCGTATCTGGATGTTCCTTGCCCAGCGTCTTCTCTCTGATCTCGACGGCGCGTTTGAAGAGCGGCTCGGCTTCGATGTTCCTCTCCAACGTCAAGTAGAACTCCGCCAGGGTGTTGAGGCTTTGAGCCGTATCGACATGCTCAGGCCCCCGGGTCTTCTCTCTGATTTCGAGCGCGCGCTTCAGCTGCGGCTCGGCTTCGACGAATTTTCCGGCTTTACCCAAACTCAGGCCGAGCCAGTTCATAAGACCGGCGTCATCTTTTCTCAGCGAGAGGGCCTCCTGAAACTTCTCCGCGGATTCACGATACCTGCCCTGTTCATAGAGCGATCGACCCAGGAAGAAGGTCGCGTCCGCATATTCATTGACAGCTTTCTGAGCCGCCTCTTTCCGCACCTTTACCGATTCTGTGAGGAGTTTGGTGGATTCCGAGTAATTCTTTTCATACAGAGCCGCCAACCCTTGCTGGTATGGATCCTGGACCTTTTTGCCCCACACGCGAATGGCCGCGTCCACTTCTTCCGGCGTCAATCCCACGCCTTCCGCCTGTAATTTGAGCACCAGCTGTCGCTCTTCATCGGAGATTTGCTTGTCGAGTTTTGGAACAATTTCCTTCAACACTCTGGCGACCAGCGTTTCAATAGCTTTGCTGCTGCTCAGCATTTGCTTGTCGCCTTTGCGCGCCACCACGACCGGGACGGCGTTGTCTGCCTTATTTTCAAAAGAGGGAATGATCACCCGACTGTCCCACGGGCTGATCAATATCCAGTCCGCGCCGCCTGCGCGTTTGATGATCTGGAGGGTAACCCATTCGCCCGGACGCGTCTGGGGCGGCAGCTTGAGCCTCACCTTGCCCTGGACCGCGCTCATTTGCGGGCAGTCGCCTTTGCAGGTGACGGTAATGTCGCTGACCTGCTCTTCGGCGGTATTGGTTACGAAGAGCACGAGAATATGTTCTTCGACCGGGAGACTGAACGGACGCAAAGCCGCAAAAAACAGCATGCATCCGGAGAGGATTGTTTGGAACATGCGCCTACTTCTCCAATTTCAATTCGGCGGGTTCGTCTCCCGCGGGCTGGTTTTGTCTTGCAGGCCGATAGCCGCTATAGACCGAGGCGCCAATAGGAATGGCGATCAGCAGCACGATCACAATCCAGACGGCCGGAGGGACTTTAGTCCTACGGCTCTTCAATACGATGAAGAGGACAACGGCCAGCGCAAAGGCGGCAAGGTTCAAAGGAGTGGCAATTTTGATCACCGCGTCCCAGATCCCGCCCGATTCGTAAATGTTGAGCAAAGGGATCATCATAAATAACTTTCTATGTAATTACTTACTGGCTTGAGCCTTCAAGGAACTGGAGAACAGGCGTTCACGATAAATCTGTAAGCGTATGAAGGACCGCCTTGCCCTTGCGCTTGGCGGTCGCAATGGCGGTTTGAGGACTGGCCTAGGCTATGGCTTCCCACTCAGAAAGGAACCCGTGCATCTCTCCGCGTAGCAACAATCGTGCGGTAGACGCCGCGTCGCTAATTAAGACGCATTGGCGCCAATTTCGCTCCCGACGCGGGCGCTTGTTTCACCGTCATTGCGGCGCGGATGATAGCAGAATTTCAGAAAATCCGTGAGTAATTACGAGAGTATCTTCATTGCATGGTCACGGCTCTTGGCATGACCGCTCTGGCCCCTTTGACCGTTGAGGATTTATCCATCTTCCCGGCGCGCGAGTCTACGATCTTCAATAGGTGACTGGAGAAGATGATGATCTCGGCGGCTTCGGCGGCGTCGAGCACGACGTGGCGGTGAGAGCGGGGAGTCTTGTAGGCGCCGATCAGCCCCGCGAACATTTCAGCGATGGCCACTTTATCCAGATCTGTCGCCGCGTCGTCGCGCAGCGGCCCAGTCTTCGGGTCGAAGGCTTTGCGCACGAGCGCCGCGCCGATATCGGTCGGGGAGAATCCGCTGGCGTTGCGCACCGCGACCTCGACCTCACGCAGCGCCTGGAAGACCGCCGTGTCATATTCGGCGTTCAGGAAGGCCGTCTCCACTTTCTTGGCGATGACCGGATGCAAGAGGTATTTGGGCAGCGTCCTCGATGCGCGGTAGGCGTTGAGGTCCTCACGGCTCCGGATAGTCTTTCCCTTATCGGTGATGAAATACCAGCCGGCCTTGGTCGGCATTTCGGCGATCAGTCCCTCGCGCTCCAGGTACCCCCAGCCGGTCATCAGCGCTTTGAGCAGTCGTTCGTAGTAAGCGGGGGGGTATTCTTGCACGGTGCGCTGCATGGCGAAATCATTGCGGTTGAGCTGGAGGTGTTCAATCGAGTTCAAACTCTCCATAATCACCGCCGCCACATCCTCCAAATCGAGTTTCAACAGTTCTTCCGGATTAGGAATAATCGAATAAATGCTTTTGTGCGCGCTCATATAAAAACTCCACTGGATATAATTCTACGCGTATTAGCAGACTCAGCCCGGAGTGGGGGATGAGAACTCTGGCTTATGAAGTTGTTGTGTCGGGACGCCATTCTACCATTGACTTTGCTCGGTCATGCAAATCTGCGATACGCCAGGCAATATTAAATTTGGGCTATGCGGATGGAAGGATGATGCGGAAACATGCGCCTGCGCCGACTTCTGATTCGATCTTGATCCGGCCGTTGTGCAACTGGACGGCGCGGAAGGCCTGCGCCAGACCGATGCCGCTGCCTTTTGGTTTGGTGGTGTAATAAAGGTTGAAGATCTTGTCGCGCGCATCTTCGGGAATTCCGGGGCCGCTGTCGGTGATGGCGATGAAGACGCGGTTTTCTTCGTCGCGGCCGGTCTCGACCGCAAGTCTCCCCCCGTGCGGCATGACCTGGCATCCGTTGATGATGATGTTGAGGATCGCCTGTTTGAGCAGGTCTGGGTCGGCTTTGATGACTAGCGGGCCTGAGCCGTAGCGCTCTTCCATATCGACGCCCTGGGCGCGCGCATCGGCGGCCAGCAGCACCACTTCGCGCGTCAGCACGTTCGCGTCGATCTGCTGAAGTTTCAACTCTACGGGTCGAGTGAAATCGAGGAAGGTTTGCACAACGCGTTTGAGCCGGTTGACTTCGGACATCAGGATGTCGACGTGAGGCTTCGGGTCGAGGCCTGCGTCGAGTTTGGCGCTGAGCAATTCCAGGTGGAGCACCATCGCGTGGAGAGGGTTTTTGACTTCGTGCGCCACGCCGGCTGTGATGCGGTTGAGCGCGGCCAGTTTCGTGGCGAAATCGAGCTGCGTCTCCAGGCGCTGGAGGGTCTCGAAATCGCGCAGCGTGAGGAGCGCGCCGGCGGGTTGGCCGCGATCTTCGAATATCTGGAGCGAGGCGACGACCGCCTGCTGTCCGGCGCCGTTGACGGGGAATGTGGTCACTTCCTGCAGCGATTGGCCGGTCTGATAAGCGCGCTCGGTCAAGGCCGTGATCGGGTGGCTGTGGCTGAGCGCTTCGGAAAGCCGCTGCCCGCGCAGCGTGAAACGCCCGCCGCTGAGCATCTTCTCAGCCTCGGGACTTGCCATGATCACGCGGCGTTCGCGGTCGAGCAGCAGGACGCGCTCCGACAGGCTCCCGACGACCTGTTGCAATTGATCGCGGATCGCCTCGATCTCCGTGCGGTTGCCCGCGAAGCGGCGCCCCAGTTCGCGCAGACGCTGCGCGATGGATTGCATCTCGACGTTTACAGGGCGGGTCTCGGAACTCTTCGCGCTTTCGATCTCCATCTCCTCGATGCTCTCCATCGCTTCTCGCAGCGGTCCGAGCACCATGTCAGACGAAATCCACGCGGTCAGCAGGCAGAGGCCGACGACGATCAAGGCGAAGACGCCGCTCAATTTGACCGCCGGCCACAGGTCCTCGCGGAACTGCGAAGCGGGAATCCCGGCGACCACCTTGGCGAAAGGCTCGTTCCTGAAATTGACCGTCCTCTCAATCTGATAGACGTCATTGCTATGCCACAAGTCCCATAACTGGCGGTACCATCGCGCTGATTCGAACCCTTCTTCCCCGGACATCGGTTTGACCCTGCTGTTGGGCTGACCGTAGGTCTGCGCCAGATTTTGCGGGTCGTAGTTGGCGATCACCGCGCCGTCAAGGGAAAGCAGCGCCACATAAGCGAAGCCCTTCGGGTTGCTCACGCCGGACTTGATCAGCGATCGCACGTCGGAATCGAAGCCGATGGCCGCATGCGGAGGCTCGAGCGGACGGTTGAAGATGGCTTGCTGCACGGCGTAATAAATGGGAACTTTGAGTGTCTCGAATTTCTCATGCTTGGCAGCCACCTGAACGCTCAGCAGGCGCGCAATATTAAAGCAGAGCAGGGTGCTTGCCGTTACCAGGATCAGAGCGATGATGACAGTTAAGTGCCGAGTGCGGACACTAAGTTCCCAACTCATGTAAAACGCCTATTCTTCAATATATGTGAGGAATTGCGATTGGGGGCTTGCGGTTTTGAGTCTTGATTCGTTGACCGTAGCTTCCAGTCGGATTCTCATTCAACCATTTCGCCCGACTGGGCGTTCCTAATTTACAGCGTTTACTAGCTTAGTGGCAAGCGATTTTACGCATACCTGTATTACAGGCGGTTCATCGTTCTTTGTAAAGGATACACCACCCATAAACGCTATAATTTGGGTGGCGCAGGATGCGCCG
>DASTMP010000477.1:0-12124 GCA_035714085.1 Blastocatellia bacterium
TGTCTGTCCGGAAGCGCGCATCACATCGATTCCAGACTGATGGATCGGGCAGCGGCGATCGCGGCCTGGCCAAGCGCGAGCCCGCCGTCATTGACGGGCGTCAGACGATGGGTCAGGACGTTGAATTCCAACCGCGCCAGACGTCCCGTCACCTGCTCCAGTAAGATCTTGTTTTGGAAGACGCCGCCTGACAGCGCGACGGTCTTTACGGGCGCGTCTCCGCATTCATGGCGGCTGAGTTGATTAATCATCTGCGCGATGACTTTGGCCAGCCCTTTGTGAAAGCGCGCGGCGATTATGGGCGGCGGCGTGGCCAGAGCCAGATCACCCAGCAACGCCCGCCACATCGCCAGCGGTTCGACGTACAGATGGTCCGATCCTTTCAGGCGCGGAATAGCGAACGGGTATGCAAGCAGATCGTCTTCTTCACGCAGGACGGTTTCATCCACGACGGCCTCGAGTTCGATTGCGCCTTGCCCTTCATAGGCCGCGTGTTCGCGACACACACCGACGGCGGCGGCGACGGCGTCAAACAAACGGCCGCATGAGCTCGCAAGCGGCGAATTGACGCCGCGCTCGATCATACGGTCAAGCAGGTGGCGTGGCTTTGATTCAAGAAACCGGAACAGATCCAGTTCGGCGTAGTTCATAGCCAGCCGCGCCCAACCCATCTCGGCCATCAGGTGCGCGTAAAGGTTGCGCCAGGGTTCGCGTATGGCCTGCGCGCCGCCCGGCATCGCTACCGGTTTGAAAGAGGCGAGCCGCTTGAAACCGCGGTAATCGGCCAGCAGGAATTCCCCGCCCCACAGTTCGCCGTCCGCGCCGAAACCGAGCCCGTCCAACGCAACGCCGATGACCGGCGAAGAGTCGAGCGGCGCGCCGTTTTCCGCCATACAGGCGGCGATGTGCGCGTGATGATGCTGCGTTTCAATAAGCGGAAGATCGCTTCTTTCGGCGAGTTCCCGCGCCAGCTTGCTCGACAGGTACTCGGGATGCAGGTCGCATGCGAGCAATTGCGGCGCATGGCCATAGAGCGTTTCGTATAGTTTCAGGTTGTGGCGGTAGTCCTCCTGCGTCAGAGCGTCTTCGAGGTCGCCGATGTGCTGCGACAGAATGGCCTCGCAGTCGCGGACCAGGCAGAAAGTGTTCTTCAATTCCCCGCCGACCGCCAAAATGCGTGGGGCCGCGTCGAATCCTTCCGGCAGCGCAAGCGGCGCGGGCGCGTAGCCTCTGGCGCGGCGTAACATTCGCGGTTCGCCCGCCATGACCTTCACAACCGAATCGTCCACGCGCTGCGCGATGGGGCGATTGTGTGTCAGGAAATATTCCGCGACGCCGCCTAGCCGGCGCTTCGCCTCGTCGTTATCGATGCATTGCGGTTCGTCGCTTAGATTGCCCGAAGTCAACACGACAGGGCGATCCATGCGCCTCAGCAGCAGATGATGCAAGGGCGAGTTCGGCAGCATAAAGCCGAGAGTCCCGACGCCGGGCGCGACGCTAGGCGCGACGCTGCGGGCGCCGTTCGCGGGCAGAATCACGATCGGCGACGCCGGGCTTCGCAACAGTTCCGCCTCCATTTCGCCGACGGCGCAGTATTCGCGGGCGACGTCGAGGTCGCGCGCCATCAACGCAAACGGCTTGCGTTCACGCCGCTTGAGCGAACGCAGGCGCGCGACGGCCTCCTCGTTCAACGCGTCACATGCCAGTTGGAATCCGCCGACCCCTTTGACAGCGACGATCTGGCCTTGCTGCAACAGCGAACAGGCGGCGTCCACTTCGTCCGGCGGCGTCAACGCATCGACCGCGAACGGTCCGCCGTCAGCCCGCTCTATCCAGGCTCGTGGCCCACAGGCATGGCAGGCGATGGGTTGCGCGTGGAAGCGGCGATCCGCCGGATCGCGATATTCGCGCTCGCACTCCGCGCATAAGGCGAAAGCCGCCATCGTCGTACGGCGGCGATCGTATGGAATGTTCTGAATGATGGTCAGGCGGGGCCCGCAGCGCGTGCAATTCGTGAACGGGTAGCGAAAGCGGCGCGCAAGAGGGTCAAAGACTTCCGCGCGGCAGTCCTCACAAGTCGCGGCGTCCGGCGTGACGCCCGTGCGAATCGCGGTCGCCGCGCTCTCTTCGATGGTGAAATCTCCGGGGCCGATCAATGACTCCATCGGGCCCGCGATCGGACTGCGGCTCACCTGATCCACTCGCGCCAGCGGCGGCGGTTCCGATTTCAAAGCGGCGATGAATCGCTCCAGGTCTTCGGGTTTTCCGCAAGCCAGGATTTCCACGCCCTCGCCGTTATTGGCCACGTGACCGCGAATGTTATGCCGCCGCGCCAGTCGCCAGACGGTAGGGCGAAAACCGACGCCCTGCACCAGACCGCGCACGGTGATTCGTTCGGCGACCAGATTTTGAGCGCTGCCTGCCATGCAAACGCGTTATGGTGGGGGATTACTGTGCCCGAGCGCCTTCGCTCATACCTCGTAGGCGTGACTTTCCGGGCGCCCGACCAGGTACGAAGATATTTTACTTCGCCTGGGCGCATATTTCTCGCGGCGTTATAAATTTAATCTTCCTTTACGGAGCGCTTACCTCGCGGCGCCGGCGGCCTTCGTTTTAGTTTTGCCGGTCAGCGATCTGATCAAGTCGGTCTCTTCGTCGCGGTAAGGCGAGCCGTCCTGCTTGAAGACTTCGTGAAACCAGACGGACGGTTCGCGGTCGACATAAGGCCGCTGCCACGAATCCCACGGCAGAAAGGTCTGCGTCTTGCCGGCGACAAAGCCCCAGTTGATGGCCGCGACCTTGTATTTTTTGGCGACGGGCAGCGAACCTTGAAAGGTGCTCCTATTCCCGCGCGCCATGTATTCGGTGCAGAGGATCGGGCGGTTGAACCGCCGCAGCCACTCGATGCGCCTCTCGAATTCGGCGGCGTCGTCGTAGTTGTGAAACGAGATCACGTCAGAGTTTTCGAGTTGAATTTTTTCCATCGCCGAAAGCTTCTCGTCAGACGACCAGTCGCCTTTCCACACGCCCGAAGTCAACGGCTGCCGCGCGCCCGCCTCGCGCGCCCATTTGAAGACCTGCGGCAGCAAGCCTGACACGAGATCGACTTTGTTCTTCGGCTCCTGCGGCCCATAGCTATTGCCGTTCATATTGTCCGGCTCGTTCCAAACGTCCCAGCCGAGCACCCGCGGGTCTTTGCCGAACGCGCCGACCACGCCTTTGACGTAGGCTTCGAGTCGCGGATACTCTGACGGATTCCGCAACGCGTCGGCGCCGGGGCTTTGCAGCCAGCCGGAGTTATGCACGCCCGGCCTCGGCTCGCGCTGCTTGCCAATTTGCGGGAATGGGTCCCAGCAAGAATCGAAGAGCACAAGCAGCGGTTTGATCTTGTGTTTCGCGGCGATCTTCAAAAACCGGTCGATCCGCTCGCGGTACCCGGCGGCGTCCTGTCGCCAGGCCAGGTCATGCAGGAAGACGCGCATCGTGTTCATACCCAACCCCTCAGCCCAGCCCAATTCTTTATCAATGGTCTGCGGGTCGAAGGTCTCGGCCTGCCACATTTCGAGTTCGTTGATGGCGTTGGCCGGGATGTAATTGCTGCCGACCAGCCACGGCTGTTTGACGTACCACTCATTGGCCTTCTTTTCCGACCACCGCCCGCCTGGCGTCGCAGGTTGGGCAAGCGCGGTAAAATTGAAGACTAGAAGAATCAACATCAGCAGTTTTTTCATCGAAGCTCCGTTATGTGTTTGGTTCAATCTTATGACAGGCCTCAGCCCTGCCAACATTGTCGCCCACTCACCTTTTCTTGTTTCCGCCTTCCGGTCGCGCCGCGCCGGTTGATTCGCGCACCACGAGCCGGGCGCCGACTTTGAATTCGCGGCCCAGATTATCCGCGGCCCGGATCGTGTGGATGAGCGCTTCAACCGCATTCTCCCCGATATCAGAGCGGGGAATAAGGATGGTCGTGAGCGGCGGGTCGGTGAGCGCCGCGAACGAGATGTCGTCGAACCCGATCACCGAGATGTCCTGCGGCACGCGCAGCCCCGCGCCCTTCAGTTCGCGTAGCGCGCCGATGGCCATCAAGTCATTGCCCGAAACAATGGCCGTGGGCATCGGTTTGAGCCGCAAAATTTCATCCGCCGCCCGCTGACCGCCTGTGGTCTTGAAATCGCCCTCGAAGATCAGCGGCGTGGCGCCTAGCGATGCCTGATATTTCTTCATGATCCTGGCGAATGCTGTCTTGCGGCGCGCCGCCGATTTCAGGCGGCTCGGCCCGCTGATATAGGCGATGCGCCGGTGTCCGAGCGCGAGCAGATGCTCGACGCCTTCGCGAATTCCCTTCTCGTAATTGACCACGATGTTGCTCATGTGCGGACCGACCTCGCCAACGTCGAGGAAGACGACTGCCACCTCCTTGTCGGCAAGCCGCCGGCTCAATGAAAGATCCATCTCTGAAGTCAGGATGGCCACGCCCGAGGCCCGCTGATCGAGCATCCGCTGGACGCAAGCGACAGTGCGCTTGGGGTCATAGTTGGTGTTCGAGAGGATGATCTCATAACCGCGCGCGCTGGCCTTCTCCTCGATGCTCTTGACCAGTTCCGGAAAGAACGGGTTGGCGATGTCGGAAATGATCAAGCCCAGGATGCGGCTGCGCCCCGAAGCCAGGCTGCGCGCATGCGCGTTAGGCGTATAGCCGTAAGCGTTGATCGCCGCCTGGACTTTATGTCGCGTCTCTTCGCTGACGAATCGCGTGTTATTGATGACGTGTGATACGGTGGCGGTTGATACTCCGGCCAGCCTGGCGACATCTTTGATTTTCATGGCGTTTCGGCGCGAGATAATCACTGTTCAACTTGATGTCCGGACACATCATTCCGTTGACTTGGCGGATGATGGAAGGCGTGGAAACAAAAAAGGCAAAAAGGGCAAAAAAGACAAAGGTATTGTCGTTTTTGCCCTTTTTGCCTTTTTTGTTTCCCCCGGCTTTCATCATCGAGAGGCTTAACTTTACGTGTCCCGATAGCAAAATTTTTACCGCATTTTTCTATGGAATCAAGAGCCAGTTTCAAACTCCCATGCGATTTCAGAAAACCACGTCGGCAAGGCGGCGCATGATGTCGCGTTGCTCGTCCTGTTCCTGCTGTTTTTGCGAGTCGCTCAAGCGCTTGTACGTGGCGATAGCCGTTTGCGCTTCCGCTGTGCGCTTAAGGCGATTCAAGGCTCGGCCGAGCTGGTAATGGGCTTCGGCCAGATTCGGGTCGAGTTTGATGACCTCTTCGAATTCGGCGACGGCCTCCGACAAATGTTCCGCCCGCGCATAGAGTTTGCCCAGCGCGAGCCGCGCCGGCGCGTAGTTCGCGTCCAGATCTATCGCCCGCTTCAGGCTCTTCTCGATGCGCGTGGCGCCGGCGTCCGTCTGTTTGAGCAGCGCGTCGGCGAGCAAGTAATGGACGACGGCGATGTCCGGGTTTCTTTGCAACGCCTGCTCGTAAAGCCTGGCGGCTTCTTCATACCGCCCGACCAAGACGCGCGTCAGCCCCAGGTAGGCGTATGCCTGCGCGAAATTCGGGTCCAACTCGATGGCGCGATTGAAGGCTTGAACAGCTTCGTCGTTCTTGCTCATCTTCAAATTGGCCAGCCCGATCGCCAGATGCAGCCGGGGCGATTTCGGGAACGATTGCAGCGCCTCGTTGAGGCGAATAATGGCGGCGGCGGGCGCGTTGTTCTCGGTCAGGAGAACGCCGTACTGAAAACGATATTTCTCCGATTGCGGATCGAGTTGAATGGCGATCCGCATCGCCGGAATGGCGTTTTCAATGTGACCGCTCTTTTCGTATACCACGGCCAGCAAAGCATAGATCGCCGGAGCTTCGACTTTACGCGCAAGCGCCGCCTCGAGCGTGCGGCCGGCGGCCGGAACCTCCTTGCGCGCGAGATAAACACGCGCCAGACGCAGGACGGTCTCGGCGTTCGCCGGATCGAGCGTGAGCGCGGCGTTCAATTCCAATTCCGCTTCGGCCAACAGCCCTGCCTCGTAGAGCGCGCCGCCCAGGTCGGATCGCGCGCCGGCGGCGGGCGTGTCGCGGGTCGCGCTCGCCAGCCGCGTCGCATAGGCGCGGTAGCAATCAGCGGCGCGCGCTCGGTCGCCGCGTCGCAGCGCGATGACGGTCAGCGCTCGCGCGATTTCAACGTCGGGCGCCAGCGCGTCGGCGCGACGAAAGAGGTCATCGGCGGCGCGTAAGCCTTCGGGAGCGCCGCTGTCGAAACGAATCCGAGCGAGGTTGACGAGCGCCTTCGCCTGATTCGGGTCTAGGCGCAAGGACGCTTCAAACTCGGCGGTGGCCTCAGGTATGCGATTTAGGCGAAGGAGAATCGCCCCGTGATTGTTGCGCGCCCGCGCTGATTGAGGCGAAAGACGGGCAGCGGTGGCGAAGTGGCGCTCGGCGGCCGCGAGGTCGCCCGCGCGGTCAGCGAGCGCGCCAAGATATGTGTGCGCTTCAGCGCTACGCGGGTCGGCGGCCAGCGCGCGTTCAAGCAGATCGCGCGCGGTTGAATCGTCGCCGCGCTCAAGAGCGGCGACGCCTTCGGCGATCAACTGGTCGTTAGGCTTAAGACGCTGGGCGGCGGGAGTTTGCGCCAGACCTGTCGCGCCGCGCCCTCCCGCCACAGCGGCGAGCGCGGAAATCAAGCATAAAGCGAGAATGCGGCGCGACAGGCGAGCGACAGTCATAGCTAGAAGATAAACCGCGCTCCGAGTTGAATCCGGCGCGGTTGGAAAATATCGCTGAAGCGGGCCTGAATACCAAAGTTGCCGAGATTGTCGAGATTGGTATCAGGCGCAGCGAAGCGACCACGATTGAAGACGTTGAAGAACTCGGCGCGAATCTCCAACGACATTGTTTCGGTAATGCGCGTCTTTTTGAGGACGCTCAAGTCCTCGCCGTAGAACGGCGACGTGCGCAGGTTATCGAAGGTCGGCGCGGCGGAGCCCAGGAACGCGAGCGGGTTTGCGTAGTAGGCGCGGTAGTCGGCGCTGCCGATCGGAGCCGAAGTTCCCGTGAATGATATCGGACGCGCGAACGCCGCCGGGTTGATGGCGCGATAGTTGACGCCTCCGCTTGCGATGTAGGAAGCGTCTTGCGTCGCCTGATCGAGGAAGAACGGCTGCCCGGTCAGATTCGGACGAAGGTTGCCACCGATGCCGACGAGGTCTAAAAAGCTGCGTTGGTTGCCAAGGATGACGGGGGTCAGCGGCGTGCCCGAGCGATAGCGCTGAATGGCGCTGACCTGGAAACCGCCGACGAGACGATCCACGAGACGCCCATGGTTCAGGAAGCGCTTGTCCTTGCCGAACGGCAATTCGACGATGTAATTGACGACCAGCGAATGCTTGACGTCGTTTGGCGACAACGAGCGCAACGAGCGACGGTCGGCCGGATTTTGCAACACTCCGGTCAGCGGCGAACCGCCGTATAAGTCCTCAGCCGCGTCCGTGAGCAGCTTCGAGAAGGTGTAGGAGGAGCCGATCTGCATCCCCTTGCTGAAGCGGCGCTGCAGATCGACTTTGAGCGCGTTGTACCAACTCTGTCCTTGACTTTCGAGGCGGTTATTGATCGGCCCGTACTGCGGGAACGGTCTGAGCGCCTGCGCGACCGTGCCGTGGAATGTCCCGCCAGCGTTGTTAAAGCCGGGGTAGATGGCGTCCGGGCTTGCCGGCAACGTGAATCCAACGCTCGACGCGTAATCGCGATCCGACTGCGTCACGTCAACCAGCTGCTTTCTCAGCAGCGCATCGCCGAGTTTCAACGCTTCGATCGGCAGGGCGTTTGGCGGATTGAATCCAGAGCGCAAGCGCGTTCCCTTGCTGCCGATGTAGCTGAGTGAAAGGGCGAAGTTGAAGGGCAGCTCGCGCTGGACGCTGAGGTCGTATTGAGCGGTGCGGCCGAGCTTGTAGTTCTTGTCGTAAAGGTCAATGTCGTTGCGGTCCAACTGCCCGATATATTGATCGTTCGGGTCTGCTATCGGCAGTTTAGGGTAGTTGCTGAGCGTGATGATAGAGTTGAGTACGTCGTTGATGTTGACCTGGCCGGGGGCGTAGCCGATCAGACCGTCCTGGCCGTTGGCGTTGTAAAAGAGCGGGGCATAGTAAATTCCGTAGCCGCCTCGCACTACCGTCTTGTTGTTGATCGCGTATGCAAACCCAAGGCGCGGGCCGATGTCGGTGCGGTCGGGGTTGATCAGCCCGCGATTGACCGCCTGGAGCCCGCCCTGGCCGACGGCGCCGACGATGGCGCCGAGGCGTCCGCCCGCCTCCGGGTTCGCCACGTCCGGGTAGAAGCCGCGATATCTATCATGCCGCTCATCGCGCGGGCGGTCGTAGTCATAACGGACGCCGACATTGAGCGTCAACTTCGACGTGACCTTGATGTCGTCCTGGACGAAACCCGCAGCGAATAAATATTCGAAGCTAGGCGCAATCGTTTGCAGGCTGTTGAAGGAGAACTCCGGCTTGCCTGTGAGCATGCTGGCGATGGGCCAGCCTTGATTGAAATCACTCGTGTTGGCCGTCTGGTTGCTGCGGAAATTGAAGTTGCCGCCGATGTCGAAATGGAAGTTGACATTCAACTGTTGACGGCGCACGTCGCCGCCGAATTTGAATGTGTGACGCCCGCGCGTATAGCTCACGTTGTCACTGAATTCAGCGGTGTTGTCGCCGACCTGGTTATCAAAGAACGTTGAGCCGCCAGTTTGGTAAGCGCGCGGGTCTACCGAAGTCACCGGATCGCCATAACCCGGAAACCCGATCAGCGGCTGACCAAGGTCTTGCGTTGTTCCAGGCGCCAGACCGAGCGCGGTCGCTTTTCCCGCTCCACGGCCGAAATTGAAGTTCTGCACGTCGGTGCGATTCCATCCGAGGTTCACGTGATTGAGTAACCTCGGCGTGATGCTGTAGTCGTGTTGCAGACGAAAGTAGTAAGAGCGGAAGGTCTGATCCCAAACGCCTTGCGCGACGAACGGCTCAGGGAATCGCGGGAAGCCGCCCTTCGTGCTCGGCAACTTCCGATACGTGCCGCTGAAGTTGAGCTGCTGGTTTGATGACAGGACTTGTGTGATCTTCGTCACGTAATAGTTCGTCTCCGCCACCGCATCGCTCGACGCGCGGTAGTTGTGGAAGACCGTTGAACCTAACGGCCCGGTCTGGTTCGGCAGCGGAAAGAGGTTGACGAAATTGCGTCCGACAGGGTCAATTGCCGACGCGGGAATAATGTTGTTTTCAAACGCGTCGCGCTGGCCGGGCTGCTGGTTTGGTTTGTAAATCTGCACTGGACCGCCGAAGAATTGCAGGACTTTAGGATCGGTCAACAGTTCGCCGAAGTCGCCGTTACGCATGCGCGCGGTCGGGACGCTGATGTCCACGGATTCCGATTGAGTGGTGCGATAGCCGCCGTAGTTGAAGAAGAAGAACGTCCGGTTGCGCCCGTCGTAACCGAGCGGGCCGAAGACCGACTTCGGCAGCCGGACCGGGCCGCCGATGGAGAAGCCGAAGTCTTTCTGCCGGTCGCGCGGGCGCGGCAGATCTGTCAGGCGGTTGAGCGCGATGTTGGAGTTGAACGCTTCGTTGATCAGATACAGATAGCCTTCGCCGTGGAAGTCGTTGCCGCCCGATTTGATCGTAAAGTTGATAACTCCTCCCGAAGAGTTGCCGAACTCGGCGGAGTAGTTGCTGGTGTTGATCGTGAACTCCTGAAAGGCGTTCGGGGCCGGCGCGACTTCCGAGAAGAACGTCCCATTCTCGCCGCGACGCGTGCCGGCGCCGTCGATCAGGATGTCTTGCCCGAGTCCCTGGCTGCCGTTGATGCGAAAGTTGGTCGCGTTCGTGCCGCTGGATGTGGCGCCGTTGGAGACAACGCTGCTGTCGAGAAAGATGAAGGCGAGTGGAGAACGTCCGCCGCTTTCGGCGGAGACGAGGAGCGGCAATTCTCTGACCTGTCGTTCCGTGACGTTGAGTTGCTGCGCCGGACTATCGGTCTGCAACACCGGAGCCTCGCTGGTAACCGTTATCTTTTCGCTGACGGCGCCGGCTTCTAGCGTTACATCGGCGCGGCGTATGATTTGAACTCCCAGTTGAATCCCGTCAAGCGACGAGGTTTTGAAGCCCGTCGCTTCGACCGTCAAGCGATACGCCGCCGCCTTGAGCTCCGAAAGCGTGAAGGCGCCCTCATTGCCGGTCGTCGTCTTTCGAACTTCGCCGGTGTCAATGTTGGTCGCGGTAACTTTCGCGTTTGGGACGACGCCTCCATTCTGATCTCTGACCATGCCCGTAATCGCGCCACGGTCGCTTTGACCGAATGCCGGGAAAGCCCACGCGAGCGCGAGCGTGAGCAGCAGGAACATCACAGTTTTGCGAGCTTTCATAAGGTCCTCCTGGAACCGCTTAAAGAGTCGCCACCGAGGGCGTCATCTGGCAGGCCGCCCCTGTTTAACAGGCGACTTGCCTAGGGATGGATTTCACTTCTCCGAAGTCGCATTCACCTCCGCGCGGGCGTACGAGGCGCCGGATAAGGTTGCCATAGATTATTGCAGAGCCCTTTTCTATCGATTTAGAAAAGCGATTGCGTAAACGCTTAACTCATTTTGCGAGCTTCTAGCATGAAGACTGATTTTTTGTCAAATTTCTGCCTTCCTTCTACATCAGGATGAATTTCTCGGTGGGATCGATCGTCCATGCGGCGTCATTCACCTACCGGGAGAAAATAGTTGCTAAAGGCAAGTATGTTGTAGTAATGTTTCGTCATGCCGACAAGCGCGAAATCGACCAATGAAGCGGAACATGTTTCGGCCATGCGGGAATTTAATCGCTTCTATACAACGCGATTGGGCCTTCTGCGCAGGAAACATTTGGATGGAGAGTTTTCGCTCACGGAAGCTCGAATACTCTATGAGATAGGGTCCAACCCCAAACTGACAGCTTCCTCTCTGCGGAACACGCTTGGGCTCGATGCGGGGTATATCAGTCGTCTACTTACACTGTTGACCAAGCGGAAGCTCGTGCGCCAGACGACGTCCAAGGAGGATGGCCGCGAGAAACTGCTTACGCTCTCCCACACAGGCGCCAGAAAGCTCGCTCAACTGAACGAGCAGTCCGCGCTACAAATACAGGAACTGCTGGAGCCCCTCGGCGCGGCCGACCGGAAGACGTTAATCAACTCGCTGTCAAAAATTCGCTCGATTCTGTCTGAAGCTCGAAGGCCGGCCGTTCGGATCGTTCGCTTGTCGGAAGCCAATGAAGATGCGTCTCGACTTCTGGAGGAGTATTACGAAGCGGTTGGCGTCATTCAACGGGATACCCCCGAAGCCATTCAACGGATAATCGGCTCCGTCTCTTCTGGCATATGGGTCGCTTACTTACGAGAGAAAGCCGTCGGATGCGTTATGCTTCGGAGACTCTCTTCCATTCCGTTCGCCGGAGAGTGCAAACGCCTCTATGTGCGGCCTGAAGCCCGGGGAAACGGTCTTGCGGAGTCGCTGCTAGACGCGCAAGAGGAGTTCGCCCAGAGCAAAGGTCTGCAATGGATCTACCTGGACAGTTATGACGATCTCAAAGCCGCAATCGCTTTGTATAAGAAGCGCGGGTATCTCCCGTGCGAACGTTATAACGACAACCCGCAAGCCACAGTCTTTCTTCGCAAAAATATCGGCGGAAGACAGTCGTAACGATGTCAGGCGCCTTCGTTCTTTCATCATGCGGGCTAAGCCGTTCCATAAAATGATGACAAATACGCCATCATCTTATCGCGACCGATTTTGTTGATTTGCCGGTCGCAGTTTCGCTCTTTGATTGACGCGACGACTTGGTCCCAGGCGCTTCCTCGCGTTCTAAAGTCTGCCCCGGAACGGTCATCTTCCTGATCTTCTCTTTCGAGGCATTCGGATGCTCCAATCGGGCGTTGTAATCCTCAAGCAGTATTTCCCTGATGGCCTCTTTCGGCGTGTATAGAGTGATCCTTCGATCATCATATCTGCTCTTCTGGTTTTGAGCCGCGATCTGATCCGCATCTCCTCGATGTCCGCACTTCTGACATTGAAACTCGTCCCCTTTGCGGTTCGCCTTTTCCAAGTA
>DASTMP010000478.1:0-30997 GCA_035714085.1 Blastocatellia bacterium
AGTAATTGCCGGCGGAGGAACTCGGCTTCATTTGTGGCGGGATCGCCGACCACATTCTTGCTGGCCGTCGGCAACTCTATCCCGACGCGGATTGCGGCCTGCCTGTCCCCCCCGGTCTCGAGTGAGTTGTAGAAACGATACTTGATCCATCCGATCACATTGCCGGAGTTATGCGCCGATGAGCTCCCCTGACTAAAGATGTGATAGGGGACCTCCCCTTCGAACTGGAGCCTTGGCGTGGGAGTATAGCTGAAGCCTAGACGCGCCTCGTGGTGATCCACTCTCAGGTCGCCCAGATGCTGCTGCATGAAGTGATATCGCAGCGTGACCTCGCCGCCCTTGTAGACCGCTAGACTTGGGGTGGTCGTCCGGACGGGGGCCGGGGGCAGGCCGCCGGCGGCGTCCCCTTCTACAAACGGACCTCTGATCGGGTTCGCATCGAGTAAATGAGCGTCGCCGGTCTCTGGATGGGGGCCCACCCCCTTGCCGCTGCGTACGCGTATCACTTCACACTGTCCACAACTCTTGCCGCCCGTCTGCCAGTCGCCGATCACCTCGAAGTCGACGCCCGCGGCGCCTTTTTCGACATCCGCGCCTGGACCATCGCCGATTAATTCGAAGCGCTGACCCGACGCCCCGGCCCCGATCCACCAACCAGAATCGTCGTGCGACAGCTTGCCCAATACGGTGATATCGGCCGAGATGAGTTTGAACCCCGCTTTCTTTAGCGCCGCTTTCAGATCCGCAAAGCGGACCGGCTTTTCCGACTTTGGCGCGAACTCGGAGAGTCCCTGATAAAAGTCGGTTATCTTCACCTCTTCAGGCTTCGGGCCGAAGTCGAGAAGACTCACGGCTTTCCTGATATTGAAGGAGCACATGCTGCACAGGTGACCTCCCAACTTCATTCCGATGGATTTGACTTGAGCTTGAGCGCTGGCGGGAATGAACAACAAAACGGCAAACGTCCCTGCGAGAAACCTCGTCCTTTTCATTGTATCCTCCTTGGTGAGCTATTTTTCTTCGACCTGACGCTTTTCTTCGCCAGCCAACTTGCCGGGCAAGTGGCGATAGAGGGGAGCCCTTGCGTTAGGAAATGTCGTATAGGCTTATCAAAGTGATCAAAACATTTCTCTTACATATAAAGACGCAAAATAGGGAGAATTATGCCGGTGAGTTATTGGAGCGCTCCCAAAGCTGTCGCCGAACCGCTCTTCGCCAGATGCGGGAACCCCGACCTTTTCCGACTCTCAGATGCCAGGCCGGTTAACAATTGACTTTGCCGGCGTCCGACTGACAAACAAGGCCGGGGCGTTTGGCGTATCAGAGAGCGCCCCGGCTGGCTGCAACGCGCTTCACCATTGAGAGTGAATTAGGCCCATGCGTAAAAAGATCCTCTCAATGTTCGATGTGAAGGTCTCAGCCAATTTTTTTCAATCGCCCCTTCACGAGAGGTTGGTTTAGCTTTTTCAAGGCATGGCGGATGCTCATCCGGCTGACCCTGACCTTGCACTCGTCTGCGATCAACCTCTGCAGTTCTTCGAGTGTCGCGTCAGGGCAAATTTCGAGCGCCGCCTGAAGCACTGCGAGTTGTTCTTCGTCGAGCGGGAGGACTGCGGCGTTTCTGCGGCGCCGGGCCGGACTTTCCTCGCCACGATGCGACTTGAGCGTCTTTTTGAAGAAGGAAACACCGGCCAGGGAGATCCCGGCGATTGAAAGAATTCCTCGCTCCACGGCCTCAACGAGCCGTTCTCCCAACCCTTTGGAAGCTGGTTTTGCGTTCATTACGCGCTCTCCTTTCTTCGAGGTAAATCAACCATAGCAATCTGCTTCGAGTGGCGCGTCAAAACCGCACACGTATACCGCCGCCGACGGAGCGCCCGTTCGATGGCTCGAAGAAGCGACCCGCGTCGTTGTCAACTTGAACCGACGCCGAGTAGAGCCGGTCGGTCAGATTGTTCGCCTCGAAGAAGATGCCCCACTGCCGCCGGTCGAAACCGGCTCTCAGGTTCAGCGCCGCGTACTTGTCGTTGCGCGCCGTGTTGCCGCTGTCCATGAAATAAGTGGCGGGCGACCAATCAACATTCGGCGCTATCCAGAAACCGCGCGGGTGGTCGTAACGAAGTTCGGAGCGGAAGAGATGGCGCGGCGCGCCCGGCAGGTAGTTATTGAAGTACGTCGGGTCATCAACGTAGCGGAAGCGCGAGAAGGTGTAAGCCGTGCGCGCCGTGAGCGTGTCGCCGACGGTGAAAAGCCCTTTCCGGAGTGTGGCGTCAAGCGCGAGTTCAAGCCCCGTGTGGCGCGTGTTGGGCGCGCTGCGGAAGCTTGGAATGGTGAAGGGCGCGCCGGGGAACGGGGTGACGTTCGCGTTAATGATCTCGTCGTTAATCTCCAGATCGAAAAACGTCAACTCGTAATCGAGTCTCTGAGCGGCGCGCCCTCGCGCGCCGACCTCCATCTGCCAGGTGTCCTGAGCGCCAAGCGGCAGAAAGCCGGGCGCGCCGAAGCTGATCAATTCAATGTTCAAGACCGGCGGCTCGTAAGAGCGGCTTACGTTGGCGAAAACCTGCATCTGGTCACGCGGTCGCCAGACGAATCCCAGTTTGGGCGAGAAGGCTTTGAAGGTCCGCCGGTCGGACTGGTCGCCGTCGGCGAGGAAGAAGTCGCTGAAGCGTCGCCGCGCCCAATCAGCGCGCGCGCCCGTGACGAGCGTGAACGACGGGCGGATGTCGAACTGATTTTCAACGTAGATGCCGTAGTTCGTGGCGAGCGAGTCGAAGTGCGCGGTTTGCGCCCCACTCTGTCCGTTGTTATTTTCAAAGCGGCGCCCGCCGTTCGGAGTCGCCTGCGGCGAGAAGCCGACGACCAAACGGTCGCGCTCGCCCGTGTGGCTGTAACGGAACTCGCCGCCGAAGGTGCGCGTGTCCTGATCGAGCACGTTAAAGATCGGGTGGTCTAGGTTGCGGTACTGCCCGAACAGGTTGAAAGAGAACTCGTGCCCGCCGTCGAAGCGGCGGCGCATCCCGAATCCGACGCGTGTATAGTCAATGAAGCGCCCCCAGTCCT
Source organism: Blastocatellia bacterium (assembly GCA_035714085.1). Taxonomy (GTDB): domain Bacteria; phylum Acidobacteriota; class Blastocatellia; order RBC074; family RBC074; genus JAJVID01. The sequence continues at coordinate 3,064 of DASTMP010000478.1, forward strand.
GCTGCACGTCAATTGGGTCAGCGGCGCGCGGGTTGCGGAAGAATTCCTCGCGCGTCAGCGAGCCGGGATACTTCTCCGCGATGTTGGCGTACACGACGTCGAGGTTGAAGTCCGTCCTGTCGTCGAGGGCGAAGTTGAAATTGCCGTAGAAGCGTTGCCGCCCCTGCTGGCTATGCTCGCGGTAGCCGTTCAGTTCTACGTCTGTGAAGCTCAGGAAGTAGTTGAAACGACCGCGCTCGCCGCCCGTCGCCACATGCCCTTGAAACGAGCCGAACGAGCCGCCCTGCACGCGGAACTCAAAGGGGGCGGCAGTCTTGCCCGTCTGCGTGACGAGGTTGACCGCGCCGCCCGAAGTGTTGCCGCCGTAGCGCAAGGCATTGGCGCCCTTCCAGACCTCGACGCGCTGCGCGGCGAGAAAGTCCAAAGCCTCATAATCGCTGAAGCCGTCTGCATCCATATACGGGATGCCGTTAATCAGCAGGTTGACGCCGCGGCCGTGGTAGTTGTTCCTGAGGCCCGAGCCGCGAATGGAGAACTGCGACTCGTCCGAGCCGTAGCGCGATTGCGCCAGCACACCCGGCGTGAACTCGAACACATCGCGCAGGTTGTACGCGCGCATTTGCGTCAATTTGCGCCCGGTGACGACGGCAACGCCGCCCGGTGTGCGCTCAAGCTCAACGCGCGCCGTCTCGTCCTGCACGGTCACAGTTTCGCCGACCGCTCCGATCGAAAGTTGGAAATCAACCGCGCCGTTCGCGTCACTGGGGCGCGCCTCCCTCGTCGCGGTAGCGAACCCCTTCGCCGACACCGTGACGGTGTACGCGCCCGGCGCTAAGTTGTCTATGGCGTAATGACCTTGCGTGTCCGTCGTGGCGCGCCTCTGCTCTCTGGTGAGCGCGTTGACGGCGGTGACCTGCGCGCCCGCGACGACCGCGCCGTTAGCGTCGGTGACTACCCCGGAGATGGTTGCGCTCTCCTGCGCCGAAACGGATGTCAGGTTGAGTGGCAGAATGAGTAAAATGGGTACGAGCAATTGAAAACTGAGTCGCATATTTTCTCCTGATGAGATCGTCTTTTTGACATAGGTTCGCCCCCTGCCGTGGCCGGCGAGGGGCGGCGCCTGAGGACGGCGCTCCGACGTCTGTTCAGGCGAATGACCAGCAGGTCGCCAGAAAACAGGCGTCGCATGCGCGGGTGACAATGCCGGAGTGCGACTAAGACATGCGTGGTTGTCGCACTCCGGCGGGCCGCATAGCCGGGCGCATCCGGCCGGGAGAGAAAGGATCAGAATAGAAAACTCCCATGCCGGATGCGGCTTTTCGGCCACATTCGCGTTTCGAATTCAGGTGTGCTGATTGTTCAATTGAACGTAGGAGGCGCCCGTGGAGAGTCGAGCGCAAAACACGCTGTGTTATGGATCGGCGTCGAGGCGCCGTGCGAGGCTGGAATCTTTTTGGCAAACGCTTGATCACGTGCGACCGGGCGCGCGATCATTCGCAAGCTGTGGCTTGGCTTCGATGAAGACGCGCAGGAGTAGGGGCATTTGGAAGAGATCTGGCTTGGGGCCATTGTCGGGACACCGCCAGTTTTCTGGCCCACGACCCAGGGCTTGCGCGCGGCGCAGCAGCAATGCCCTTCGGCCACACAACATTCCATCGAGCAGAACTCTGGCTCGATCGACGCGAGCGACACCGGCGCGGCCAGCCCGTTGAACAGGAGCAGCATGGCTCCGGCCGTCGCTCGGATGCTATTCATCCATCTTTGTCGCCTGTTGATCATTGATGCGCGTTATCACACCGCCGGTCTGATGTGTATGCCCATCCGATATGACGATCGGTGTTTCAGTGTTGATGCTGACTCTTCGCTTCCGCCGATATGGAGGGCGTTGTAAGGACCGCCTTCCCCTTCGCCGCGCTACCGGCGCCGATCGCGGCCTTGCCGCCCTTGCGCCCGCGCGAGAGCATTACTTGCACACCCCTGTCGGTCGCTTCCGTCCACGCCACAAACACACGTCCGACCGTTCCGGCGACGACCGTCGGGAACTGCACGGTCTTTCGGCTGCCCGGAATGACGGACGGGGCGGAGACCACGCCGTTGTCATGGATTTCTGTCAGAAAAGCCCGCACTGGCCCCCAGCCGTCTTTTTCCGCCGGTTCGCGCCCCTGAAAGACGAGCAGTAATCGTCCGTCTTCCGACAGGGACAGCGACGGGTGATTCGTGTCGTTAACGGCGCCCGAAGCGATGAGCGGCTTCGAGAAAGTCCTGCCGTTGTCATCCGTCCATGCGACGCGGATGCCCGCGTTAGCGCCATCGCCTTCCGAATGCCACGCGGCGTAGAGCCGTTTGCCCCTGACCACGAGTTGTGGGCCGGTGTGCGGGCAGCCGCTGATCTTCCAGTTGTCATTCGCCATCAGGACGGGCTTGCCGAAACTGGCGCCGTTGTCTGAAGAGACCGCTAACATCATGTCGCGCATATCTCCCGCATCCACGTTGCGCCAGGCGACGAAGACTTCGCCATTCGCGCCGAACGCGATGAATGGGCGACAGCACGGGCACACGTTATTGGCTACCGGAATGTTTTTGCTCCACGTCGCGCCCTTGTCGGTGGATTTCGTCAGATAGACGTGCGCCGTGCCAGGCGCGGTATGTTGCGGGTCGCGAAAATCCAGCCAGGCTGCGTATAGATCGCCGTTCGGCGCGGCGGCCAGATATGAGAAGGCGTTGCCTGAGGGCGTTGTTTTGTCAGTTATACGAACCGGCTTATCGAACTTGCGGCCAAAACGAAGCGAGCGCGCAAACATCAGATCGGTCTCGCCGGCCGGGGTGCTCTGTTCCCAGAGCGCATAAAACTCGATGCCGTTGATCGCCAGTGACGGAGAATTCTCGCCATGCGAACTGACGACCGCGCCCGGTTCGCTGATCGGGACGATCGGCTCGAATGAATCCCCCCAGTCGCTTGACACCGCAAGGCCGAGCTGCGATTGACTCCTGTCCGCGCCGTAAACCGTCAGCATGTATAGGTTGGTGGTTCTAAGCGCGAGCTTCGCGTGACGCGAGACGCCCACGCCGTTCCCGTCCATGACCGCGCGCGGTTCCGATTCAAAAACGAAGCCCGCGTCGCGCCGCCGCGATTGCGCGAAGACGAGCGTCAAGCTCCCCGCCAGCAATAAAGCTACGATTGTCAAAACTCCGGTTCTGTTTTTCATCTTCTTTTCTCCAAATCGAAAGGCGCCCACGAAGAACACGAAGGTTCATGAAGTCAGTTAACAGCCTCGTGCCTCTTTAAGCTTCCTCATAGGCGGGCCGTTTAGAAAACCAGACGCGCGACCAATTGCGCCCTGCGCGGATCGAAAGCGGACGTGTAACGCCCAAAGTTCGGCGAGACCAACACGTTGTCCACCGCGTTGAAGTTCGCCGCGTTGATCGCGTTGAAGAGCTCACCGCGCAGTTGAATGCGAAGCCTCTCGGTCAATCGGAAGTCCTTCGAGAGTGAGAAGGCGATGTCCACTAACCCGTCCGTGCGCTCGCTGTTGCGGCCGAGCGCGCCGAGCATGCCTGCCGCCGGGGTCAATTGCGCTTTCGTTACGCCGTCCGCCAGTCGGATCGGCGTCGCGCACGAGCCGCAGCGAATCAGCGCGCCCGGCAGATCGAGCGGCCGGTTGTTGTTGCTCGCGTTTAGATTGTTCGTGCCGGAAAAAAGCGAATACGTGCGGCCTGATTGCAGCGTCGCCACACTGCTCAGACTCCAGCCTCCCAGCAGGCGGCCGGCTAACCCGCGGCGGTCCGCGAAGAACGGGGCGCGCCAGATGCCGGTCAGTGTGAAGATATGTGGGATGTCGAAATCAGATCTCCCTCGATCCAGACTGAGGTTGCGCTCGTCAAGCGGGATCTGCGTGCGATCAAGCCCCGTGTTTGACGAAGTCAGCCCCGACACGTAGTCGAGGTATTTCGAGAAGGTGTAAGCGGCGCGCACTTGCAGGTCTTTGTTAACTCTCTGAGACCAGCTCATCTGAAACGAGTGGTAGCTGCTGTTGGCTGAGGTTTCCAGCACGCTGACCACGCCGACGGTCGGATCAGGACGCTTGAATCCAGCCGCGTTCTCGCCGCCGTTCGGCAACCGCAGCCGCGATTCCTTACGTCCGAGCGTGCCGACGTAAGCCACACTCACGGTGGATTGCGGATTCCACAGTTCGCGTTCGATAGTCAGGTTGATGTGTTGCGCGTAAGGCGTGGCGGTGTCTTTATTCGGAATCACCAGCCCGCTCGGTATGCTCGCCGTCGCATTGTTGAGCAGATTTGGGAGAGTGGGATTGGCGACCGTGAAGGTTTGAATCAGCGGCGGGTTGTAACGCGTCAGCCCTAGAAAGACCGTTTCCAGCGCGTTGTAGTAAATCCCATAGCCGCCGCGCACGACGGTCTTGGGAAGCGCCTGCCACGCGAAACCGAAACGAGGCGCCAGGTTGTTGCGATCAGTGTTGAGGAGGAATTGCGACGGAATTCGGTCCGCCACCTCACGCGGCGCGGTGTTGAGTTCGTAGCGCAAACCGACGCTCAGCGTTAGGGCCGGCGTGACGCGCCAATCGTCTTGCGCGAACGAATGCCATTCCGTACGGCGCAATCCGATCCGCGGGTTGCCCAACCGGCGCAGGTACGACGCTGGTTTGCCACTGATGAAGTCATTGATGTTGTTGAAGACCAGTTGGCCTCGATAGGCGTTGTCTATAAATCCGTCGTTGACCTGCACGCGGCGCGCCGATGAACCGAACTTCACCGTATGATTTCTGAGCGACCAGGTGAAGTCGTCGCTGAGCTGATAATTGTTCAGGAACTCATACTTGTTAGCGAAGGATTGCACGCCGAGAGTAGTCAAGCCGTTGACTCGCAATTGTCCGACTTCGCCATTGATTTTCGGATCACCCAGGAAAAGCAGGTTGTCCGAAGGGATATCGAGCGATTCCGTACGATTGAATCCGATCCGCGCTTCGTTGAGTTTATCCGCGGCAAGCGTCCAGGTGTGTTGGACACTGGCGCTCATCGTCGTGCGGATCAGGTTGTTCACGCCGTCAATTACCCCCGCAAAACCGCCCTGTACCTCGCTCACCGACTTGGCGATGTTATAGCGCGACATCAGGCGCTGCCGGTCGGTCAGCGCGACATCGCCGCGAAGGAGCCAGGTGTTCAGGTTGATGTTGTTGGCCAACCCGAAATTGAACGTCGTCCCGCCACCCGCCGGGCGCGGATAGAGATTCACCAACGCCTGGACCGCCGGCGCCGCCGACGCGCGTTGGGCGTCTGAAGGGACCTGGAAAAGCGAGGATTGCATCCCCCTGACGCGATAGGTTTCGTATTGTCCGAAGAGCCAAGCGCGATTTTTGATGACCGGGCCGCCGAGTGTGAAGCCCGCCAGGTTGGACCGATTCGACGGTTTGACGCGATCCATTGGGTTGCGCGCCGCGAGCGCCGAATTGTTGTGATATTCGTACGCCGAGCCGTGAAATTCGTTCGTGCCCGATTTGCTGATGATGCTGACGATGCCGCCGGAATTGCGCCCGTATTCGGCCTTAAAATTGTGGGTTAGTACTTCAAAGCTTTGTATGGCCTCTTGACTGATCAGTTGTTCATTCGCGCCGCGACCGGCGATCAGTCCGGCGTTCGGGTCGTTGTTGTCCACCGAATCGATCAGGTAGTTGTTGTTGATGGCGCGCTGGCCGCTGACGGAAAAGGGCTGATGCGCCTTGGTCGAGAGAGAGACGCCCGGCGCCGTCCGCGCCTGCGTGTAAAAGTTGCGCCCCTGCGTGCCGGCGGCCGTCGGCAGATCGTTCATCTCCTCCGCAGTGAAGCTGCGCGATTCTTTGATGTCAGTCGTTTGCAACGTCGTCGGCGCGTCCACAATGTTGACGACTGCGCTGACCTGGCTGACCTGCAACCGGATGTGGAAATTCGGAGCGTCCCCCACGCGCAGATTGATCTCCGCGCTTTCGTATTGGGCGAAGCCGGAAACTCTAACGACGACGCGGTAGGTTCCAGGTTCCAGCCCTGGCAAATGGAAAGCGCCGGCCGCGTCCGAAACAAGTGCGCGCTGCTGCCCTCGTTGCGTATCAATAATGGTGATGGCCGCGTTGGCGACCACGTTGTTTTGTGTGTCGAGCACGCGCCCGTTGAGCGCGGCTTTGATATTTTGCGCGAAAGTGAAGCCTGCGCCTGCCGCAGTGAGTAGTAGCGCAAACAAGCAAATGACGAGTGACCTCATTTAATTCTCCTCTTATTAGCGACGGAAACTGGTGAAAGACGACCACGTATCAACAAGACCGATAGGTGGCGCTTTTGAACGCGACGTCGCTTGAAAAGCTTCACGCGCACTCTCTCGCCATCACGCACGCCTAGCGGACCGCTGACTCGTAATCACAAGTACCGATTGTGTTATTTAGAGGAGAATGAAAGGCGGGGCGCGGGGAACTGAGGATCTATCAGCCAACGCGTCACGCGCGAAGTGAGGCGTGCGGGCGAATAGCAACTGCGTAAGGTTGATGGACAACACGCCTTCGGGAATGCGCGCTCTGGCCATCGATACTTTCTTCTGAAAACCTGCCGGAAGCTGCGCGCATTGCGCCGGACAGGAACGGCTGACGACGGCCGCGGTAAGTTTGGCGGCATTGGCGTCGGCGCTCGCGGCCGCGCCGGTCGCCTCAGACTCGCCTTTATGATGATTCCGGCAAGAGCAGACACCGCTCGCTTCACAACAGGCCATCCCACAGGTAACAGGCTCCGGCAGCCATAGCCTGGCCGCGGGCGCGATCGCGCCGAACAGAACCAGGAGCGCCGCCAACGCTCCTCGCATCAATAATCCTGTTTGAAATCGCCGTGGGACCATTGTTACCGGAAATCAGATCGCCGATTAAAGCTCGAACCGAAGTCATCGAGCTTGGACAAAATCCGCATTCAGTTCATTACAACGATGATGGGCGCCGCGCCCTTCCGGAGCGGAAATATCGCGGTAATGTATGTTGATCAGAACGATAGTCTGAGTCCGAATTGAATTTGCCGCGGATCAGCCGCCGCCGTCGGCAGACCGAATGTGGCGTTCGGAGTGGCCCCCGTCCCGATTGTGGCGTTCGGCAGTTGAAAATTGGTGCGATTGAACAGGTTGAATGCTTCGGCGATCACATCTAAGCCGTAACGCTCCGTAAACCTGATCCGTCGGCTCGCCCGCAGATCGAACGAGACGAAATCAAACCCCTTACCCGTATTCCGCCCGACGCCGAGCGGCCGGTCATTCGTGCTCGTGTCGTTGTTGCGATCGCCGCCTGTGACGATGTTGAAGGGCAGCGCCGAGCCGTATCGCAAGACCGGATTCAACTGGAAACCCGCAATGATGCGTCGCCACCCTCCATCGCCGCCGACTCCCGGCGCGGCCAGCGTGCCGCTAACACTCAGCACATGGCGCTGGTCGTTGTCGCTGCGCCCGCGGTCGTCGCGCAGATTGAAGTTGTCCTGCGGCGTGAAGAAGAAGGCCGTGCCCGTGTCGTCTATCGCTTTCGAGTAGGTGTAGGAGAAGCGCAGCCCCGCCCATCCGCTGAAACGCCGGTTGAGCGAAACAGTCAGCCCGTCATAGTACGAATCACCTGAGCTTTCATAACGCGAGATGTTGCCGAAGTTCGGGTTCGGGCGGCCCAGGTTCGGCACGCCTTGCGCGGCGGCCTGCGCCGCCGTCAGGGTCGGCACGTTGACGTTGCGCGAGAGAATGATGTGCAGTCCGCGCGTGTGCAGATACCCGGCCGAGAGCGAGGTCTTCGAAGTTAGTTCGCGTTCGATCTGCAGACTGGCTTGCTGCGTATAAGCGGTATCGATGTCGGGATCGATTGTTGTGATGCTGGGCAGGAAACCGGTCGGGAAAGCCGCCGCCACGTTCGGGAACACCGGCGCGCCCGCCTGGCCGAACGAGAAGGAGGCGACCTTGTATTTTGTGCCGTCGCGTTGCAGCGCATTCGAGGTGGCCCGCAGCGGGATGCGGTCGTAGTAGACGCCGTAGCTCGCCCGGATCACGGTCTTACCGCCGCCCGGCGCGTACGCCAGCCCGATGCGCGGCGCAACGTTATCCGCGTCCGTTTTAATCGGGTCTGGCAGGAACTGCAGGTCATAGCGCAGGCCTACGTTGATCGTCAGGTCGCGGCGCGCTTTCCACTCATCCTGCGCGAAAAACCCGGTGTTCGGATTCGATTGAAACAGGCTCGGCTCGCCGAACGCCTGCTGAAATGTGGTGTAGCGCCCGGCCAGGAATGCGGCTAGCGATTGAAATGTGTACGCCCCCTGCAGCACGCCGGGGAAGGTAATGTTGACGCGGTTGTAGAGGAAGTCGGCGCCGAATTTGACCGAATGCGCCCCGCGCTGAGTGGTGAAATTGTCCACCAACTCGTATAGATCGATGTCGCGTCCCGTCGGCGAAGAAGTCGACGTTCCGAGATTCACGACGCCAGAAATTGTGATCGCCGGGCCGGTGAGGTCGTTCGGCGGCGCAGCTAAGCGGCTGCGCGTAAATTGGAACCGCGCTTCGTTGGAGGCGCGAGGTGAAAGCGTCGCCACCTCGCTGACTGCTATCGTCTGGTCACGATTCTCGAGTGACGTGCCCCGGCTCACGGCGTTCAAGCCGCCAACGCCACGCGCATTGCCGCTGTTAATGTCATAGAAGTTGTAACGGATCAATAGCTGGTTGTCCGGATTGAGCCGGTGGTCGGCGCGCGCCAGGAAGTTACTCGTATTGTACCCTGTCGGCGCGAGCCCCGTGCTGACGCGTGGGCCGGCGTATTTCACCTGGTCGAGCGCGCTGTTGATGGCCGCCACGTTAGCCGGCAGGATAGTCAGGACTACCGCGTTGTGAAGACGTGTCTGTTCGAAATTCGCGAACAAGAAAGTGCGGTCGCGTTTGACGGGGCCGCCCAAGGACGCACCGTATTGCGTTTGCGTCAGTGGGTCTTTCGTCACGGCAAGTGGGTTTCGGGCGTTGAGGCGCTGGTTGCTCAAAAATCCGTACATTCGTCCGCGCCAATCGTTCGTTCCCGATTTAGTAACGACGTTAACGATCCCGGCAGAGGCGCGCCCGAATTCGGCGATGCCGCCGGAAGTGATGACCTGGAATTCACCGATTACTTCCTGGCTGAAAAATGTGCCCGGCAGATCGGCCGCGTCGTCGTTCGCAGACAACCCGTCGATGACAAATCCATTGTTGATGTTGCGCTGCCCTGCAACGTTTAATTGCGTGCCCGGCACGGCGGAAGTCTCGGCGAATCGCTGGTTGGCGACCGGATTGGCGCGCGTCACGCCTGGCGTCAGCGCCGCCAAATCGAGGTAGTTACGATTGTTGAGCGGGAGGCTGTCAATCTCCTGTGGCAGTACTGTTTCCGCGACTTGCGTGCGCACAGTTTCAACCAAAGGCGCGCCCGCGGCGATGTTCACTTTCTCGGTGACGTTTCCCACCGTCAGCCTTAGAGGAACGTCAAGCGCCTGGCCGACTGTCAGTGTCAGTTGCCGTTCGATCGGCGCGAAGCCGGTGGCCGTCACTTCGAGTCGGTAGCGTCCGATCGGCAAATAGAGAAAGCGAAATCGCCCCTGCGCATCGCTGGCGGCGGTGGAACTTTGATTCTGATTAAGATTGGTGGCGGTGATTTTCGCCCCGCTGACCGCGGCGCCGTTGGCGTCTTCAAGACGACCGCTGAGTGTCGCCGAAGAAATTGACTGTTGCGCCAAGGCCGGCCCATAGAATGAGCAAACACTGGCCATGGTCGAAACAATGATGACCAAGGTATTAATCTTTCGCATGGATGAACTCCCCTGATGCGTTATGCCTGAAAGCTTTCCTCGTGGAACACCGATAGGACCAAGCTTTCGACTAACGTCGTATGTAATAAAGAATGCGCGACCAACGCCGAAAAGCGCCTAGATCCGACAAGTCGGTAGACGCGCCTCGACATCAGTCAAAATGAGGTTGAACCGGTGATGGTATTTTCAGGCGACATGCCCGTCACAGAAGGGAGGCGCGCGGGGAGAGGAAGGTTGCGCGGCGAATTGTTGGTCAAACAGAAATGGACCATGGTAGCGCGCTGGCGAGACGGCTGCGAGAGTTATAGATGGCGATTGCGCATGCGCGGCACGAAGTAAATTGTTTTTGGCGGAAATCCCGGATGCGGCGCAACCGGCTTGACAGGGCCTGGTCAAGGTAGTTTCAACTGTGAGCGAGACCTCTCCCGGCTTCGGCTCCTGGCCTTTGACGTAGGCGTGGCGGGTCGCGCAACAGCAATGGCCCTCCGCAATGCAGCATTCCATCTCGCAAACATCCGGCTCCCAGAAGGCCAGCGAAATCGGCGCAGAGAGCCAGCTTAGCGCCAACGCCAACGCCACAACCGCTGCGCGTAACCTGAGCCAGGTTTTCAGCTTGATGGTCATTGGAAGATGGCTATCGTAGCAACTTGCTTTAGTAGAAGTCAATCTTAACAGGAATCAGCGAGTAACTTATCAATCTGCCTTGAACCATGGGTGAGCTATAAAATGCTTCAGTTTGGACTGAGAAAACGAAGATTTCGGAAAGTAATGTATGAACGGCTCGAATCAGCCAATGAGTGGATGTTTTCGCCGGACTGTAGTTCTAATCATATTTTTTTCTCCCGTCCATCTTATTTCTACTATAATCCCCTACTTCTTAGCATAGTAATAGACTAAATTCGTTGCGCCCTAAACGGATCATTGGCAGCCAAGTGATTCATGCAGTTTGATAAACACAAGTTGACAAACAATAGCTCTTCTACGGTTCGCTTCGCCCCAGGTAGACCAAGCAGGCACGACGCCTTTTCGGGGATGAAAAATGAAACAACGGTCGCATGTTTATCAGATATTCCAGTTCGCAATGGCTGTCGCACTAGCTTGCTCAATGATCGTGCCCGCCTTCGCTAAGAAAGACCGCAAGCGGAATGCTGCGCGTGGCGCCGCGGCAGTCACAATCGACAACTTCGGACAGGTCAATGATCATATTTATCGTGGCGGGCAGCCAAAAGGCGTTCACTACAGGCAACTGGTTGTATTGGGCATAAAGACGGTGCTCGATCTGCGCGGTGACGCCGAGCCGGACTCCAAAACCGACGCGGAGCAGGCGGGACTGCAGTACATCAATCTGCCGCTAGAGCCAAAGCGGTATCCGCAAGCCTATGCCGCCACACGCTTTCTGGAGATTGTCAACGAACAGGCAAACTGGCCGGTATTTGTGCATTGCGCAGGCGGACGACATCGCACAGGGGCGATGATTGCGGTATACCGGATGGCAATGGATCATTGGACGGTAGATCAGGCCTACAAGGAAATGAAGCAGTATGACTTTTACACCTTCGGAGGGCACGGCTGCTTTAAAGAGTACGTCTACGATTATTCCCGGAACAAGCAGTTTGATGTCGCGTCTGAATCGCAAACCGAAAAGAAGGCGCCCGAAGACTCCGGGCCACCCCTAATGGGCTTGCCGATCAAGCTTACAAAAAGAGTTGTTACCGCGGGTAAAAATATTACGACCTTGGGAAAAAACCGGAAAAGCCAATGATCAGAATGGATGCGCTCAACAGACGGCGAAAACCGACTATTCGCCGCGCAGCGTAGCCATCGGATCGACTCGCGCCGCCCGTCGCGCTGGTAAATAGCAAGCGATGAGCGCCACGACCGCCAGCAGCAGCAATGCGGTGGCGAAAGTCGCCGGATCGGTCGCGCTTACAGCGTAAAGCAGGCTCGCCATCACGCGTGTCAGCGCCATCCACGCCGCCAGTCCGGTGGCGGCGCCGGTCGTCACAAGCCTCATCGCCTCACCCAGCGCCATTCGCAACACATCCGCGGCTCGCGCGCCAAGCGCATCCGGACGCGGATCTCGCGCGTGCGCTGACTCACCGCGTAAGACCTCACCCCGTGGATGCCCATCGACGCTAGCGCCAACGCCAGGAGCGCGAACGGCAACATCACTACTCCACTCATTCGCTGCTGCCAGATCGTGGCCAGCGCTCGCTCCTCCATCGTGCGAATGTCGAAGACCGACTGTTCGGGGTCGACGCGCAAGACTGCCTCTTTGACGTCCCGGACGAGCGCGAGCGGCTCGCCCTTCGCTCGCACGGCCAGGTAGCTTTCAGGTGAAAGAACTTGCTGGTCGCAAACGTACACGTCCAGCCCGGCCTCGCTCGTCACGCCGCGCTGCCGCACGTCCCCGACGACTCCGGCGATAGTCAGCCAGGGCTGTTCTTTCGCCTCTTCGCCGGGCCGGTAATTCTGACTACGTTGGCTGAGTCGGAATGACAACCCGTCACGAATCCGGCTTCTCGGCGCCGGACTGGTCGTAGAACTCGGACTTGCCCGCATGGATGAGGATTCTGTTTTCCCGCCGCGCGCGGGCGACGAGGAAGCTGATGTAGGCCACGAGCGGAAAGACGCCCACCCAATGGCCGAGCGTCAGCAACGAACCATCCGCCATCAGGACTAAGCCCGCGTAGCCTGGATGCCTCAGCCAGCGGTACGGCCCGTCGTCCACGATCCAGCGCGGCTCGCGGATCACAGGGAGGAAAAAAGGGTTGGCCCTGCGCGCCCAGATCACCATCGCGGCGCCGGCAGCGAACAGAGCCGCCCCGACCGCCCTCTCCGGCGGGGTCGAGACGGCCGGCGCCAGGAACCATGTCAGCGGGACGGCCCACCACAGGAGGTTAGACACGTAATAGCCCCTGTCCTTCGGGCATGACTGGTATGCATGGCGGCGTTCGGACGGGATCAGGAGCGCGCTCGCGGCCAGGTATGCCAGCATGAGCGTCAGCCAGGTCATGAAAACGGCGGTGTGCGTCATATGAGATAAACGCTGATCTTCTGTACGGCGCCCGCTGGCGTCGGCGCCTGCTGGACGTAGACGCACTTGTGAGGGAGGTCTACCGACCAGCTCGCGACACGGGCGGGCGCCCACTCCTTCAACTCCTGCTCTTCAGGCTGATGTAGTAGGACTTAAACGCGCCCGTGTAATCGGTCGTCCCGGTCTGCTGCGTCGTAGCCTTTTTCTCGTTCTGTTGCGCGGCCTTTCATCCGCCTAGCGAATTCAGCTTTTCAGCAACGTCCGGATCGCGTCGACGGTAGCCACTCGCGGCCAAAACCAACGCCAGCGCGAAGAACAATAACAGCAGCGCCAAGGCCAGACTACGAGTAGAGATCGTGCCATATACAACCATGACAACGCGACCTTTTTCTAATGAATGGCTGTTACTGTTCGGTCAATGGTTGGTAATGCCTGTTTGGCGGTTGGCTGCGAGATCACCTTTCAATTCTTTCCAAAGCTGATCCATCGCGTTGAGTTCTGAGCATTGTTTTGGCAGCCAGACGAACACGATATAGGTATGATGATCATATGTCAGCCGATGACGGTGAATCCCCGCAGTTTGAGCGCCGCCCCACAGAGACAGACCGCCGATGCGAGCAGCAGGCAGAGTAAGCCTGTCGCCACGCGCCCGCTCATCGACGCGAGCGGCTCCTCTTCATAGTTGAACATCGGGATCGCATTGAAATCATCGGCGGTCATCCTGTCGCCGCGCAGTACTTTGGGCACAAAGTAGTCGCGCTGGTGGCGCACGAACCCGTTCACCTGACGGCGGAAGCCGCTATACCGCGCACCCCCCGTCCCTGCGAGGTCCTTCAGCGCTTCCTGCGTCACGACCGCCGGCGACAGAAAGCCGAGGCGATTGACTAACGATTGCCGCCGCATGAGCATTTCGTCGTGCGGCCATTGCGCTTGACGTCCGGGTCGGCGTCGCGGCCGGCGATTATCAGTTCGGCGCGCGGCAGCGCCGGGTACAGCATCGCCCCGGCGCTGTTGAGCAGCGATGGAATCACGATCACAAAAGTCAGCCAGGCCGCGCGCGCCAGCGTCTTGCCCGCGATCAATTTGAAGAGCGAGTGAATGGCTGATTGTTCCATGCGAGATGTCTCCTCGCAGGAGGCTATTCCGCGCGAAGCGCGGGTTGGAACCGGTTTTTTCCGGTGTTCATCGCGTTCTTCGCCTTTTCGTGGATTGTACTCTGCGCAGATTTAGCGAGTTTTCCACGACAATCCGGTTTGCGACTACCAAAAGTTCATCAACGGTCAAATCGGACCGGTGAATGGTTGTTACGTTCAAGAATTGGCCGATGAACAGTGTTATCCGGCCATTGGGAAACGCCGGTATGCGCGCCCTCCCAGCCAGCCGAGCGCGACTGGGAGGGCGATCAACGCTGCCAACGGCGCGGCGATCCTTCTCCACACTTCGCTCAATGATTCCTCGTGGTAGGAGAAGCGGGGAATTCGTTCATAATCCGCCGCGTTGAGCATCCGACGTTGGAACTGCATCGGGCAGAAGAAATCGTTCCATTCTCCATTGAAGCCGTTCACCTGGCGCAGAAAGTGTTCGTAGCGGCCTCGCCCAGTTCCTGCAAGGTCATAGAGCAATCCCTGCATCAACACGGCGGGCGAGAGAAAGCGCGCCGCGTTCACGACCGATTGTTGGCGCTGAAGCCGTTCCTCATAACGTCCGACGACGGGTTGTAACCGCCGCTGAATCTCCAGCCCCTGGATGTACTCCGGCATTGACTCCGGCGTGTGCGGATAGCCGACGCCGAGGTTTTCCGGCGTCCAGCCGTATCCGGCAAGCTCAGGATGTTCCTTAAGGTATCGCGCGACCAGTTCGCGCCGCCTGTTGCGGGCCTCGTTCTCTTCAGCGCGCGATCGATTGATGTATGCGATGCGTGACGGCAAGGGGTACAGAGTCGTCGCCGTGAAGTTGATCGCCGGCGGAACGACGAACAGGAAGAAGACCCACGCGGCGGCCAAAATCAGCGCCGTCGCCGCCGCGCTCCGTCCGAGGGCGTTTGCCCAGACGGCCAGCGCGAACCAGAAGCCGCCATAAGCGAGAACGGCCAATACCCAAAGGGCGATGCGCGCCGGAGCGCCGGGCGCGCTGAAAACTGCGCCGCTCAGCGACAGGAAAACCGTCGCAAAACCTATCAGACAGCCGCACACGAGCGCGGCTCGCAGAAGACATTTCCCGGTGACGAGCGCGCGCAGCGAGACCGGTTGCGAGAGCGCCAGTCCCAGCGCGCCGCTCTCCTTCTCGCCGGAGATCATGTTGAAGCTGATTGCCAGGATGAGCAGTGGGTAGAGGTAGATGACCACAAAAGCGAGGTCGAAGCGACCCGCCATTTCGATCAATGGATTTTCAACCTGCTGCACGACGCGCCCCCGCGCCTGCCATTCCAGCCGCCCTTCGAGACCGAGCCTGTAGGAACTCGGGTAGAGGTCGCTCTGCCCTATGGCCAGCGCCATCAGCGGGCTCGGCGGCGGAACGATTTTGAGCGCGTTCCAGGCGCCGACGTAGAGCGAATCTCGCGGCCCGTACTTCGACGACGGCGCTTTTACCATATCCGGTTCGAACTGCGGCGGAGGCTCGCCCCTCAGCGCCGCCAGGCGCTCGATCTCCGCCGCCTGCCCGTGAAAGCGGCGGAATTTCTCCGCTTCCTCGCGGACGTTCAGTCGTTCCGCCTCCTGCTGGCGGCGCAATGTTGCGGCGACGTTGAAGACGGCGACGCCGGTCATTACGGCAATCAGCGCAATCACCACCCACGCCGCGCCGTCGGCTTTCAGCGCGCGCCATTCATGTCGCGTGACCTTCTTCAGCGCAGCCATCACTCTCCTCTATTCGATCCTGATCCGCGCCAGCGCCGCCGGCGTGGCGAGTGCGATAACCGAAAACCATAGAACGAGTATCCCGAAACTCAACTTTTGCCGGCCGAAGGCCCAGCGGGCAGAGGGCGGCTGATATACCAGCGGCGGAATCTGCTCCCACAGGTCGCGCTCACGCGTGTAAACGACCTGGTCTGGGCGTTGATGCAACATAACGTCTTCGTTCAGTATGCGCAGCCATTCCGTGCGATACCGGCCGACGGCCTCCATGAAATGACGGCTCTGATTGAAATCCGTGCCCGCCATTCCCATCGAGAACATCTGGATCGACAGCATCGGAGTAAGCAGGCCGCCCGCCGTATAAACGGCGTTCTGTCGCTCGTAGAGGTCGAAGAGGCGCGCGAAGTTTCGCTCGTAGACTTCTGTCTCCCACTTCTCCCCCTCGACAAGCAGGATTCCGAACGGATTGACAGGCAAATCCTCCTCGCGCGTGACGCGGTATTTGGAGAGCCAGCCGGCGATCACCCTCTCTTTCCAATCTGGCGGGATTCTTTTTTTATCTTCCTCGACGGCTTGCAGAAACTCCGACGCGCTCGGCATCGCGACGACGTGATGAGCCACGTCCGCCATCACGCGCGGCGCGACCAGGCAGTTTATAAACCAGAAGGCGAGCAGCGCGACCAGCGCGAGCCGCGCGGTCGGCGCTTTCGCAGAAACGATCAGCGCCAACCCGACGAACATGCCGAAATAGAGCAGGTATGAAAGCGCCAGCGCGCCGGCGCGCGGCAGCGCCGCGGCGAAGGTCGCAGGGGCGGTATTGAGGACCATCGCGACGGCGCCGATCGCCGCCGCAGGAATGAGCGACAAAAGCAGCGGAGCCATTGCGCCGAGAGCTTTGCCTGCGGCCAGCGTCTTCGGCCTGACTCCGATACTCAGTAGGTGGCGCAGCGTTCCCTGCTCGCGTTCCCCGGCGAAAGACGAGAAGGCGAGCAGGATGATCAGCAGCGGGACCAGAATCTGCAGCGTCACGGCCGCGGTGGTTTCGCCGAAGCGGGCGACCGCCAACCGATCTTCCGCCGGTTTGTTCTGCGAAAGGTTCTGATCGTGCGCTTCGAGCAGGAAGGAGACTCCCGCGTAAGGGGCGATCCCGCTATCCACCGAAGAGAGCGGCGGCGCCGGCTTGAAAACATAGAGTCCGTGATGCGCGGCTGAGTGTGGGTTGAGGCCTGGCGTGTTGAGCCATAATTCGCGCTGCTCGCCTTGGGCCGCTTCAATCTGCCGGCGGACTTCCGCGTAGTGCCGCCAGCCCATGAGCAGCGACATGATCAGCAACGCGAAAATGACGCCGAAGGCCCAGCGGAAGCGACCGTCGCGTGACACTTCGATGAATTCCTTGTGGGCGATTCTCAAGAGCGCGGACCTCATCAGAACAACACCTTCAAGGCTAATTGCAGCGAGCGCGGCCCGCCGATCTGGTAAAGCGGGCTGAGGCCGCCCAGGCTCCTGCCGAGCATCTGCGTCGAGACGCCGAAGTCCGGGTCGCTCAGGGTCCCGGAAGGATTGCCGAAGTTCGGATGATTGAACAGGTTGAAGGCGTCGAGCTTGAGTTGGAGCTTGGCGCGCTCTGACAAACTGAACTGGCGGCGCAGCGAAAGGTCAATTTGCCAGGCCGGAAAGCCGCGCAGGCTGTTGCGCCCGAGCGTCCCCTGCCTGCCTGCCAGCGGTTCGACGAACGCCGCGCGGTTGAGCGAGCGGCCGCCCGGCGCGGCCTGGTCCTCAACGTAGAGCGGTACGCCTGCGACCAGGTCCGGTCGCGTCACCGTCCTGAACCCGAACCCGAAAGGGTCAGCGCCGGTGAGCGCGTTGACGGGCGTGGCGGATCGAGCCCGGAAGATGGAGTCAACGCCGAAGCCGCCGACGACGGCGCGGCCCACGCCGGACTCGACCGGCGGCGGGATGTCATAGCTCACTGCGCCGCTCAATTGATGCCGCGCGTCGAAGGCCGACGGCCCGCGATCATGCTTCGGGTCGAGGGCGCCGAGTGGAGCCTGATAATTGACGATTGACTCATCCGACACGATGTCGAGCGATTTGGCGAAAGTGTAGGAGACGAGCGCCTGCAGCCCACGTGATAGGCGGCGCTGGAACTGTGTCTGCAACGCATGGTAATCGGAGGCGCCGTTATTCCTCACGACGCTCATCCGGGTG
The DNA here is from genome assembly GCA_035714085.1 of Blastocatellia bacterium. Lineage (GTDB taxonomy): Bacteria > Acidobacteriota > Blastocatellia > RBC074 > RBC074 > JAJVID01. The sequence continues at coordinate 20,974 of DASTMP010000478.1, forward strand.
AAGTTCGGATGCGGATTCTGCAGCCGCTCGACGCGCCCCAACCGTCGTCCCGTCGCGCCGACGTAACCTACCGTGACGGAGTTATTCGAACCGAACGCCTGCTCGACGGTCACGTTATATTGAAGCGTGTAAGGCAATTTGTAGCCGCGCTCATATACAAAGAGGTCGCCGAAAGGGGGTTCCAGGTTTGCGGGGGGCGGCAGCGCGCCGACGAGCGGCGACGAGAGCGGGACATCTACCAGCCCTACATGCCTGCCGTAAGGGTATGAGTCCGGCCCCAGTCCGCTCCCCGCGAAGGTGTAGCCGAGGTCGTAGAAAACGCCGAACCCGCCGCGCAAGACTGTGCCGCGCTCCGGGAAGAGTTGGTAGGCGACGCCGAAGCGCGGGGCAAGATTATTGAAAGTGGTTTCATACAGCCGTGCGCCGCGCGGGGCGAGCTTGAGGTTGGTCAGGTCATCCAGACCATCAACCGTGAGCGGCAGGTTGCCGTTCTTCTCCGACGGCGGCGGGTTGACTTCGTAGCGCAGCCCGTAGGTGAGCGTCAGCCGCCTCCCAGCCCTCCAGGTGTCCTGTGCGAACGCGGAGTAGTTGTCGAAGAGCGGGCGCAGCGTCACGTCCGTGGCGAGGATGTCGAGGAATGGGATGTTCCCGTCGAGCGCGTCCGACACGCTGAAAAAGAATGGGAAGCGCCGAAAGGCCGCGCCGTGTGTGACTGGCGCGAGCCGGCGGTAGTCGAAGCCGGCCTTGAGCGAGTGCGCGCCTTTCGTATAACTCAACGTCTCCACCATGTTGAATTGGCCCTGCCGGTTCTCGATATTCAACCCTGCGGTCAATGCGTTGAGGCCGATAAACGGGTAGACCAGACCGCCCCGATCCGCCGGCGGGAAGAAGACGGAAGACGGGGGCGGGATCGCGCCGCCGAAGTTATCGATGTGGTAAACACTCTTCGCCTCCGCCCGGCTGTAGTTAAGGCGCAAGTCGTTGCTCACACGCGGCGAGAAGATCGCCGTCGCGCCGGCGGTCAGCGTCTGCGTCTTCTGCGGCTTGTCGCCGACGGTGCTGGACGAGGCGAAGTCGGCCCGTACCTGAGACTCTGACGGCGCATGGTTGTAGCGCCCGAAGAGCGTAAACCGCTGGTTGACCGTGTGGTCGAGGCGGACGCTGAAGGCGTCGAGCGACGACGGGTTCGAGTAACTGCCCACGAAGGTCGCCGTGTTCGGGTCGCCCGACAGCTCGGGGCCGTTCGGCAGCGGAAATGCGTTCAGGATGTCACGCGCCAAACCGGTCGCCTGCCGCCGCGCGCGCAATGAAGGCACTTCTTCGGGCGGAGAGACGGCTGGTTGACGCAATCGCAAACCCTCATACGAAACGAAGAAGAACGTCCGGTCGCGCCCGCCGTAACCCATCGGCCCGAAGAACCGCGACGGCAGCACGACCGGGCCGCCGACGGTGAATCCGAAATCATTTTGACGTAGCGCCGGTTTCGCCAGCCCGTTGCGGTTGGCGAAGTAATCGTTGGCGTCGAACAGGTCGTTGCGGAGGTAGTTGAAGAGGCTGCCGCGAAGCTCGTTCGCGCCGGAGCGCGTGACGATCAAAACTTGCGCGCCAGGCTGCCGCCCGAATTCAGGCGCGTAGGTCGAAGTCTGAATCGAGAACTCCTGCAGAGCGTCCACCGAAACAAGCGAATTAGTCCCGCCCTGGGCCGAGAGCGCTGGCAAGGCGCCTCCGGCGGTGTTGTAGAGGGTCGCCGCCCCGGTCGTGCCGAAGTTGGCGCTCACGCCGTCGATCATGAAGTAGTTAGTCCCGGCGCGCTGCCCGTTGACGGAGAATTGCCCTTGCGCGGTGACGTTCTCTGGCGTGAAGACGACGCCCGGCGCAAGTCCGATGAGCGACTGAAAACTCCTGCCGTTGAGCGGCTGGTTTGTGGCAAACTGCCGGTCAACAACCGTGCCGACAGCCGGCGATTCGTTCAGCAGCGCTGGTTCATCCGTCACGTTCACAGTCGCGCTGACGCCGCCGACGCGCAGTTGAATCAACAGCGTGCGCTGGTCCCCGACGTTCAAAACCAAGTCGCGTTTGGTAACCGCCGCGAAGCCCGCCCGCTCACATAGGATCGTGTAATTGCCGGGGGGCAGCAGCGGCAGAGTGAATAAACCTTCGCTGTCGGAGGTCGTCCTGCGCTCCAGATTGGTCGCGGTGTTGACGGCTTTGATGCCGGCGTTGGCGACGGCCGCGCCGGTTTGATCGGTGACGCTGCCGCTCAAGGTCGCGGTCGCCGATTGCGCAGTCGTTTTGGAAGGCGGCGCGATGAGCGACGCCAGCAATGCGAAAACGGCGACAGGAATGAAGCCCCGCCGCTGTGGTTTGAGAGATGATTGAACTCGGTTCATGGCTATTCTCCTGCAAATCAGCTCATTGATCGGTGGAAAGATATTGATTGATGGCTTCCGCAAGGCGCTCGCCGCGCCGCAAATTCAGCCAAAAGCCAGGCGCCTTGATGACATCGGCGGGCGTTGAATCCGACGAAATACTGAAGACCACAATCAACGCGCGGTCGGTTTCGGCGCAAATGGACGCGATTCGTTCGACGGCGCTGCGCAAGTCCGCGTCGGATTTCAACGTGACCACTTCGTCTCCCGCGCCGTGCGAAGGCGCCGCGAAGACGGGTGTGAGCGCCTCCCCCAGGGCGCCGATTTCGCCGCGCAGAGCGCGGGCGTGCTCACTGAGCAATCGCCGCCATTTTGTCCGCGCCGTCGAATCGAGCGCGGCGCCGTCGGCAAACCGCGCTGTCAGCGATCGTAGCGCTCCGGCGTGGCGCGCCGCCTGACGCGAACGCGCGAGCGTGAGCGCGGCGAAACGTCTGATCTCTTCGTCCAGGCGCTCTTCCGTAATGCCGCTGGCGGCGAAATGGCGGCGCAGTTCGGCGTCCACCGGCAAACGAGTCGCGGTTATTTCGTCGCGTTCGACGACGGCGACGGGCCGCGCTGACGGACGCGGCGCATGAAGGCGATCCCGCGCGGCGGCCTCGGCGACGGTTTGCAACTGGATTTCGACCGCCGGATGGCCTCGCAATGGCGACAACGCCTGTAACAAGTCGGCCTTGCGCGCTTCGGTGTCGAGCAGTCCCTCAATGCGCAGTTTGCCTCGCGGCGAGCGGCGGACTTCGATCTGTTCGTGTGTGTCGGCTTTGGCCTGCTGCAGCAACCGCAGAGCTTCAAGCTCAAGCTCTGCGGTCGCGATATTTGGCCTGGCGGGCCTGATCGTTGGCGGCGCGACCGGGTTTGCCGCCCCGGCGGCGACGGGCGAGCTAGAAGGCTGCCGTTCGAGAGTCGCTTCGCCAGGATGCGCTTCGCGTCGCATTGGAGGAGCCGCAGGTTTCGCCGGCATGAGGCGCCAGCCCAACTTCTGCCCGACTACAACCGCGATCAATAGCAGCGTCAGCAACGCTGCGGATTGCGGATTGCGGATTGCGGATTGCGGATTGCGAAATCCGATTGTGGGTTTCAGATTGCGGATTACGGATTTCAGTTTTGCGAGAGGCCCTCGTGGTTCTGCAAATGAAGCAAACAGAGTTGGCGGCGAATCAGCGATTTCGTCCAATCCGCAATCCGCAATCCGCAATCCGCAATCGGAATAGTTCAGTTCGAGCGTCGGCCATTGCGAGGCGAAATTGAGCGTGGCCTCGAGCGTGCGCCGCTCACCGAGTTCCAGGCGCGCGGCTTGTTTGAGCGCGCTTGCCGGAGGTTCGTCCACCTGGAGATAAAGCAGCCGCACGCCTTGTTCGCTGAAGACTTCGATAAAAGCGAGCGGCTCATCTAGATGGATTTTGAGCGAGAGGCGGTTGTGCGTGGCTTCCACGCTATGCGCCGCTACGCAAAAGCCGTTGGCGTAGATGTGCAATTCCGCCGGGCGCTGTTCAAGCGTCTCCTCACGGCGACGGCGGCTTTCCGTTCTCAACGCTTCGCGCGAACGAGCGCGCTCCGGTTTCGATCCCCTTCCGCCCTGTGCGCCTGAAGCCGCGCCGCCCGGGCCGCCGGGAAAACGATCTGTCAACGAATCCAGCCCCAACCGCGAATTCACCAGTTCCAAACAACGTGCGCAACAGACCAGATGCGCCAGCAAGGTCGCGTCGATGGGTCCGGCTTGCGGATCGCGGTAGAGCGCATAGAGCCGGCGCGCGCTCAGACAGGTTTGCGGCTGCGGCGCGGCGAAGACGGCCGCCCGCAACGCCTGCAGGAAATCAGCCCCGGCGCCTTCGGGCGGAATCGGGGGCGTTGGCGCATCAGCCGCTGGCGTGTGGCAGATGAACCTGAGCGATTGCGGGTCGTGCAGGTACTGTCGGGCTTCGCGTCGCGCCAGACTCAGCCACTGTTTGACCGCGCCCCGTCCGGCCGCCTCATCGAGCCGCATCACTCGCGCGATCTCGGCCGGCAAATAGCCATGAAAGAAGCGCAGAATCAGCGCGCTCGCCGCTTTTGAACTGTGGCGACGAGCCAACGCGTACTGGCAGACCAACCTCAATTCCTCTCGCGCGCCAAGCCCGGCGTGGATTTCTTCGGCTCGCAGACTGAGTTCGGCCGAATCATAATCGGCGCCGCAAAGCGGCCGTTCGCGTTTTTGCGCGGCGCGGCGCCCCTGCGACACGCGCAGGTTGCGCAGCATCCGGCGCAAATAAGCGTCGAGATTCTCGATGGCGCCGAGATCAGGGCGAGACAGCGTGAACTGGATGAAAGCGTCGTGAACCAGGTCTTCCGCCGCCGCCTCTTCTCCTTCGGTCAGCGGCAGCGCCCACGCGAGCAGCCGCTCGTAGCGCGCGAGAAAGAGGTCTTCGTGCGCTTCTGCGGACTGTTTGTTAACGAGACGAAAGAGAGACATTCATAAACATTGACGCCTCTATCAGGCCGCAGGTAAAAGCCGACATGACCCTCGATCCGGACTCTTTTATGAACGGTTGATGACACGCGATAAACGGTTGTAATCTCCGGACAGGTGGCGGACTTTTTCCGCAAGACGCTCTGAATAATCAGGCCAGCAAAACCACTGCGCCCGGCGCTACGATCATGCCGGCCATCGTCGGCGGATCCGTCGCCCTGAACAACGCCAGCCGATCCGCGACTGTGTATGGCAGCGGGCGCAGCGACACGGCGTTGACGACGATGAAAATCGCGGTATTGACGCCAGGGTCGAGCGCGCGCGCCGCGTAGCGCAGATCTTGCCAGAGAGTTTGCATCAGGTTCTAGCCTCCGATGAAGAGATGGAAAGGACGAGCGCAGACTAACGCAGGCTGCTGTGGCGGCGATAGCTGTATCCGGTGAATGGGTGGTTTGATGCGGTGAGCGGTTTTGTTTGTTAGCTTGGCAGTGGGAAGCGAGGCGGCGAGGGGATTGGCCGAAGCGGGCATGGAAGCGATAATGCTGGGCCTCGGGAACGACATCTGGCTGACGGCGAGGCTGTGGCGAACAGCGAAATCGGACGGGCCGTAAGCCGAACATGAATTTTGATCATTGACGCGCGCCATCCTGCCGCCAGTCCGCTGTAAATGTCCACCCGATAAATTCTGGAAGCCATTCGTTGAATAAAAGTCGCGCCGCGAAGTCCGAATCAATAGACTGCGCCCCATCAAATTCAACTATGAAAAATGGAACCAAAGAGGAGAATGCATTGAGCAAATCGGATATGACGACGGACCAATATTCCCACTTGGTCAATGCGCAGTATGGTCGTAACAACCTGATCGAGTCCATCCTGGGAGCTATGCGGGACATTGGCAAAGGCCCTGCGAACATCACCTTGGGAGACCTGGCGCCTCTCGATCACTTTCATGGCGGCGGCTATCAGGCGACGCTGGAACTAGCTCGCCGGGCAAACCTCCAGCCCGGCCAGCGGGCGCTGGACGTGGGCGGTGGCCTCGGCGGTCCCGCTCGTACACTGGCTGGGAGTTTGGCTGCGTAGTGACGGTGGTGGACATAACTGAGGAGTTCGCCGCGCCGGCGAGGCGCTCACCGCGTGGACAAACCTCAGTAACTTGGTGACCTTCCAACAGGGAGACGCTATGGCGCTTCCTTTTCCTGACCACAGCTTCGACGTGATATGGGCCCAAAACGCCTTCATGAACATCGCCGACAAGGAAAGTCTCTATGCGAGCATATCTCGGGCACTCCGCACAGGAGGACGATTTGCGTTCCAGGAGATGATGGCGGGTCCGCTCCATCCGATCCACTTTCCTACGCACTGGGCGGACGACCCGGCCATCAGCTTTTTGCAGACGCCCGCCGAGGCGCGGGCGCTCTTGCAGCGGTTGGGCTTCGTCGAGGTCGCCTGGGCCGATACGACCGCCGCAGCCCTGGAAGCCCATCGGCAACGGCTGGCAGCCACGAGAATGCCTGGCACAGTGGAGCAAACCCTGCCTCACCTGTCTTTCATTCTTCGACCGCGCGAAGAAGCTGAGCAGGTCGTGCAAACCGGGGCCAGGAACCTGGAGGAAGGTCGGATCGCCTATATTCAAGGCGTCTTCGACAAGTTTTGACTGCCCACGGCGGGGGAATGAGGAGAATACATTGAATAAATCTGAAGCGATCACTGCCGGAAACCGTCTCGACCGGCTGGGCGCGGCGGCCTCACTGGCTTGCGCGGCGCATTGCGCGGCGATACCTCTGCTGATCGGATTACTGCCGCTCGTCGGGCTGGGCTTTCTGGCGGAAGAGCGGACCGAGTGGACGCTCGCCGGACTCTCGATAGGCGTCGGAAGCTTAAGCTTGATACCGAGTTACGCGCGAAAGCATAGACAGTGGCGACCGCTGTTATTATTCGCGTTCGGCGCGAGCCTGGTCATCGCTGTAAGATTGTTGGCGAATGACGGATCGCGCCTGGAATCGCCTGCGATGACTCTCGGCGCGCTGCTGATCGCCTTCGCGCATATAGTCAACCATCGGTTATGTCGAAGCTGTGTGGCCTGTCATCCGGCTGGCGAATAAAGGCAGTGTCTATAGTCTTCAGCGGGTAATTTATTCGGAACTTGACGGCGTGGTACTCCGACGCGTTACTGCCGGGGACAACATTGCCATTAATCCTGCCCCTGGCTTTGTGAATATAGATCGTTTCCAGAATCAGCCTCAGCTCGTTCGTCGGCCCACGGTACTCTACGGGAAGCAAAATGTATTCGAAGTCGGTATCCAGTTGAATGATTGAACTCATCCTCACTCGAATCATCAAATTTCCTTTCTAGAAAGTGGACGCTTTATGACGCAGATTCGCTGGCGGAGCAGGTCTTCATTTCGCCGCAACCATTCATCTGCCATCGGCGACCGGTAGTGGTTGTGATTTGTCCGCTGATGAAAAATCGGTACAAGCTCTGACGGCTGACCAGTAACATCAACTCGCTTGGGCGCTTGTCTTTGCTAGGACGACATTACATTAGTCGGTCAATTTAGAAAGCGGTTGCGATCTACGGCGCGATCTTCGCCGCGACGAAAATCATCGTCAAAACCCGGACCGGCGTCGCGCTAAATGTTTGGCAGATGGACGTGATGCTCTGGCGGACGCCGCTGCTGACGCTGGCGGTCGGCGCGCCGGCCGGGCTGATTCCAGCGTTCAAGGCTTATCAAACCGATGTCGCCGAACACCTCGCGACGACATCCTGAGCATATTTCATATTTCATATCGAAAGCAGAGCGACAGCGAATGAAGCGATTGATCATCTCGATGTTAGCGGCGTTACCGTTAAGCGGCTGCCAATTTTCAACTGCAAAAACCGGACCTTCGGCGTCCGCGCCTTCGCCCTACCCCCCCGCCGAGACGACAAAGAAAGAAAGCGGGCACGACCACTCCACGCCGCACGGCGGGGCGCTCCTCGAATTGGGCGAAGAATTCGCGCGCCTGGAGTTCGTGCTGGACGCGACGACAGGCAGGCTTACGGCCTACGCGCTGGACGGCAAGGCGGAGAAGGCCGTTCGCGTCAAACAGCCCTCCATAGAAATTACCATTTTCAATCCGGCGGCCGTCGTCAAGCTCTACGGCGTCGCCAACTCGCTCACGGGCGAGAGCGCAAACGACGCCTCAGAATTCGCCGGGCAGTCCGACGCGCTGAAAGGCGCGAGCGGCTTTGACGGCATGATCCGCGCCGTGACGATCAGAGGTAGACAATTCAAAGGCGTGCCATTCAGTTTTCCCGACGGCAACGAGAAGTAAATAGATTTGGAGAAGAAGCGATGAAAACCTCTGGGCAGGATCTTCAATACGCCTTTAGGCTGCTGGTTAAACGTCGCGGCCTTACGGTCGTGGTGGCGCTGACGCTGGCGCTCGGCATCGGCGCGAACACGGCCATCTTCAGCTTCGTCAATGCGCTGTTGCTTTCGCCGCTGCCGTACAAAGACCCCGACCGGCTGGTGCGCGTGATGTCTGAACGCGGTTCGGAAACGGGCAAGCTCTCGATGCTGGAACTGTACGACCTGAAGGAGCAGGCCAAACTGTTCGAGGATTTCGCCTCGATCCGTAATACGCAATACAACGTCACGGGCGACGGGCCGCCAGAATCGCTCATCACCTCTGTCAATTCTTACAACCTCTTCGACCTGCTCGGCGTGAAGGCGAAGCTCGGCGCGCCCTGGCCGCAATCGCACGAACGGCAGCGCGTATTCGACATCGTGCTCAGTTACGACACCTGGCAAAGGCGATTCGGCGGCGACCCGCAGATCGTCGGCAAAACGATCATGCTGGATGCCGCAGGTTATGAAGTGCTGGGAGTGATGCCGCCCGGCTTCGACTTTCCCTTGAACGCGCAGCTTTATCGCCGCGTGCCGCGGGGCGATTTCGACAACCGCAACATCCGCGAATACGGCGTCATCGCGCGGCTCAAACCCGGCGTGACGATCGGGCAGGCGCAAGGCGAACTCGACGCCATCGCGCGGCGATTGGCGCAAACCTATCCCGACACCAACACCGGATTGCGGTTTCGCGCGAGCGGCTTCCGTGAACAGTACATCGGCAACGCCGGGGAGTATCTCTGGTTGCTGGCGGGCGCTGTCAGTTTCGTGCTGCTGATTGCCTGCGTCAACGTCACCAGCCTGATGCTGACCGCTGCCCTGGGACGTGAAAAAGAGATGGCGATCCGCGCGACCCTGGGCGCGGAGCGAGGCCGGTTGATTCGCCTAATGCTGACCGAAAGCCTGCTGCTGAACTTTATCGGCGGCGCGTTCGGGCTGGCGCTGTCAGTCGTCTGCGTCGAATTGCTGGCGGGATTACTACGGTTCGACATGCCAGCGTGGATGAAGATCGCGATTGATGCGCGCGCGCTGCTGTTCACGACGGCGGTTTCAATCCTGACGGGCGTCGCGGCGGGCATGGCGCCGGCGCTGCAAGCCTCCAAGCCCGATCTCAATGAATCGCTGAAAGACGGAACGAAAGGTTCGTCCGGATCGGCGGGACAACAGGCGCGGCGGACACTGGTCGTCGCCGAAATTGCGCTGGCGCTGGCGCTGATGGTCGGAGCGGGATTGATGGTCAAAAGTTTTTTGAATTTGCGACAGACGCCGCTCGGCTTCGACCCGTCGTCCACGCTGACGATGAAAATGGATCCGCCCTGGACTAAATACAACCTCGTCAACCAGACCGCGCTGTTCTACAAGCGCGTGATTGAAGAAGTCGAACGCATTCCCGGCGTGGAATCGGCGACCTTCAACGATTCGCTCCCTCTGGCCGGACAGGACGTGCGTGAAGGGGCGAACAAACTCAACGTTCAAATCGAAGGCCAACCGGCGGACGCGCGGCAGCGGAACCCTTATATCAACGCGCAGATTGTCAGCCTCAACTACTTCCATACGATGAAGACGGGCTTGGCCGCCGGGCGTTTCTTTGACGAACGCGATCAGGCCCAAACCACGCCGACGGCCGTCATCAGCCAGCGCGTCGCCGAAAGCTTTTGGCCCGGACAAGACCCCATCGGCAAGCGATTGAAGCTGACCGGACGCGACGAGAACTATCGCCTCAATGGCGACGAAACCGATCCCTGGCTGACCGTGGCGGGCGT
>DASTMP010000479.1:0-17146 GCA_035714085.1 Blastocatellia bacterium
GGCGTCAGGATCAGCAGCCGGTCGTGCAAATATTCCAGCAGCATCCCAAACCCGAACCAGAGCGGAAAGAAATCCCATCGGATCAGCCCGTGCAGGTTATACCGGCAATGCGCGTAACTCCACGGGCACGCGCCCAGCGTCCGTCGCAGCGCCCACCCTGCCGTGTATTCGACAAACCAGAAGCAGCAGACGTAGATCGCGCCGCGCAATAACCACTGCCACGCGCGAATCGTATCGTGGAGCGGCTCGAAAAGCGGCGCGATTAGACCGTAAAGCGGAATGCTCCACAGGTACGATTGGCCGCGCAGGCTCCAGTTCCGCTCCTTGCCTTCGTATTTGTGAAGGATGGCCGAAACCGTGACCTCGGCGCAGACCCCCAACAGACCGTAGATGATGAATCGGATCAGCATAAAGATATCGGTTGAAACCTTGCCATGACTCCCCGCGTCAATGCCAGCGGACATTATCGTACTACGCGTTCAGCTTTTACGGCTGGTCGAATCGGGATAAGATTGACCCGCTTTTCTTTGCGGTTTGTGTTCCTCAAACCGATGTATTCAACAATTTTGGTTCAACGCGGATTTCCAGGAGGCGTCTATGAATCGCTCACGTTTAATCGTTTTCGTTTCGCTGATCTGTCTAGTGGTCGCCGCGGTTATCATCGCGCGCGGCAATTTAACTGGCGCGGAGGCCGCGGCGCCGACCTTCAGCAAAGACATCGCGCCGATTTTCGCCAAAAACTGTGTGAGCTGCCATCGCGCAGGCGAGATAGCTCCGATGTCGCTGATTAGCTACAAAGAAGTGCGCCCGTGGGCCAAATCCATACGCGAAAAAGTTGCGCGACGCGAGATGCCGCCCTGGCACGCCGACCCGGCGCATGGCGAATGGGCCAACGACCGCCGCCTCTCGCAGAAAGAGATTGACGCCATCGTGGCCTGGGTTGACGGCGGCGCGCCCGAAGGCGACTCGAAAGACCTGCCCCCGACGCCGAAATTCGCCACCGGCTGGCAGATCGGCGAACCTGACCAGGTCTTTTACATGCCCGAAGAATTCACTGTTCCCGCCGAAGGCGCGGTGCCGTATATGTATTTCACCGTTCCGACCAATTTCAAAGAGGACAGATATATCACAGCGATGGAAGCCCGCGCGGGCGAGCTGTCGGTCGTGCATCACATCGTGATCTACGTCCGCGATCCGAAAGAGGCTCGCCCGAAACGTCAGGACATCGGCACGGGGCTGCTCGGCGCGCTCTCTCCCGGGATGACTCCGTTCATCGCCCAGCCGGGCACGGCAAAATTGATCAAGGCCGGATCGAACCTCGTCTTCCAGATGCATTACACGCCAAGCGGCAAGGTGGCCAAAGATCGTTCGATGGTCGGGCTGAAATTCGCCAAAGCCCCGGTTGACAAAGTGATCACGACAACCGCCTCTTGGGACGCCCGCTTCACCATTCCGCCGAACGCGGAGAATTATGAGGTCAAAGCTTCATGGGTCGCCGATGAAGATGTCACCATCTGGAGTTTGATGCCGCACATGCATCTGCGCGGCAAAGATTACCTCTACCGCGCGACATATCCCGACGGGCGCTCGGAGATTCTGCTCTCGGTGCCGAAGTACGATTTCGGCTGGCAGGTCTATTACTATCCGAAGACGCCGATCAGAATCCCGAAGGGCACGAAGATCGAAACTGTCGCCCATTACGATAATTCGACGAAGAATACGCAGAACCCCGACCCGTCGAAATCCGTGCGTTTCGGCGAACAGACCTGGGAAGAGATGATGAACGGGTTCTTCGATTACACGGTTGACGCGCAGGGCGCAAAAACTTCCGCTTCGGGGAACAGTAGCGGTAATAAATAAAGGGGGGTCACGTTATGTTCCGCATCAAAAACAGGTTGATTATCTATCTGCTCGGCGCGGCTCTTCTTGCCCCGAGTTTCAATGTTCAAGCTCAAACGCCTTACCAGAAACCGCCGAAAGTGGTGCTGGACGTGCTGGACGCGCCGGATAGCGCGGTCGTCTCGGTCAGTCCGGCGCGAGACAAGATGCTGTTGGCGACGCCGGTTCGTTACCCGACAATCGCCGAGTTGGCCGAACCAATGCTGCGTCTGGCAGGGTCGCGCATCAATCCCAAGACCAATGGGCCGCACAATTCCAGGCGCATCATCAAACTTACGCTCAAAAACATCGCCGACGGCAAAGAGACGGCGCTCGCGCTTCCCCCCAACGCGAATCTGGGGATGCCCGAATGGTCGAACGACGGAAAACAGTTCGCAGTGACCAACACGACATCCAATTCTGCGGGTGGCGGCATTGAGCTATGGATTGGCGACGCCGCGACGGGCAAGCTTCGCCACATTCCGGGCGTAAGGCTCAACGCGGCATTCAGCAGCGGCGGTTTCGGCGGTGGTCGCGGAGGAGGAGGCGGCGGTGGTAACGACACAGTGCAATGGCTGCCCGACGGCAAGACGCTGCTCTGCCGCACGATTGTCGCTGGCCGCGGGGCTCCGCCCGCCGCGCCGGCCGTGCCGACGGGGCCGAACGTGCAGGAGAATTACGGCAAGGCCACGCCGGCCCCGACGTTTCAGGATTTGCTGCGCAATCCCTACGACGAGAAGCTCTATGAGTATTACGCAACGACGCAACTCGCGCTGATCAACTCCGCGACGGGCCGCGTCACGCCGTTCGGCAAGCCGGCGATCTTCGGTTCGGTCGAACCCGCGCCGGATGGCAATCATTTTCTGGTCGCCACGATCCATCGCCCGTATTCATACCTGCTCACCGCCGGATCGTTCCCGCGCCTGGTCGAGGTCTGGGATCACAGCGGGAAGAGCGTCTACAAACTGGCGGATCTGCCGTTGGCCGATCAGGTCCCGATTGAAGGCGTGCCGACTGGCCCGCGCAATTACAATTGGCGTCCGACCGAGCCGGCGACGCTAGTATGGGTAGAGGCGCTCGACGGCGGCGACGCCAAAAAGAAAGTTTCGCCGCGCGACGTCGTGAAAATGCTTAAGGCTCCGTTTACGGGGCAACCGGTTGATCTGGTTAAGACCGAACAGCGCTTCGCCGGGATGACCTGGGGAGAAAAAGACGGGCTGGTCTTCGTCCGTGATTTTGACCGCAACCGCCGCTGGTCGCGCACATTCCTGCTCAACGCCGACAACACTTCGCAGCAGGCCAGGATCATCTGGGATCGCTCATCGCAAGACCGCTACAACGATCCGGGCAATCCGGTGATGAAGCAATTGCCTAACGGCCAGTCAGTGATTCATCAAAACGGCGATCAGATCTTCCTGTCCGGGCAGGGCGCGTCTCCGAAAGGCGACCGGCCGTTCCTGGATCGCTTCGATCTAAAGACGTTGAAGTCTGAACGCCTTTTCCAATGCGACGACAGCAGCTATGAATCCTTCGTGGCCTTGCTCGCCGCCGACGGCTCGCGTTTCATTACTCGCTATGAAACCCAGTCCACGCCCCCGAATTACTTTATCCGCAAGGCGGGCGCCGGCGACAAGCAGGCTCTGACAAACTTCCCAGACCCGACGCCGCAACTGCGCGGGATCAAGAAACAGCTCGTCCGCTACAAGCGCAAAGACGGCGTCGACCTTTCGTTCACGCTTTATCTGCCGCCGGATTACAAGGAAGGGACGCGGCTGCCGACAGTGGTCTGGGCCTACCCGATTGAATTCAGCGACGCGGGCATGGCCGGGCAGGTCTCCGGCTCGGCCAATCGCTTCACGACATTCGGCGGCATGTCGCACCTCTTCTTCACGCTGATGGGGTACGCGGTTCTGGACGACGCGACGATGCCCGTGATCGGTGACCCGGAGACGATGAACAACACCTACGTCGAGCAGATCGTCGCTTCAGCCGAAGCCGCGATTGACAAAGCCGTCGAGATGGGCGTCACCGACCGCAGCCGCGTCGGCGTCGGCGGTCACAGCTACGGCGCGTTTATGACCGCCAACCTGCTGGCCCATTCCGACCTCTTCAAAGCCGGAATCGCGCGCAGCGGCGCGTACAACCGCACGCTCACGCCGTTCGGATTCCAGAGCGAGCGCCGCACTTTCTGGGAAGCGCCGGAGATGTATTTCAAAGTCTCGCCGTTTATGTACGCGAACAAGATCAAAGAGCCGATCCTGCTGATTCACGGCGAGGCCGACAACAATTCCGGCACGCACCCGATTCAGAGCGACCGGATGTTTCAGGCGATCAAGGGCAACGGCGGCAACGTTCGCTACGTGACGCTGCCGCTTGAAGCGCACGGTTACGCCGCCCGCGAATCACTCGAACACACGCTCTGGGAGATGATCACGTGGATGGATAAATATGTGAAGGGAGTACAGCCCACCGCCCTGCGATAGCGCTGAGAGTCGAGGATCGAGGATGGAGGATCGAGGATGGCAAATAGCCGATCCTCGATCTTCGATCCTCGACTCTCAATCCTCATTCTTCTTCTTTCCTTCCTGGTTTTTCCTGAGAGGCTTAGGTTTGAACACCTGGACACAAAATTACGACCCTTTGGGCTCATGGCCGCTTTCGACGTTGGTTGCGGCTCTGCCCGTGTTGACGCTTTTCTTCGTTCTGGTCGGGCTCAAAAAGCGGGTCTGGTTTTCGGCGATGTGCGGGATGCTGATGGCGGTGATTCTGGCGCTCGTCGTCTTCCGGATGCCGGCGCAAATGGTCGGCGCAGCGGCCGCGAACGGGGTAATCTTTGGAATATTGAGGATCGCCTGGATCATCATCGCTTCGATGTTTCTCTACAACGTCGCGGTCGAGACGGGCCAATTTCAGGTGATGAAGGATTCAATCGCGTCCCTCTCCTCAGACAAGCGATTGCAGTTGGTTCTGATCGCGTTTTGCTTCGGGGCCTTTCTGGAAGGCGCGGGCGGCGGAGGCGCGCCAGTCGCCATTGCGGGATCATTCCTGATCGGGCTGGGGTTCCCGCCGTTTCAAGCGGCGACATTGTGCCTGGTCGCCAACACCGCGCCGGTTGCCTGGGGAGGCGTGGGCAATCCGCTGCGCATACTCGCCGGCGTTACGGGGCTTGATGAAATGACCTTGAGCGTGATGACCGGGCGGATTCTGCCGCCGCTTTCCATGATTCTGCCATTGTGGCTGGTGCGGAGCATGGTCAACTGGAAAGAGACGCGCGAGGTGTGGCCGGCGCTGGCGGTAAGCGGATTGTCATTCGCTGCGATGCAGTTTTACTGGTCGAATTTCATGGACAACGCCCTTGTCGATATCGTATCGGCGCTCTTCTCGCTGCTGGTGATGGTGGCGTTCCTGAAATTCTGGCGGCCGGCGAATGTCTTGAAGGTCGGAGGGCAACCGGCGGCCGTCCCACGACATTCGACCGCTGCGATTATGAAAGGCTGGTCGCCGTTCCTGATGGCTTCGATCTTCATCTTCGTCGCGGGCTATCCTGCGATCAACAAGTATTTGACCTTCGCTTGGCTCAGGCAGCCGATGCCAATGTTGCACAACGCCGTATTGCGCGTGCCGCCCGTCGCGCCCAATTTGCCCGAAGGCGCGATCGTCGATCTGAACTTTCTTTCGCTGCCCGGCACAGCGATCTTTATTGGTACGATTCTGGTTTCGTTGTGGCTCGGAATGTCGCCGGGCAAAACGTTCAGGATTCTGGCCCGGACGTTCAAAGAGTTGATCCCGTCGCTCGCGGCTATCAGCTTTATGGTCGGGCTGGCTTATGTCACGCGCTATTCGGGAATGGATACGGTGATGGGATTGAGTCTGACTCGAACCGGCGCGCTCTATCCGTTCTTCGGCACGATGCTGGGCTGGCTCGGCGTGGCGTTGACCGGCACCGACGCCGGATCAAACGCGCTTTTCGGCAATCTGCAGAAAGTCACGGCTGAGCAGTTGGGATTGAGCGCGGTCCTGATGGGATCGGCCAATTCGGCGGGCGGCGTGATGGGCAAGATGATCGACGCTCAATCCATCGTCGTCTCCTCCGCCGCGACTCATCAGACCGGCAACGAGGCCGCCATCTTCAAAGCCGTCTTCAAACACAGCCTGGCGTTGGCCTCGTTGGTCGGAATCATCGTAATGCTCTATGCTTTTGTGTTCAAAGGACTAGTGCCTCGATAATCACGAAACCGTCATAGGGACAGATCTGCCTGCTAAAGTTTCTACTCAAGTCTGGGATCACTCTTTGTCCCGGAGGGACGCCGGATATTAGCCGGTGGAGAAACCACCGGATGATGCCGAAAACATCCTTCCAGCCCCGGAGGGGCGATAGACTTGAGCTCGGTCTGTCGCCCCTCCGGGGCTGGGAATATATCTCTCCACCGATTCCGGTGGTTACGCTCGGGCTCCACCAGGCTAATTTCCGCTGCGCCTCCGGCGCAAAGATTTGTGTAGAAACTTTAGCCTGTGTGTCCGCCCATACGATATGATCGAAACACTTATCCAAAGGAACTATGTCATCAAATCAATTCACACGGCGCGAGTTCGTCAAAGTTTCCGGAGCGGCGGCGCTCGCGCGCTCTATTTCATCCGCCGCTCAAGACAGGTCGAAGAAGCCGAGCGAATCGCTCCTCTACGTCGGCACCTATACCAACGGCAAGAGCGAGGGCATTTATGTTTATCGAATGAATTCAGGCAGCGGGGAATTGAAACATGCCGCGACGGTCAAAGGGGTCTCTAACCCGTCTTTTCTGGCCATTGATCCTAATCGGCGGTTCCTCTACGCCGCCAACGAAAGCGGGGAGTTCGCCGGGAGGAAAGGCGGCGGCGTGACGGCTTTCGCGATTGATCGGAAGACCGGCGATTTGCGAAAGCTCAACGAGCAACATTCGCCTGGCGTGCCCTGTCATGTCTCGGTTCATCCGTCGGGCAGATTCGTTATGGCGGCCAATTACGGCGGAGGCAACGTTGTGATCTATCCGGTTAGCGCCGACGGGCGCTTGGGCGAACCGACCGACGTGGCGCAGCATACGGGCAAGGGCGCCGATCCGAAGAGGCAGGACATGCCGCATACTCATTGCGCAATACCCGACGCGGCGGGACGGTACGTATTCGCGCCGGACCTCGGCATTGACAAGGTGATGATCTACCGCGTCGACCTGAAGAATGGGAAGCTCATTCCGAACGGTTTCGCCGCGACGAAGGCCGGCGCAGGGCCGCGCCATTTCGATTTTCATCCGTCTGGTAAATTCGCCTACGTCATCAACGAACTCGATTCGACGTTGACCGCGTTCGCTTATGATAGTGACAAGGGCGCGCTAGCGGAGTTGCAGACCATTTCGACATTGCCGCCGGATTTCAGAGGGACGAGCTACTGCGCCGACATTCACGTCCATCCGTCGGGCAGGTTCCTTTACGGATCGAACCGCGGACACGACAGCGTCGTCGCGTTCGCCATCGACCAGGGTACGGGCAAGTTGGACTTCATCGCGCACGAATCGACGCGGGGCAAATGGCCCCGAAATTTCGCCATCTATCCGACGGGGGCGTTTCTGCTCGTGGCCAATCAGAACACCGACAACGTGGCCGCTTTCCGGATCGATCAAAAGACCGGAAAGTTGACGGCGACCGGGCAGACGACCGAAATCCCGTCCCCGGTTTGTCTGAAATTCATCCCCGCATAGGGCGACGGGGGGACGGGGCGATAGAAGGATAAAGAGAACACATTGTCTTTATGTCTTCCCTTCTATATTCCCTGTCGCCCTGTCGCCCCGTCCCTTTAAAGTCGCTGAAGCTCTATTATCCGCGCGCGCAGTATGCTCACGTAGAGGGCGGTTTCAGCGGGGCTATATCCGCTAGCGCAGAAAGCGTCAGTCAGTTGCTTGTCGGAAAGGCGTCCGAGCAAGGCGCCCATCCACCTCGCGCATTCGACCGAGACGCCATTGACCCTGTGGCGCGAGTGCGAGCGGCGGATGTTAAAATACACCCGGCCTTCACGCACCTCCTTAATGAATCTCTCGCCGGTAAAAGCATACGGGTCTCCCTTTGACTTGCCGGGAGAAAAGCTGACTGTGCCTGGCGCATCTCCATATAGGTTGTTCAGGAACGTTCCCGTCCGGCCGAATGTCGCGCCCAAATCCGCGACGTAGTAGACGTTTGGGCCAGGGTTCTTTTTCGGCGTCACGACGTCGTTGTTTTTTGTGTTGAGGTCCCAATTTTTCAACAACGCCATCAGAACTTTCAGGCCCTCGAATTCACGCGTGCCCACGAATGGATTCTTCTCCCAGGACCAGTTCCCGACCTCTTTGAATTTCTTGTCGTGACGTTCGAAGCGCACGTCGCGCGCGTCTATGTACTTTTGGCCGACAATACGCGCCCGTGGGACGAAATAATCCTGATCGGCGTGATAGCCGACGGCCCAGACGATGCGGGAGGCCGCGGTCTCGGGCTGCGCCTCGATTCCGAACTTCACCGTCCACTTAACGCCGTTAACGTCCTGTACAATGATCTTCTTTTGCGTGCCGGATTTGGAGCGGCGCACATATGTGTAAGGCATCGAGGGATCAGGCGCGTTCTCGGGCCCGCCGGGGCCGTAAAACAGGTCGCGGCATTCGATGTCTTCAGGCGGCTGCCATAAGACTGCGTTCCCGTGGACGTATGACGCATTGCCGATAAAGGCGACGGGCTGCGGGCTTTGCGATTGGCGTTCCGGACGGATTTGTTGCCCGGCCGTCGCCATTTGAGACCGCGAGTCGTAAGCGGCGCCTACGCCCGGAAAAACCGAAAAAGTCGATAACGACAAAGCCAGTGTGGCCGCGACTGCGAATTTGAATCCCGTGATTCGAACCATATTGGCTCTCCGCGATGCTGCTTGAGCATCTCTTAAAGCCCGCGCAGTTAAGCGGGGCTTACCATAATTGTGGGGAGCGGCGTCATATTGGGGGGATATAAGTGACAACCGTACAAACTCACTTGCGGGATTAGGGGCGCAGACCATCAAGCAAGCCAGATACCATGGGTCAATTGTGTGACATTTCGAATTGCCGTAAGCTGCCCGGTATGGAAAACACGGAATGGGTTCAAAAAGAATTTACTCTCAGAGCCAGGCCGCGGGGGTTCCATCTGATCACGCGCGAAGCGCTCGACCAGCTACCCGAAATACGCGAAATCGAAGCCGGCTTGCTTCACCTATTCATCCTGCACACCTCGGCGTCGCTGACCATCAATGAAAACGCCGACCCTGATGTTCGCGGCGACATGGAGCGCCACTTCAATCACGCCGTCCCCGAAAACGCGCCCCATTACGAGCACACCCTGGAAGGCCCGGACGACATGCCCGCTCACATCAAATCGTCAATCCTGGGCTGCTCACTTTCTATACCGATAGGTCGCGGCCGCCTACTCCTCGGCGCATGGCAGGGAATTTATCTCTGCGAACATCGCAACGACGGCGGCCCGCGACGGCTGGTGGCGACATTGTGCGGGAAGAGGATGGAGAGATAGAGGGATAGAAGGATGGGAGACGGGGCGACGGGGCGATAAGGCGACAGGGCGACGGGGAGACAAGAAACAATGTTTTCTCTTGAATTCCTCCCTCGCCCCGTCTCCCTGTCGCCCTGTCGCCCCATCGCTTTTCTATTTCAACACCCCAACTATCAAATGCGAACTCATTCGCGCAGAGCGGTAAACACGTTGAGTGGCTTTTTGAAAATCGGCTTCGGTGGCATTGTATATGTCAACGAATTTTTGCGGGTTGCGGTCGACCAGCGGAAACCAGCTGCTCTGAACCTGAACCATGATCTTGTGTCCCGGCTTAAAAGTGTAATGAACATCGTTCATGCCAATCCTGACCTCGTCAGGCTTGCCGGGCGCGAACGGTTCGGGTTTTGAGAGACTGTTGCGGAATTTGCCGCGCATCACTTCGGCGCGCACTAACATCTGAAACCCGCTCTTCTTGATGCTCGCGCCGTGCGGCGGATTTTTCGGCGCGGCGCCAGATTCCTTATCAAGCCCCTTGTCGCGCCCTTTGTCAGGATAAACGTCGATCAGCTTGACGATGAAATCGGCGTCGGTTCCCGTGGTCGAGACGAACAGGTCGGCGGTAATCGGTCCGGCGAGCGTCAGGTCTTTGTCGAGCGCATCGGTCTCGTATGACAGCACGTCCGGACGGCGCGCGGCGAAGCGCTGATCCTCAATCATATAATCGATACCGCGCGAATTCGTGATCGCGCTCGTGTAAGGCACGGGGTTGGCGGGGTCGCTCAGGTATTCGTCGAACGCCTCTTCAGGGTCCTCAGGATTCGGCGGCGCGTCGATCGACAATTTGCCATTTTTGCGAAAGTAGATCGACCGCGATTGCAAATCTTTCGGCGGCCATTGATCGAATGATTTCCACTCGTTCGCGCCGGCGCGGAACACCGTCGCTTCCGGCAGTTTCATCTCGCCCTTGCCCTTCAGGTAGAAGTTGAAGAAGGGGAGCTCGACATTTTCGCGATACCAGGCCGCGGTCTTCGAACCGAAGCGGACGTCGCCCAGTTTCTCGCCATCGCCGCGCGCCCATTGCCCGTGCGACCAGGGCCCCATCACCAGAATATTCTTCGCGCCGGGATTGTTCTTCTCGATTGTCTGGTAGATCTTCAGGGGCCCGTACAAATCCTCTGCGTCGAACCATCCGCCGACCACCATCACCGCCGGCGTGACGTTCTTCAGATGAGGCAGGACGTTGCGCGCCTGCCAGAACTCGTCATAAGTCCCGTGGGACGTCACGTCGTTCCAATATTTGTTCTTGCCTTTGAAATAGTACTTTTGCGCGTTGGCCACGGGGCCGAGTTCGAGGAAGAATTTATAAGCGTCCGGCGTCCCGTACTCGAAGTCCTTGAATTGATTCTCGGTCGGTCCAGGCCGCGGCATCCCGAAAAACATGTTGAAGCCGAAGGAATCAAAGATGAAGAAAGCGCCGTTGTGATGATCGTCGTCGCCCACGAACCAGTCGGCGATCGGCGCCTGCGGCGAAGCGGCTTTGAGCGCCGGGTGCGCGTCCATCAGCGCCGTGGCCGTGTAAAACCCCGGATATGAAATCCCCCAGACGCCCACGCGCCCGTTGTTGTTCGGGATGTTTTTGACCAGCCAATCAATGGTGTCGTATGTGTCGCTCGATTCGTCAATCTCTTCGGGCGATTTTTTGTTCGGGATGTACGGGCGCATGTCATCGAATTCGCCTTCGGACATGAACGTCCCGCGGACGTCCTGATAAACGAAAATATAGCCTTCCCGCATAAACGCTGGCGACGGGCCGAGCGAAGGACGATAAGCGTCCGCGCCATAGGGCCCTGCGCTGTAAGGCGTACGCGTCATCAGGATCGGATATTTCTGTGACGCGTCTTTAGGCGAATAGACGGCAGTATATAGCTTAACGCCATCCCGCATTGTGATCTGATGCTCCGATTTGACGTAGCGGTCTTTGAAGTTTAAGGGCGATGACTGCCCCGCGTCCATTTGCGGGGCGAATGACAGAAGGCATAACGCGACGACGCCGATGATCAGGCGCGGCGCAGATGATCTTTTCGATTCCATCAAGCTTTCTCCTGGCACAGGTAATAGACAGGGTTTACAGGATTGTTCGGGATTGATCTCAATTCACATAATCCCGAACAATCCTGTAAACCCTGTCTATTTTCATTGGTTCAAGGCGTCTTCACGGACGACATGAACTACTCCTCAAATGATCCCTGGGAGCGCCGCCCATCCTCGTCTGCTTGCCTCGGTCAGTCGGCTATTGCACGAAGCCCGCAGGCGAGGATGGGCGGCGCTCCCAGGGTATCTTATCTGTTTGCTGCGCTGGCATTATATCTCGGAATATCTCGGACGCCGGTCGTCCTGTTTGGCTGGGTTCCGCCTCCCAAAAAAAACTGGAAACCCGTAATAAAGAAGTCGCGTCTTTAGAATCGCTCACTGAGAAAAGCACCAGCCGGTGTTTCTTCAAAGGGGTATCCTCCTGTAAGGCTGCTGCGGCTAATCGGCTTGCAGCAGCCATTTTTCCAAAAATTAGGCCAACTTGCCCCTCATTTCCGCGTAGTGTATCATCGGCTGGCGGTCAATAACGGGCTGGTTGAGCTTGCATTTCTCCGTCGTTAAACCGAACGCGCGCTCTCCGGCAACGTAAAATGAGCTTAAGGAGCAATATTAAATGTCCATACGCGGCAAACTCACGCTGGTCACACTGTCCGCCTTCATCGCTCTTTATTCGATTGTGGGCGGGATGCTCTCCAAATCCAACACTTGGGCAAATCCGGGGCCTTACCCGCAATTGCGCATCTTTGAAGAGGTGGTGAAGCATATTGTTCAGGACTACGTTGAAAAGCCCGACCTCGAAAAGGTCCGGGTCGGCGCATTGCGTGGTTTGACGGAGGGACTTGATCCATACAGCGCCTATCTGTTGCCGCAACAGGTCAAGCAATATCAGTCGAACAAGGTCATGCCCGACACGACCGGAATGGTCATCGGTCAGTATTCGGGATTCGCTTACGTGATCTCGGTCATCCCGGGCTCGCCGGCGGAGAAGGCGGGCGTCAAGATCGGCGACGTGATCGAATACGTCGACACCCATGCCACTCGCGATCTCGACCTTTACGACGTGAAGTCCTTGCTGTCGGGCGCCCCAGGTTCGACCGTCGAGTTGACCTTAATCAATCGCAAAGCGGAAAAGATCAAAATCGTGCGGGGTAAGGTTCCGCCGACTTCGACCGAAACGCGCATGCTGGAGTCTCAGATCGGCTACATCAAAGTTCCGATCCTGAACAAAGGACAATCGGAAGCTGTGGAGAGCGCGATCAAAGACGTCATCAGGAAGGGCGCGAAATCGATCGTCATCGATATGCGCTTTTCGGCGGGCGGCGATCTGGATGAAGGCGTGAAGGTCGCGGACTTCTTCCTTAAGTCGGGCGTGATCGTCAAATCGATAGGTCGCAAGGATAATGTCCTCGCCACCTACGAGGCGAAACCTGAAAACGATCTGACCGAATTGCCCGTGGCCGTGATCATTGACCACACGACGGCTGGCGCGTCGGAAATCGTCGCCGCCGCGATTATGGAAAACCAGCGCGGCGAAGTCGTCGGCGAACGCACGCTCTTTGGAATGGGTTCAGAGCAGGAGCTTTTCCCGCTCGATGACGGGTCGGCTCTGCTGCTGACCGTCGCGCGCTACGCGGCGCCGTCCGGCAAGATCTTCATGACCGACGGCGTGACGCCGAATGTCGAAGTCAAACGCGCCGACCTGGCCGATATCGGGCCTTCTGATGAAGGCAAACAGCAACAGACCGAAGGCGCTCCTCCGGTCGTCGTCGCTCCGAAGCCGGCGGACGATCTGATGCTGAAGAAAGCCATTGAAGTTCTCACCAGCGGCGCAAAGACAAAGCGCCGCGCGGTATAGCGATATTCTCCTCCTCTTCAACCGCTCGAAGCGGATCAAGACTTCAGGCTTGATCCGCATTTCTTTTTACGCGACAGTTCGCCCAACAGCGCCGCGCGGGTAAGCAATCGCCCCTTCTCGGGCTCAACCGCTTGCTTACCCGCGCGGCGCTGTTGCGCGTCCGCTTGCTTACGCGCGCGATACTGTTCGGTTACAATTATGCGCGAATATTCAACTTCCGGAGGCGAGTCATGACCGCTTTAACAATAAGCCCACTGCGCGCTGTTTGAGCGTAACGCCGTATCCGGAGGATCTACTGGCGCGTGAAATTCGAGCCAGAACAACCATCATCGTAATATCGGAGAGCGCGGAACACATGTCGCAAGATAAAACTCGAAACGTCGTTTTGACCCTAATTCTTCTCGGTTCGGTGTTTCAAATCGGCTTCACGCAGGATTGGCCCAGATGGCGCGGCGCCAACGGGGACGGCGTCGTCACGGGCTTCACCGCGCCTAAAGCCTGGCCTGATCAATTGAAACAGCGATGGAAGATCGCTGCCGGCGTCGGCCATTCATCGCCGCTGGTCGTCGGAGCCAGGGTCTTCCTGCACTCGCGGCAGGGCGAAACCGAAGTCGCCGCCGCTTACGATCTCAATACGGGCAAACCAATTTGGCGGGACAGTTACCCGGTAGCTTACACGATGAACCCGGCGGCCACCGGCCACGGCAAAGGCCCGAAATCAACGCCGTTATACAGTAGCGGTAAACTCTATACCTTCGGCATTACCGAAATTCTCTCCTGCTACGACGCGGAGAAAGGCGCTCTGATCTGGCGTAAGGATTTCACCAAACAGTTCAAATCGACCTCGCCGGATTTCGGCGCGGCCACATCGCCGATCGTTGATCATGGTTTGGTGATCGTCTACGTGGGCGGCGACAACAACGGCGCGTTGAAAGCCTTCGACGCCGCGACCGGCGAAGAGAAATGGAACTGGAACGGTGACGGCCCCGCTTACGCCACGCCGATCGTCGTGGAGATCGCCGGCAAACGTCAGATCGTCACACAATCGCAGCAAAACATCATCGGCGTCTGGGCGGACAACGGCTCGCTGCTCTGGAAGATTCCGTTCACGACCGAGTACGCCCAGAACATCGTCACGCCGGTCCGGTACAAAGACCTGCTGATCTTCTCCGGCATCAACAAGGGCGTCTTCGCCGTGCGCGTCGGATGGCGCGACAACCGTTGGGCGACCGACGTAGTCTGGGAGAACAAAGAGGTCTCGATGTATATGAACTCGCCGCTGCTCGCGGGCGACCTGCTCTTCGGAATGTCGCACAAGAACAAAGGCCAATTCTTTTGCCTCGACGCCGCGACGGGCAAGACGCTCTGGACGGGCGATCCGCGCCAGGGCGAGAACGCGGCGATGGTCATCGCAGGCGATACGATCTTCTCGCTGACCAACGACGCCGATCTGATCGTTACGAGCGCCGCCGACAAGGGCGCGAAAGTGATCAGGAAGTATCACGTGGCCGAGAAGCCGACATGGGCGCATCCTGCGATCGTCGGCAAGAACATTGTGATCAAGGACGAGACGGGACTCGCGGTGTGGGGATTGGATTGATTTGCAGACGCATAGTCATCATATCGAATAGAGAAGCTGTTCAGTTCGGCGCCAACGACGCCCCGTAACAATGAAAATGTAGGACAGACTTAAGTCTGTCCTACATTTTCCGGAGGAGACGAAATGGACAAAAATCAAAAACGCAAACACCTACTCAAGTTGATCGAGGAGGCGACGGTTGATTGCTACGATCAGCATGAGCAACATTCCGGCTTGCTGACGATGATCGCGGACAGCGTAGTCTGCCCGTTCGACGCCAAAGTCATTGGCGAAGAAGTAAAGGTCACCGAATTCGCATGGCCGAAAAGCGGCTATGGCCTGCTCGCGATTTGTGAACGCAACGGCAAGCAATACAAAATCGACGTCAACTCTCTGGAATGGGTCGAGCCTTATCCGAAAGGCTATGAATGGATCGAAGCTCTCAGGCTTTGGCGCGAGGAATTTCTTTAAAACGATAATGGCAATCGAACTCTCGATCCCGCTCTCACATTCGAATTACCAGCGAACCTTCGACGCCGAGATAGACGTTCTGGCCGAAAACGAATTGCTCGTGCGCGGCTCGATGCGCGACCATCGCTTCGCCTTCGAGCACGTCTGGAGGCTTCGCACGCCGGAATACGAAATCATCGAAGCCGGCGCGCGTCAGATGGAAGGCGAATTCGACCACCGATTGTGCGAACGATACGCCGGAGTCAAAGGCGCGCGCGTCGGGCGCGGGTTTTCCAGACGCGTGATCTCGGAATTGGGAGATTCGCCGGGCGCGCAAGAGCATCTGCTGACGGCCATCGAGATGGCTCGCGTCGGGCAACAGGTCTATCAGTACACGCCGGAATTCGAGGCCAGATTTCCATCAAGCGGCGGAGGCGCGACCGAGGCCGCGCGGGTCGCCTGGTTGAAAGACCGCGCTTATATGGGACTGGCAAACACCTGTTACGCCTACCGCGATGAAAGCGAGGGTTTGTTTGCGAACAGGGAAGTGCGCTGCGGCTTCGGCCCCGAACTGACGCGCCCGAAACCGGGCGACAAACGCGTCTTTTGGCGAAACAAACGTTTGGCGATTGAATTGAAGGCGGGCTGTAACGCCGAGACGATTTACGTTTGCGAGAGCGCGATGTCGGACAGCATTCACGACATCAGGATCGGTTTCGATCTGTCGAGCGACGGCATGGTTTCAAACGCCCGGAGCAGCGGGGCGCGACTGCCTTATCACGGCATCTGTGAAGACCCACACCTGCGAACACAATCATTGAACGGATTGAAAGTGACCGGCGCGTTCGTCGGGCAATTCGCCGAACACATCGGAGGTACGCAAGGTTGCGCGCACCTGTTCGACCTTTCGATTGACGTTTTGCGTTTGTTTAACATATAGTTCGCGTCGCGAATTAAAGCCTCAATAGAAGAATAATGAATACGCTCCCGAAGGAGGTAGAAAGCCATGCTTTCGCTCACCCATCGCGGCACGACGCTACATCTCGTTCTACTCACAACTGTAATTCTGTTACTGGCAGGCGCGCGGGCCTTCGCCGGCGTCACTGTCACACAAAACGTCGGGCCCGGCGCAACCAGTTGGCCGGCCACTCCGATCATAAGCACATTGAGTAATCCGAGCGCGCAAGCGACGGTGGGCGAAAGCTTCACCGGCGGCGGCGGCGCGACGAGTTACGGCCAGACATTCACCATCCCGCAGGGCAGCGATTACAAGCTGCAAACGATCTACCTTTACGTAGGAGGCGGTAGCGGGACGACCGACGCCGCTATCCTCACTCTCAATCTCTACTATCTCGGCGCCAGGCTTGCGCCGAATCCGAATAGCTACAGCCCAGGCGCTGACTTGTTCGGTTCGGGCCAGGGGCTGCCCATCACTTACACGCCGCAGGCCAACGGGCTGATTCGGCTGGATTTCACGGACAGCGATCAGGTAGTGCTGCGCGCTGGACGCATGTACGCTTTCGGGATTTCCGGCGCCAGCGGCACATCGCCTGTCAACTGGTTTCGCTCGATCAGCGATACGTATGCTGGAGGCGCGGCCTACCGCAACCGCGCCTGGATCAACGGAACGAACGCCCGCGACTTCGCGCTGGCGGTCTATGGCGAGGTCACGAACGAACCGCCTGCTCCGAGCGAATGCGCTGTCAATTCGAGCATTATGCGCCAGCAGATCGACGGTTTTGGCGCCGGGGTGGTATTCCTGGACG
>DASTMP010000480.1:0-37053 GCA_035714085.1 Blastocatellia bacterium
CCATTTTTGCCAATCCTGTCCGACATAGTCCCAGAGTCCGAACTGAAGACCCGGATCTGTCGAGGCCGTTGGCGGGGCCACGACTCTCGGGCCGGCCAGCGAAGTGAATACGTAGCTCCCGTCCGCGGCGCGTTCGATCTTGTATTTCTGGCAATTATTATTCAGCCCGTTAAACAAACTTATGAGAGTTCCGTTCTCAGGATTGCAGAAGGCCACGTCCGCGCTTAGCCCTCCCAGGGCGTTGGTAATACGATAAGCGCCATCTCCCTGCGGCGAGAGATACCATTTCTGGCATATGAAATTCCCCCAGGAGCCCTGCGCGATAGCCTGTCCCACTACGCCCGTGCAACCCCAGGCGTCCCACACCAGACCGTTATATTTATTGGTAATTCGATATTGGCCCGCATCGATCCAGTCGCGCGTCAGGACGGGCCAGCCCTCTGAAAATTTCATCGTCAGGATATCGAGTTTCGGGGCCCCGGCAGCCTCGGCGTCATAATAGTGGAGAGAGACTATATTGACGCCATTATCGCGCAGCAGTCCGAATTGGCCCGGCCCGATGTATTTTCCGGAGGAGCTAAGGACTGTTCTCCATCCCGTGAAAGGTCCGAGGGGATTCATCGAGCGTCCGACCTGAATGTAATAAGAACTGTTCGATCCCCGGCAACAGAACCCACGGTTGACGAAGAGGTAATAAAAGTGTCCCTCTTTGATCAGGTAAGGCGCCTCATAATCGGCTTGATCGCCGCCAACGACTTTGACAACCTGGGCGTTCTTCTTCCGCATGCCGGTGTGGCGATCAAGTTCAACCACGCCAATGCCGCCAGAAAATGAGCCATAGGTCATATAGACCCGGCCGTTGTCGTCCTGGAAGAGACCGGGATCGATCGCATTGATATCCGTAACAGCGCCGGAAGAGACGACCATTCCCTGATCCTCCCACGGTCCTTCCAGACTGTCGCTGGTCGCCACGCCAATGGCCGAGCGGGAAGAACCAAAGGTTGAACAGGCGTAATAACAGTACCACCGCCCGTTGAGCCGAATAACATCCGGCGCCCAGAACTGACCGCTAAAGCCGGGGACTGCGGTGTTGATCCACGAAGGCCAGGTTCCGATGGGAAAGACCGTGTTCGGAGCAGGGGTCCAGAAGATAAGATCGGTCGAATAGGCGGAATAGATTCCGGGGCCTGTGGTGAATTGGTAGTAGCGATCACCTTCCTTAACGAGGCCGGAAGGGTCATGCGAGTTAATATTGCCTTGCAGCGCGTATGCTCTGGAGATCGCCAGGCAAAGTAGAAAACAGACAGAGAGCCAGCCCACAATACGTCTGCCGAAAATCGCTTGAGTCCCGCGCTTCTGTTCTATTGACATTGCTTTCCTCTCGATTTGGCTTGATTTTGAAATAGCTTACAGTTATGAGTTCGCCGCGACAGCGGCGCTCGGATTGTTCCAACAACCAGGTCGAAATTCGTTTGAGCTGGATCAGTTCATCTACGCCAAGGTCACAGGTCTGCCGATCGCGATCAGACGCAGTTTTACGACAGGTTTTGAACTCCGTAAGCAAAGGTTGCTGAATTCCCCGCCATATTACTACTCCTCCCGAATTTTCCTCAACGAATGAAATACTTTTCCGATTTCGACATCAGTTATCGGAGAGGAATTTGAGCATGACCAGGGCTGCCGGTCTCAGGACTACTAAGACCGTGTCTTAGTAGTCCTGAGACCGGCAACGAGCCTTCGCCTAGCTCAGGTTTCATCGCCGGATGATCAAGGGCTACGAGTACTTGCCGGAAACGAGTGAAACGTTGATACGGATCGCGATGATCCGTCTGATGCACGCTAGATTAACTTGAGAGTGCATTTAAAACGCGCTCTTGGAGCGCAGTCAACGAGATCCGCCCTCCCTCATGGTCGGGCAACCGCCACCCCCACACAAACGGGGCTTGGCTGCTGTTATGACGCCGCTATTAGCGATTCTTTCCCGATTCGAGCGGATTTTTTCGACAGATTGACAGCTTGAAAATCAGTAGGCAATACTCGCCGCCCGTTGTTCACTTACGTGAAATTCTGTATCACCTCATATAAGAATCATAAGACGATGTAAGCCATTATAAGTATAGGTGTGTTCAGCGCCGGGGGAAGACACCCACCCTTCGTGTTAGCCCCTTCGTTGCAAAGTTGAAAATTCAAACATAAACCTGGCTGTTTTCGGCCATTTCACAAAGGAACAGCGCTAATGGATCGAAACGCCCTTGACGGCCGAAGTGTGTGTGACCCAGATACAACCTCCCTGGTAATGTCCGGGCCGCAACCACAATCCTATACATCAGAAACAAGAGAAATACGACAACCTTTCAAAGAGTTGATTGATCCTACCAAACTTTCAGTATCGCGCTTACCTGCCGCGACCGGGCCGTCGAACAATCGCTTCGGGCCGAGCGAGATCATAGGTCAATCGCCACAGGCGCGGGCGATGCTCGACTTCATTTATAAGGCTGCTGCAAATGATTTCTCAGTCTTGATGGAAGGAGAATCCGGCACCGGAAAGGATCTGATGGCGCGGGCGATTCACTTGGCCTCTGCCCGCGCTTCCGGGCCGTTCGTTGCAGTCAACTGCGGGGCCATGAATCCCAATCTGATCGAGAGCGAGTTGTTCGGTCACGAGAAGGGGGCGTTCACGGGAGCCGTTTCGCGCAAGTTCGGACGCTTCGAGCGGGCCAACAAGGGGACTCTGTTCCTCGACGAGATCGGCGAATTGCCGTTGCAGGATCAGGTGAAATTGCTGCGCGCCTTGCAAGAGCGCCGCATCGAACGCGTCGGCGGGACTGAAGAGATCGAGGTTGACGTTCGCATCATCGCCGCGACCAATCGCGTCTTATTGGATGAAGTGGATGCCGGAAATTTCCGGCAGGACCTTTATTATCGCCTCGCGGTGATGACATTCATCATGCCTGCTCTGCGTGACCGCGTGGAGGACATTCCGCCACTAGCCCGCCATTTTCTTACCATGCATTGCGAGCGGATGAAATTGCCTGTCCCAAGTTTAACGCCGGAGGCCGAGACCGCGTTGCTGCGGCATTCTTGGCCCGGCAACGTCCGCGAATTGGAAAATTTGATCGAGCGAACGCTTGCGCTCAATGGCGCCGAAGAAATCAAGGCCGAGTCGCTAGTCTTCCAAACAAGGCGGACACGGTCGAAGATTCACCCGAAAATAGGTATAGAGCGTCCCGCGTTGCCTGATCACGGCGAAGCGCGCATCCCTCCCAGCTTCCAGTTCAACAATCTCTCGTCGTCCGAAAAGCGTGAGATGGTCAAGCAGGCGCTTAAGCGATGCTATGGCAACCGCACAAGAGCCGCCGCGTTGCTCGGGCTCTCTTCGCGCCACCGACTTTATAGGCTGATGATAAAGCTCGGCGTCACCCGCGAGACTGAAGATTGAACGTGTAGTGGGCCGGTTGGCGCGCGCCTCCGCGCATTTTGCGCGATTTCCGCGCATTTTGCGCGATTGGCCTGCTTGCTACAGCGCGTCTTCAGCCTGGGCCGGTCTCCACGGCAGTTTTACGCTATCGAGTAATTTATGGACGATCATTAGTTTGGAGCAGATCGCCCGTGAATTTGGCAAAAACGCATTGGGTCGTCGGATAAGGCACAAGAATTGAAGCTGTTTATTATGGCTAACAGACGCCAGGAGAGATGACCGCCGAGTGTTCAAGAAACAAGGGAAAAACGTCTATGACAAAGCATAAGTATCTTTTCGCTCTGTTCTCCCTGCTCTGCTGCGGCATAGCAAGGCTGGTGATCTACGGACAGGCCACAAATCAGGTTGCTAGCCAACCTACAAATCGGGTTGCCGCCGCCACGCCGCAGGTCGCACAGCCGCAGGCCGCACAAGAGATTCCGGAGCAATATCTCTATCGATTCTTCCTCTCTCACCTCAAACATCTGGAAGATAAGGCGCGGAATCCGAACGCGAAGGCAGGAGAGGATAAACTCAATCTGCATTACAGACAGCAACTGCAATTGACGGAAGGCGAATACCAGAAACTTCTCAAGATAGCCAACGATTGTGAGAGTGAAATGAGCGCCCATCTGGTTCGCCGAAAGGAAATCATCAACCGGCTTCGGTCACAGGGCCCCGGTCGTCAACTCGCCTCCAGGGATCAGATTCCACCTGTCCCAAATGAAGTGAAGCAACTGCAGAAAGAGTTTGAGGCTATGCTCTCGAAATACGCCAACCGGGTGAAGCTTGAGCTTTCGCCAGGCAAAGTCAACCAGATAAACGCCTTCCTCAAACGAGAGTTTGCGCCACAAATGAAGGTTTTGAAGATGGATGTTCCGCGCGACCGAACCCCCGAGAAACAGAGGCCCCCAGCGTTTGAAAAATAACTTTCTTCAAAATGCGTCCGATCTCTGTAGTCAGTTACCGTCAAGGAGAGATGCCAATGAAAGCCACATCTATGTCGTCCAAAAAATCGCGACCCGATCTGAGTAAGAGACTCAGCCTATATTCGATGCGTGTCCTGTCCACTGCGCTGACATTCTTCTTACTTTTCGTGTTTCAAGGCGTTAAGGCGCAGGCGCAGTATGCCATAGGGATCTCGGCCATCGCGGCCGATCCCCAGACAGTTGACACCTATTCGGCTACGGAACTCGATCCGATCGCCAATTATTACTATGACCCTTATGTGGCGGGATTTTTAGGCAGGAAGTACTTCACCTCCTTGAATTGGGAAATAATCCGGAGCGGCTCAGCCCTCGGCGGGAGTGAAGATGACATAGCCGACGGCTATATGAGCGCTCCAACGGAAAATTTTAGTAGATACCAGCTCGAAAGCGACCATTATGTCGTCGCCTATTACTACGAGTATGAGCCATGCTGTGGCTATTACTTTTATAACCCCGCCGGTTATGGATTCGCCAGTACAAATGATCCGGACTGGCCGAGCGGCCAGCCGTTCCCGCCAGGCGATGGGCCAGTATGGATACAGGCGCAATATCTTTATCTCGGCACAACGGCGGTAGAAATTGCAGTCTCGCCTCCGGCGATTGAGGCGATCCAACCGACGGCGGCGCAACGGGGCCAGAATGGCGCCATTGAACTGTATGGCCAGTTTATGTCCACCACGTATCAGGCTCAGATGAGCGGAAGTGGGGTGTCGTTGGCGATAAGCTATGTGTCGGAAAATCAGGTCGAGCTACAGTTCAACATCGATTCGACGGCGGCGACGGGAATGCGGCAACTGACGCTAACCAATTCGTTCGGGACCAGCAATCAGGAGGACTTTCTTATCGCGGACCCGACGCCTGTCATTACAGGGATCAGCCCTGCGAGCTGGGAAGTAGGGGCGCAAACGGATGTGGTAATCACAGGAAGAGGATTCGGAACGAGGCCACTGGTCAATATTACAGGGGCCGGAATTACAATCACGGTCACCTCAGCAACGGATACAGAGATCAGAGCTAACTTTTCGATTGATACTAATACTGCAGAAGGTCAAAGAACGGTAACGGTGACTTCACAGGGGTATGGAGGTAATCCCTTTATCCCAGACCCCGTCACAAACTCGACTCCGAACAGCAACGGCGTCGCCTTTACGGTGGTCACTCCGACAGTTACGTTTCAACAGTTCAACTCAATAATCATCGGTGGCTCGCGTCAGGTAAAAGTCAACGTCAGTTCGATGGCGCCGAACAGGCGCGTCGATATCAATATCAGGTCCAACTCCGGTAGCGCAACTTTTGTCGCCAATAATTCCACAGTCTTAAATGTCGGCACTGGCGAAACGACACTGGATATAAGTGGCGATAGCGTAAGCCAATCGGTCGACGGAGTTTCATTGACTGCGGAATTCGGTTCGAAGAAGTTCGAGGAGAAGTTTTCCGTGGTCATCTTAAGCCTAAAGGAAGTCTCATTCTCCGGATCGGGTAATCGACCTTTGCGCAAGGACAATAACAGCGGTGACTATACAGCCCCGCATTGGGTCGATAATTCCTCGATTCCCGATGGCGATGCCGACGACTTGGGCGATATCAAATATCCTGTCGCCTATGTCACAAATAACCCTGTGACGGTCGCCATCAAAGTCGTCGCAGTTCCCGACGTCTCCCTGGACGGCGCAACAATCAAGGTAAGGGGTGAGGCCTTCCCCACTCTTAGTTTTACTGATCGAACCGTTACCGCAGGCGAATCCGCCCATGATATCTCGATCAGTGATTTGGTAAGCAGCGACAATCTCTCCACAACAGTAGACTTTTTTGACCCATTGTTAATCGATTGGGAGTACCAAGCTGAAAATGCCGACAATTGGTGGCTTGCCGGAGCTAGCAGTAATCAAGTTTACGTAACATGGGCATCGCCTTTACCAGTCAGCCCCTTCTTTCACACCCTGGCGCATATTGCCTGTAAACCGGCAAAAGGTAAGAACAACGCGACTGAGATCTTTAACGCGATCTGGAATCAATTCGCCTCGAAGCAACTCTTTACGGCCGACGGCACAAAACAACTCAAGTACTACAATCCGAAAGACACTTCAAACATTTATCCGGCAGAACTTATCAACGCCGGGAATGGTCAATGCGGATCCTTCTCTCGACTTTTCATAGATTCGCTCAGAGTGCATGGAATTACTGGCCTCAAGTTCCCAGTTGTCAGTCGCGGCGATACAACCGAAACCAACACTGGATTTCTAGTTAAGAATTGGTCGTTTACAACAGATCCCGGAAAATCAGGCGACAGTGATTATCCCTATTTGAACGTCATTAGCAATCAAGATGGGCTTTTCGACCCCTCTATATTCTTCAGTACTGTGCATACTTACTCGTATAATCAAGTGACCGACGAGATAGGAATCGAAGGACAGGGGAGCGATGATCCGTCTTCGATTTTCATGAATCATCAGTTTGTTGAATATACCACAGGAGGCGTCACCACATGGTATGATCCGTCCTATGGAGTTATATACTCTGGAGCGGATTTTGCAAGCAAACTTAGCAGTGTCGAAGGAGCGCTTGACGGGCTCTTCCATATACGTCAAATAGAGGTCTCAGAATCTGACATTGATCGTGATCTCAACGGTAATGGTACGAAGACGGATGTGCTTCTTCTATGGTGTTTGCTGGCCAAGAGGAAACCGGCTACATCATTCCTGACAAACGATTATTTCAGTTGGCCCTGAAAAGGAGTAAATTTATGAATTCAATTTTTGCCGCCATAATGTTGATCTTACTTGTCACACAGGGATCACAAACGGACGTCTCGCAATCAGGGGATGCGAAACGAAAACAACGGCGAGATGACGATAATTCGCTTCGGATTGCGAGAATCATCAATGGCGAAACATGGTATCCCAATGTGTTCGAGAGCGGCCCAGGAACGCTCAGCCGTATTTCCGCAAACGGAACTGCGCAAGACTATTTCTTGACGGTGTTTCCGGACCCATTCAGCCCACTCCCACGCTGGCAAGTCAAGGGCGAGTACTTCTATGCTGTTTCCCTATCTCCGGGAAGCGAGCGGATGGGTTATCACTTGATGAGGATGCGCTTGCTGGATCTGAAGAAATTTCAGACAAAGGAGGAGATGCAGAAAGCCGGCGTCTTCTTCACCTGGCCTCCGACTGATATTCTAGATCTGTGGCCTCTAAATCGAACTTTTGCCGCACAACACGATCTTGAGACGATAACTAGATGGGACGAATCCGTTTACTACGACTTTACTCTCGATGAACAGGAGAAACTTACTCTTGTTATTATCACTAAAGGCAAACTCGATGTTTGGGAACTTGAGAGCCGTGATTATTGGAAATTAGCATCAGACTCCTCAGTTGAGCATAAGGACCCTTCCAAGCAATGGAGACGAATTGGCCCCCTGCCTGCTCCCTTCTCGGCTCGTTTTATCGCAGATAGTCAAGACGGGTCACTGTCGCTGACGACAGAAACTGGAGAGGTATGGCAAAGCGATGATCGTTCGACCTTCAGCAAAATGAATGCCGCAGTGACGCCCAAAGCCGACGGCCATAGCCATCTCATCGAGGATACCGATAAGCGCCAAATATGGCTGAGTCGAAACTCTGAAAATGAAGCGATCGCAGGCGAGCAATTGCATCTGGTTAAGGGAGAGAATGGCGAGCCCTCTGATAGTGTTCGGACAGCGGTTCAAAAGCTTGCTGATCGCAAACGCTAGGTCTACAACTTGATGGATTAAGCAGTGTTTGAACACCGAAGAAATGAGTTGCAGTCGGAATTGCGAGAACCAACCACGCCGACAATGCAACCATATGTAACGGCGATGGCGCCGTGAAAAAACAGGGATTCATTCGAATCTCCTACCCGGTCGGGCGCTGGGAAAGTTACGCCTACGAGACATGAATCCGACACGGGTTCAGCGTAGGAATCTCTACCAACAGCCGTCAGGCCTAGGTGGAGAGGATGTCAAAAATCATCCATGGCTGATGCGGAATCAGTCTTGCCGGTTAGGTCTCACTATCAACTGCTCAACAACTCGGCACGCTTCATCAACCACCCGCTTCTCAAATCCGAATCCGCCCAGCCAATGCGTGTTCGATTGCGCCCGCCACCACGTCCACTGGCGCTTGGCGTAATGGCGGGTGTCGAGCTTCATCTGCTCGATTGCGCTTTCGAGCGTGCGTCGTCCCATCAAATATTCGACGAAGCGTTTGTAGCCGTGCGCGTTGAAGGCCTTCGCCGCCGGCGGGACGCCGGACGCGATCAGGCTTTGAATCTCTTCGAGCAGCCCGCGCTCGACCATCGCGTCCACGCGGCGGTTGATGCGCTCGTACAATTCTTCGCGCGGCGGTTCCAGCACGAAGTAATGCAGCCGCCCGGCTAATTCGGTCGGTTCCTCAGGCGAACTCTCCTGCCATTCGGAGAGCGGCCTGCCCGAAGAAAAATAGACTTCGAGCGCGCGCGTCACGCGCGACCAATCCTTCGGCGCGAACTTCGCGGCCAGTTTCGGGTCGACGCGGGCGAGCATTCTATGTAGATGTTCCGCGCCGTGTCTCTCCAAAATGCGCTGCAATCGCGGGCGTATGCTTTCGTCAATTTCGGGCGAGTCGAAGAACCTGGTCGTCAAAGCGCGCAGGTAAAATCCCGTGCCGCCTACCAATATTGCGCGTTTCCCTACCGCTTCGATGCCGGCGATGACTCGCTTCGCCTCTTCGGCCCAGGCCACGGCGGTGAAATTGATTGTCGGCTCGACGATGTCAATCAGATGATGAGGGACGCCGCGACGCTCCTCCATCGGGACTTTGGCCGTGGCGACGTAGAGGCCGCGGTAGACCTGAACCGAGTCGCAGTTGACTATCTCGCCGCCGAAACGCTCGGCCAGGGCGATGCCCAGATCGCTCTTGCCCGACGCCGTGGGGCCGACGACCGCGATCAGCGGAGTTTTCGAGGAAGCTTGGTTCATCATGGAAGATTGAACCAACGATAGAGCGCCAAGGCAAGCAGCAAGGTAAGCGCCAGCCAAGCGCCGATTTGTTGATTTCTGGTCACGGTTTATTCCTCTTTGAAATGAGCATGCCCTGGATACGCATCGCTTGGGAGCGTGCAGTCTCGGCGAGGCGCCTCATTGCTTTTCAATGCGCATCTTGCCACTACTGCACGCTCCCAAGCGATGCGTACCCATGCTCGCGCCAATTGCAATGCTTATTGCTATGGAAATTTATTTGCGCAGTCTTCAATTATTTACTTCCGCCTTCCCTCAACATTGCGTTAAAGTCTACAGCGGCCATACGTGATTATCACTCAGAGATTCGATCTCGTATTCAATCCGATCAAGGAGACCTCATGCTAATCTTCCCACTCAACACCGAGACGTTCAAAAAATCGTTCCTCTCAGGCGACGGGCAAATCGAACTGCAAACCGATCAGGATATGTGGCTGACGCTGATCGCGACGGGCGGAAAGTTTCTGCCGACCGTCACTCGCGTCGCCGGCGTTAACTTCAAATTCGCGAACGGAGGGAAGTTTCGATTCGGGCGCGAAGGCGGGATGCGGCTGAGCGTGGCCGCCGGCGCCGGCGCCGAGATACGATTGATCTGGCCCGATGAAAAAGACGAGACGTTGAAGGATCTGGGGCTGAGTGAGTTTCTGATCGATGAAAAACTCTACGTGCGGTTGTTTTTCAGCGCGAATGGCGACCTCACGGCGGACGCGAAGATTCCCGTCGGGGCTCTGACGCTGTCGGGCGACTTCGGCATCGGCGCGGGCGGCAAGGTCGCTTACGAACGGTTGAAGGTTTACGACGCCGAAAACTCCGCGAAGGAGATTCTGGGCGACCTGCTCGCCGGGACGCGTCTGCCGCAGCAGGTCGATTCCGTGGCCGAGATACCCGAGCCCGGCGAGGCGCTGGTCACGCGATTCGGCGGTTATCTGAAGTTGAAGGCTGGGATGAATTGGGGCTACCAGATGACCGGTTCGCGTTCGATTGAATTCAATCAACTCAGCCTGGACCTGGATTACGCGCTGCGGGCGATGGCGGCGGTGTCGGTAGGCTGCCAATTGGCGGGAGACTTCAGCGTCGAGGCGCGGCGCGGCGCCGAAGACGGGTGGGCGCGCTTCGTGGTTCGCAAGAGCCGCGACTCGCAATTCGACTTCGCCGCCGATTTCGGCCTTGACGGCAAGGTCGAATTGAAAGGCCTGCCGCAAAGCGCGGACGAGTTTCTGATCCGGCTCATCGGCGCCGACGCCAAGACCGTCCTCGACTATTTTAATAAAGCCGAGGAATACGCGTCGCTCGACAAACTGGAAGAGAGGCTGACGTCGATGGTCAAGGGCTTCGTTCACGACTGGTCGCTCGATCTGATCGGCAAAGCGCTGAATAACGATACGCTACAGGAATTCCTCGGCGTCGCGCGGCAAGTGGTCGATACGTACAACAATCTGGACACGCGCATAGTTAATCTATATCACGCCTACCTGGACAAGATTCCCCAACTGCGCCGCGCGCTAGGATTACTCGCCGGAGTGAGCGTCCCGGCCGAGCTTGTCGAGTCGACCGAAGGCGCCGAAGAAGGGGGGGAGGAAGCGTCTGACGCATTGGACGCGTGGGATGTCGCGCAGCTCTTGTGGGGGACGAGCGTTTATCCACTGCTTCTGCAAAACGAACGGTTCGCGGAGTTTTCGCAGCTCGCCCGGAAGGCCCAGGCTTTCGTCGAAGACGGCGCGACGGCGCCTGTCCGCAATTTCCTGTCCAAGCTCAAATCCGCCACGCGGCTCGACCCGCTGTTTGAAAAGCTCGGCGAGATCAAAACGGCGGACCAGTTGCGACAGATCGGCGACGAGAAATTGCAGGAGATCGCCGGGCGTCTGATCGGCATTGGGTTCGACAAGATCGAAAAGAGCAAGTTGAAGGACGCAGTCGAGGATCTGCAAAAGAGCCTGAAAAGGATCAAGGATTTCAAGGACTCCTGGTACGCGCGCCTCACCGAAGCGGTCAGCGACAAAATCACGCTCGATCTGCATTACGCCTACACACAAGCGGCGCGCGAGGAGAAGTTGATCGACGTCGAGTTGAATTTGAATCGGGCCGAAGGGCGTGAGCTTGCGCTGGCGGCGGCGACGGGCGATTTTTCAGGGGTTCTGGAGCGCTACAATACGAATTACACGCGGATCAACGACGCCGTTTTCACACACGAGATCGACCGCAGCGCGCAGTTGCAGATCAACGTGATGGGCTGGGGCTACGACAGCCTCAAACAGCTTACCCAAAACGTCGAACACGCGATTGAACGAAGTGGCGCCGGGCTGCTGCACGTTTATGCCACCGAGACCTCGATCGAACAGCGCCGCGCCAAGGGGCGCAAGTTTAAAGAGATTGTCGAGAGCAATTTCTTGCTGCGCGCAGTCGGCGAAACCTCTCAGCCTGAAGGCGATTCGTCGAACGC
The DNA here is from genome assembly GCA_035714085.1 of Blastocatellia bacterium. Taxonomy (GTDB): domain Bacteria; phylum Acidobacteriota; class Blastocatellia; order RBC074; family RBC074; genus JAJVID01. The sequence continues at coordinate 11,904 of DASTMP010000480.1, forward strand.
GTTTGATCGGACGACCAGGCAATATCTGCTTCAGACGCTCGGCAATCTGGCCGCGCAATACGATCTGCTCGAATCGGACGAGCGCACATCTGTTGAGGAGTTGAAGCAATACCTCGATCTGGCGGAATTTCTGGGCCTGTTCGACAAACAGAGCCGCGAAGCGTTCGTCGACGATCTGGCGCGCCAGTTCCCAGGCGGCCTCGGCAAAGTGACGATTAATTACATCGTGCGGTATGACGGCGCGGCTTTGCGCGACGCGCTGGGCGCGGTTTCAGGCGAAGAGTTGCGCGAACTTGCGCGGCAAACGATGCGCAAACTGATCGGAGCGAAATACACCGGGATGAAACAGACCGAGCATCTGGCGCGCGTCGGCTTCGCGTACCTGTCGCCCTCGCTGCACGAGGTTTATGACAAAGAGGGTTTTACTGCGCTGCGGCAATTTAAAACCGTCACGCTGCCCGCGTGGTTCACCGGAGGCGAACCAATGAAGGCCAGCTTGACGTCTTCCGACATTCAATTCTTGATCACGCTCTGCAACGTCGAAAAGAGCTATGCCGACCGTCTGGTAAAACTCGATAAGGTGTTAGACCGCGCGCTGAAAGAGAAGAAGCCGATCCCGCTGGACGACCTGAATGACGCCGCGCGCAAATTCGTCGAAATGGCCGACGATCTGGATGAATGGCGCGAGAACGCGTTCTTCGCCATCTTCGATAAGCTTGTGGAAGCGGCGCTCAGAAAAGCCCCTCGGGACAAACCCGCGCGCGAATCGGCGATGGTCCTGGAGATTACTGCGGATGGGAAAAATAAAGTTACGAAAGCGATAATGCAGCGGAATTGAAGATTGTGCGCTAGCGGACTGACGGTCAGGCCACGTCGCATTTAATATTTCTCCCTCTCTTTGCCCTCCCCTCCTACCAAAAACTCCGTCTTGATAAGGAGCGAGCGGCAAACGACCCCGACAAGCAATTGGGCGGGATATTACACGAAGAGGAGAAAAGACATGGCCAATTCCAGCATGAATAGAACCGCCGTCCGGCTCGCCGAGACTGGCAAATCTCAGGCCGCCAAGGCTAACGGACGGATCAAATCCTACCCCGCGCCGAAAGAATTAGCGACGCCGACCGACCTCAAACCTGACGAGGCGCGATCTGTGGTCGAGGCGTTGAACCCGCTGATCGCCGACGCTTTTGCGCTCTTTACGAAGACCAAGAACTACCACTGGCACGTCGCCAGTTCGCACTTTCGCGATTACCATCTGCTGCTCGACGAGCAAGCCGACTCGATCATGGACTCAATAGACCCGCTGGCCGAGCGGGTGCGGCGCATCGGCGGAACTACCATCCGCAGCATCGCTCATATCCACCAACTACAATCCATCGCGGACGACAACAATGACTATGTGCCGCCCGACAAAATGATTCAGGAGTTGATCAAGGACAACCGCCTCATCGCCGAACGGCAACGCGCCGCGATCGAAATATGCGATAAGAACCGCGACTCAGCGACCAGCAATGCGCTGCAGGAGATTCTGAATCAAACCGAGAGACGCATCTGGTTTCTCTACGAAATCAGCACCGGTGGCAAGAACGAGTATTGATTCTGGGAGTGGGGAATGGGGAGTGGGGAGTGGGGGAAAGATAGTACCCCACTCCCCATTTTTCTGTCCGGCGCCTTCCCGGGGCCGAAACGAGGATCAACGTCGGGAGTAGTATCTTCTCCCCATTCCCCACTCCCTACTCCCCACTCCCAATCCCCCAATGTGATATAACATGCGCAATATTCCGGAATTGGGACGGCGTCCGCCGTCTATGTTCAAAGCGCTGTGGCGCGGTGAGCCGAAGACCTGGAGAAAGTATGAGAATGGATACCGAACTACCTGATGATTTCCCGAAGAATAAACCTAAGCGGCAAGAGAAATTTATCCTTACACATCGTCCACGCCGGTTTCGCTACCGGTTGCTGATCCTGCCCGTCGTCGCTTTGGCCGTCGCATTACCGGCGGTGGCAGAGTTTTATACGAACTGGCTCTGGTTCCAACAACTCGGCTACCAGACGGTCTTCACCACGACTTTAGGCGCCAAAGCGTGGCTGGCCGCGGCTGTCTGGCTGATCACGGCGGCCCTCATCTGGCTCAACTTCAAAATCGCCCTGCGACTCAGCCCCCAGACAGCGAGGGCCGCGCGACACTTAGTAATCGAGGGGCAGGAGATACCCACACCCGATTTTTCGGCGTTGGCGCCGCGTCTCGCGCCGTTGGTCGCGGTGGCGGTCGGCGCCTTCGCGGGAATATCCGGCTGGGGATCGTGGGAGACATATCTGCGGTTCCGCAATCAGGTCCCGTTCGGCGAAACCGACCCGATCTTCGGACGCGACATCGCCTTCTACTTCTTCACTCTGCCGGCGTTGGACGCCGTTTCGGAATTGTTAATGTTAATAGTGGTCGTGAGCCTGGTCGGAGCGGCGCTGATTTACCTGATACACGGCGCAATCGATTTCGGCCAGTCACGTATGGGCATCAACGTCGAACGCGGCGCGCGCGCCCATCTACTATGCTTGTTCGCGGCGGTGTTTCTGATCCTGGCGTTCGATGCTTATCTGGCGAGACCGAATCTGCTCTTCGGCGGGAATTGGCCGGTGTCGGGCGCGAGCTACGCCGACATCCACGCCACGATGCCGATCCTCTCCGCGCGGATCATCGTCGCCGTGATCGTCGCGGCGATAGCTCTGCTGAGCGTCTTCTTCAGAACTAACCGGTTGATCTGGGCGGGCGTCGGCCTCTACCTGTTGACGGTCGTGGCCGGCTGGCTTTACCCGTCATCCGTGCAGCGTTTCTCGGTCGCGCCGAACGAGTTCGCCAAAGAGACGCCCTTCATCGAATACAGCATCGCCGCGACGCGCAAAGCTTTCGCCCTGGACAAAGTCGAAGAGCGGGAGCTTTCCGGCGAAAAGACGCTCACCAATCAGGACATTCAGAAGAATCAGCAGACAATCAAAAACATCCGCCTGTGGGATAAGAACCAATTACTCGACACGTTCGCGCAGCTTCAGGTGCTTCGCCCCTACTACGACTTTCGCTCGGTAGACAACGATCGATATCTCATCAACGGCGAATTGAAGCAGGTCATGCTTTCGCCGCGCGAGCTGTCATCGGACAAGCTGCCCAACCGCAACTGGATCAACGAACATTTCGCATTCACTCACGGCTTCGGCCTGACGCTAGGTCCCGTTGATCAGGTGACGTCCGTCGGGCAGCCCGTGCTATACATCAAGGACATTCCGCCGGCCTCGGTCTTGCCGTCGCTCAAAATTGATCGGCCAGAAATATATTTCGGCGAATCGTCTAACGACCGTGTCTACGTCAAGACCAACACCAAAGAATTCAACTACCCCTCAGGCGATCAGAACGTCTTCAAAAGTTACGAAGGCGAAGGCGGCGTCTCAATCGGTTCAAGGTGGCGGCAATTGCTCTTCGCAATTCGGTTCGGCGATATGAAGCTGTTGCTGTCGAACGATCTGACCTCGGACAGCCGCGTCCTGTTCGAACGCAACATCAGTGACCGGCTCAAGCAAATCGCCCCATACCTGATCCTCGACGAAGATCCTTACATGGTCATTAACGAGGGGCGACTTTACTGGATCGCCGACGGTTACACCACGAGCGACCGCTACCCATATTCGCAACCGGTCGATGGCGTCAACTACATTCGCAACTCTGTCAAAGCGGTCATTGACGCCTATCACGGCGACACGCAGCTTTATATCGCCGACGAGCGCGACCCTATCATCCAGACTTACGCGCGCATCTATCCCGGAACGCTCAAGCCGTTGGCGGAAATGCCCCAGGGTCTGCGCGCGCACCTGCGCTACCCGGAATACATCTTCAAGCTTCAGTCGCAAATCTATTCTACCTTTCACATGGATCAGCCTCAGATTTTCTACAACAAGGAGGACCTCTGGACGGTGGCTTCGATGGGAGAGGCTGATGGAAGGAATCTGACCATAGAGCCGTATTATACGATCATGAAACTGCCGGGCGAAAAGAGCGAAGAGTTCATATTGATGCTGCCGTTCACGCCCAGCAGCAAAGACAATCTGGCGGCGTGGATGGCGGCGCGTTCCGACGGCGAGCATTACGGCAAGCTGGTGGTTTACCGGTTCCCGAAACAGAAGGTGAGCTACGGCCCAAAACAGGTAGTAGGGCTCATCAACCAGGACCCCGAAATCTCGCGCCAGCGGACGTTCTGGGATCAGAAAGGATCGAGCGTGATTATGGGCACGCTGATGGTGATTCCGATCGAGGAGTCATTGATCTATGTGCAACCGCTTTACCTGCGCGCCGAATCAGTCCGCATTCCTGAACTGCGGAGGGTGATTGTGGTCAATGAGAATCGCATCGCAATGGAGCCGACGCTGGAAGCCGGCCTGGCGCGACTTTTCGGCGAAACGACGGCGGGTGATCTCAAATCTCAAACTTCAGAATCGAAACCTGTCGAAACGTCCACGCCGTCTCAAGCGGCGGCGCCCACGGCGAACCTGGCTGAACAAGCCAAGCAACATTATGAGCGCGCGATACAGGCGCAGCGCGAGGGCGATTGGGCGCGTTACGGCGAGGAGATCAAACGGCTGGGCGCTGTGATTGATCAGATGTCGAAACAGCGGTGAGACTTAGAGTATAGTACGGGGAGCGTGAGCGACCTTTTGCCCCGGAGGGGTAATGGAAATTAGCCGGTGGCGGGGAGCCACCGGGACTTTGACAGCCAAATGTCCGCGCCCTGAAAGGGCTGCAGGATTGCGATTGGGAAATAAGCATTGGGCGTCGGTCTGTCGCTCCTGCCGGGGCTTAAAATCGTTTGCTATGACCTTCCCGATGGCTCCCCGCCACCGGCTAATTTCCTCCAGCGCCTCCGGCGCGAAGAATGGCGATTTCGCGATTTACTGACCGTACCGCCTTAACGTGGCTCAAGAATCATCCGCATTCCGTGTTTCGGTCGAAGCGTGATCGTCGGCTGCAGTTCGACCGGCTGGCCCGGCGCGAGCCGCATTCTGAAGCGCTGCGCGATCGTCGCCAACACCAGCGCTCCTTCCACCCAGGCGAAGCTCTCGCCGATGCACACTCGCGGGCCGCCGCCGAACGGGAAGTATGAAAATTTCGGGCGCGACTCTCTCGCCTCCGGCGCCCAGCGTTCGGGATCGAAGCGGAACGGGTCGGGAAAGAACCTTGCGTCGTGATGCGTCAAGTACTGGCTCATCACCAGAATCGAACGGGCCGGAATCGCATAGCCGTTGATCTGATAATCGCCCAGCGCGCGGCGGCCGATGATCCAGGCGGGCGGATAAAGCCGCATCGCTTCGGCAAAGACCATTTCGGTGTAACGCAGTCGCGGGAAATCTTCGGCGGCGCCAAATCCGCCTTTCAAAACCTCATCGACTTCGGCGTGGAATTTGGCTTCGACTTCCGGATACTGTGACAACAGATACCACGTCCAGGTCAGAGCGTTGGCAGTGGTCTCGTGGCCCGCCAGGAAGATCGTCATCGCTTCGTCGCGCAACTGTTTATCAGTCATCCCCGAGCCGTCGCCTTCTTCATCGCGAGCCTGGATCAACATCGAAAGCAGGTCGCCACGGTCTTCCCCGCTCGCCCGGCGCTCGTTGATGATCCGATAGATCGTCGAATCTAATCGCTCGCGCGCCTTCTGGAAACGCTTTGTCGAAGGCAGCGCCAGGCGTTCGAGCAATCGCGAGAAAGGCAGCGCCAGGCGGTTGAACGCCTGGAAGGACGTGGTCAGCGCTTCGCCGATCTCGTCGGCTTCATCTTCGACATCCGCGTCAAACAAAGTCTTACCCGTAATCGCCAGCGTCAACCGCATCATCTCGCGGGCCACATCGCGCTCGGCGCCGGCCTGCCAGCGATCCCGCATACGGGCGGCGTATTCAACCATCGTCGCGGCGTAACCGGCGATGCGCTGGCGGTGGAACGCGGGCTGCGCCAATCTCCGCTGGCGCAGATGAAAGTCGCCCTCGCTGGTCAACAGTCCTTCACCGAGCAGACGCTTAGCTCGCTGCAACCCCTCGCCTTTCATGAAATTTTTATTGTGCGTGACCAGGACGTCTCGAATGTTATCTGGGTTTTTTAGCAGGAAAACCGGCTGCGGGCCGAGCCTGAAATAGACCAGATCGCCGTACCCATTGGCCATATTCATTAGGAACTTAAGCGGGTCGCGGCGAAACGCAAAAACACTTATGCCGGGGAAAACGGGTTTAGGTCCTGGGGGGAGAATAGATGTAGTCGGCGTAGCCATACTGATTTGCTATTTAATTAAATCGGAAAAGTGACCTCGCTCGCCGGTTTGACGGTCACCGTGTGTTTGCCGGAATTGAACCAGTTGAGCGCGCGGTTGTGATGCGCGATGATCTGCTCGGCTTTCAATAAATCGTTGTCAATCGTCGTGTGCGCGTCGCCGACCAGCGTCACATCGAAACCGAGCGTGGTCGCATGGCGGCAAGCGGTGTCAATACAGTATTCAGTCATACACCCGGTCACGATCAGATGCGAAATTCCGGTCTCGTCCAACATCGTCTGCAATGGCGTTTCGTAAAACGAACTGCACGATCGCTTCTCAACAATCGGTTCTCCGTCAGCCGGCGCGATACGCTGATGGATCGCCCAGCCGTCGGTATGGGCCTCCAGCGGATCCCCTTTCCCGCCGTCGTGCCGGAGGAAGATCACCGGAACGCTCGCGGCGCGGGCCCTGGTTAACAAATCGCCGATGTTCGCCAGAACCTGATCTTTGTTGTAAGCCTGAAAGTGATCAATGATCCCGACCTGAACGTCAATAACCAACAGCGCAGTCTTCATCGGATTCCCCTCGTTCAATGTTTAGAGCCCCGCCTGCAGGCGGAAGCGGCTCGCTGACAGCGCCCTTTCCGCCTTCAGGCGGGACTCAAAACGCTTTTCGCCCCCGCTCTTTTTATAATGCGATCTTCTTTACCTCTCGAACCTTTAACTCGACAGGGGTGTCTCTCCCAAATATTTCGACTATTATCAGAAGCATCTGTTTATCGTTATTTACATCCCTGACCTTGCCAGTAAGTTTCGCAAAAGGTCCATGGATAATTTCGACCACGTCGCCAGGCGTGTATGATGGTTCCTCTTTCATTGCCCATCTCCTTTCAACAGAGTCTTATTTCCTGACGACCTCATTATAGCGCGCAGGCTGCATCGCATATCAGAGACGACGCCCGATGCGGCCGCCGCGCGGAAGCTATTTTCCGAGCATCTTCTTCACCCGCTCCACCGCGTTCGCCGCGGTGAATCCCAGATTCTCCATTACCGCCTGAACCGGCGCGGAAGCCCCGTAGCGGTCGAGTCCGATCACGTCGCCCTTCTCACCGACGTATTTCGCCCAGCCGAAGGTCACGCCGGCCTCGATCGCGAGTCGCGCGTGGATGTTCGGCGGGAGGACTTCGTCGCGATACGCTTGCGGCTGTTTTTCGAACAACTCCCAACTGGGCATGCTCACCACGCGCGCGCCGATGTCCAGGGCAGTGAGTTTCTCCTGCGCTTCGATGGCGACTGAGACTTCTGAACCGGTGGCGATGATGATTACGTCGATCTTGCTCGTCGGCGATTCGCTCATCACGTAAGCCCCGCGCGTCAGGCCTTCCGCCGAAGCGTATTTGTTTCTGTCGAAGACGGGCAGTTTCTGTCGGGTCAGCGCCAGCGCCGTTGGGCCGTGGTTGTTCTCCAAGGCGGCGCGCCATGCGACCGCGGTCTCGTTGGCGTCGGCCGGGCGGATCAGCGTCAGATTTGGAACCGAGCGCAGCCCCATCAGATGTTCAATCGGTTGATGCGTCGGGCCGTCTTCGCCGAGTCCGATGCTGTCGTGCGTGTAAACGTAGATCACCTGCAAACCCATCATCGAGGCCAATCGCACCGGCGGGCGCATGTAATCGTAAAAGATCATGAATGTGCCGCCGAACGGGATCAACGGATGTGTCAGCGCGATGCCGTTCATCACCGATCCCATCGCGTGTTCGCGCACTCCGAAATGAAAGTTGCGCCCCGAGTAATTGCCCGGCTGGAATTCGCCCATGCCTTCGAGGAAAGTGTTGTTCGACGGGCGCAGATCGGCCGAGCCTCCGATCAGCATCGGCAGCGCTTTCGCGAACGCGTTCAGCGCCTTGCCCGAAGCCTCGCGCGTCGCCATCGGCTTGTCGGATGGGAAGGTAGGCGCCGCGGCTTGCCAGCCTTCGGGCAACTTGCCGCTCGCCCACTGGCGCCACTCGTCGGCCAGTTCAGGATGAGATTTCGCGTAGACTTCGAACTTCGCGTTCCATTCGTCCTCCAGCTTCCGCCCGCGATCAATCGCCCTGCGGAAGTTGTTCAACGCCTCTTCGGGAACGGTGAAAGGTTCTTCGTAAGGCCAGCCGAGATTCTGCTTCGTCAGCTTCACTTCTTCAGCGCCGAGCGGTTCACCGTGAGCTTTCGCAGTGCCGGCTTTGTTGGGACTGCCATAGCCGATGATCGATTTGACGCAGATGATCGAGGGGCGCGGGTCGGCCTGCGCGGCCTTGATCGCGTTCTCGATCGCGACCAGGTCGTTGGCGTCGGCGACCGTCTGAACGTGCCAGTGATAAGCCTCGAATCGTTTCGCGCGGTCTTCGGTGAAGGCCAGACTGGTGCTGCCGTCAATCGAAATTTGATTATCGTCGTACAGATAGATCAGGCGGCCCAGCTTCAAATGGCCCGCCATCGACGCGGCTTCGGAGGCCACGCCTTCCATCAGATCGCCGTCGGAGACAATTGCGTAAATGTAATAATCGAAGAGCTCGTTCTCGGGACGATTGAATCTGGCGGCGAGGTATTCGGCGCCGATGGCCATTCCCACGCCGTTGGCGAAGCCCTGTCCGAGCGGGCCTGTCGTAGTTTCGATCGACGATGACAATTCCGATTCCGGGTGCCCTGGCGTCAGGCTCCCCCATTGGCGAAATTGCTTCAACTGGTCGAGCGGAAAATCGTCATAGCCGGTCAGGTAGAGCATGCTGTAAAGCAGCATCGAGCCGTGGCCGGCCGAGAGCACGAAGCGGTCACGGTTGCTCCAGGAGGGATTCTTCGGATTGTAGCGCAGAAATTTCGTCCAGAGCGTATAGGCCGCCGGCGCCATTCCCATCGGCATTCCGGGATGGCCGGAGTTGGCTTTCTGCACGGCGTCCATCGCGAGCGTGCGGATTGTGTTGATTGAAAGTTGATCTAGCGCTTTTTGATTCGACATATCACATTACCTGTTCACTTTCGGTGATTGATTGTTGTTGGTCGACCAGCATGACCGGGAGCGTCCTTTCGGCGAACAATGAAGAGTTAATCAGTGTTTGCACGATGTGATTGCCTGGCTGGTAAAAAGTGGTGTTGACGAAGACGGTGACGTTGTCGGCGTAGCCGTCGGGCTGGACGGCGAAGCCGGACGGTTGCGACATGGCGACAGTCTGCATTCGATCCGGCGTCAGGATGCGGACCTCGGTCATGAATCGGCCCTCGCCGCGCCAGTGGTTGAGCACCGCGAATTTGATCATCGTTACGGGAAATTGCGGCACGACGATCTGATGAGTCACTCCCATCAGGCTCAGATGATTCGACGCCTCGACGCGCACGTCTTCGCAAAAGATTGTGTAATCGAGATTGAGGTTCACCGTGTTTTCCATTATTTGATTCTCAGTGATTGAAGCGAAGCGGAGCGGAGCGCCGGGACGCGTACAGGCCGATTTTAACCGGGCGGGCGGGAAAGCGACAGGGGACAGGGCGACGGGGGAGCGGGAGAGCGGGAGAGCGGGGACAAATAGATCACCCAGGTTTTCTCTCGCTCCCTCTCTCCCCTGCTCCCTCGCTCTCTCGCTCTCCGCCTATCGCGGTTTGATCTGATTGAAGCCAATGTCGAGTATTGGGTATTGCTTCCAGTCTTTGTAGTCGAAATGCCACCATTCGGATTCGTAAACGGTGAAGCCCTCCGATTCCATCGCCTCGCGCAACATCTCGCGCATGCGGCGCTGTTCCTCGGTCCCGCCTGAATAGTTCGGATAGGCTCGCTCGGTCATCTCGTCGTAACCGCTGGGCATTTCGACCTCACGGCCGGAGCGCAGGTCGTAGAGCGTCAGGTCTACAGCGCAGCCGCGATTGTGGCGCGAGCCCTGGCTCGGATCGGCCACAAACCGTTTCTTGTCTTGAGGCGTGGAGTCCCAGAAGATTTTGGTCACAGACCACGGGCGGTACCCGTCAAAAACCAGTAGCCCGTAGCCTTTCTCGCGCAACTTGCGGTTGGCGCGCAGCAGGGCTTCGGCGGCGGGACGCTGCAAAAACGCGCGGGCCTCTTTGTACACCGGGCGGCCGAGGAAGTTATTCGAAGCGGCGTATCGAATGTCGAGTTTGACCGACGAGTCGAGTTTGACAATCTCGACCAGATCGGGTTCGCGGAAATCGCCCTTCTCTTTGGGCATTTCCTGCGACGCGGCGCCGGCGCGTGGCGTATGACATATGAAATACCCATTCGCATACCAATCCAAGCTGAAGAGCAGCGCCGAAAACAGCCAAAACCGGCGCAGGCGCTGATGGCTGATGTGACACATCATATCCTCGTAGAATTTTACCCCCGCAGAATTTTGTATGACCTCAACCCGACCGAGACCGCCGATCCGGCCGTGAGCCTCAACCTCTTCGCCTCCCACTTCGTGCGGACGGCTTTGATCATTAGATTGCAGGACTTGTCCGAGGCGCCGTCGCAAACCGAATTCGGCGACTGGGCCGTGTAACCACGCGGCAGGAGCTTGATTGTCAGCGATTCGGTCGCGCCGGTGAACGAAATATCGATGATTTCGCCGCGTCCTAGATGGTGCGGAGTTTCGACCAGGCCGGTCGGGGCGCCGAGCGTGACGTCTTCGGGGCGGAAGATCATCTTGATCCGCTCCATGGACGCCTGAGGGGCCGTGTTCGGCGCCGGCCTCGGCGCCCTCAAACACTGCTCGCAATCTAGCGCGATGAACCCGTCACCCCAATTGCCTTCGACCACATTGGCCGCGCCGAGGAAGGTCGCGACGAATTCGGTCTGCGGGTCGTTGTAGACCTCGTCGGGCGCGCCGAGTTGCTCCAGACGCCCGCGGTTGAGAATTGCGATCTGATCCCCCATCTCCATCGCCTCCTCCTGATCGTGAGTGATGAAGAGCGCGGGGATGCGCAACTTTCGCAACAGAGCCCGGATTTCGCGGCGCAACCCGGTGCGGGTCTGCGGGTCAAGCGCGCTGAACGATTCGTCGAAGAGCAGCAGGTCGGGCTCATAGGCCAGCGCGCGCGCGATGGCCACGCGCTGCTGTTGGCCACCGGAAATTTGCGACGGAAATTTGTCGCGCTGATCCCGTAGCCCGATCAGGTCCAGCAAACGGTTAACGACCTCCCCGCGCTTCTCCCTCCCCCACTTCCGGATGCGCAGGCCGAAGCCGATGTTGTCGGCCACGGTCATTCGCGGGAAGAGCGCGTAATTCTGGAAGATCACGCCGATGTTGCGATCGCGCGCGCGCAGGTGTTCGATGCGCTTGCCGCGAAGGGATATCTCGCCGCTGTCCGGCGTCTCCAATCCGGCGATCAGCCGCAGCGTGGTGCTCTTGCCGCTGCCGGAAGGGCCTAACAAAACCAAGCTCTCGCCTTCACCGATGGAGAAATTCACATCGTCGAGGACCTGCTCGGAGCCGAACCATTTGCTCAACCCGCGGATGACCACGGATTGCCGCGCTTTAGTTTCGGGAGCGGCCCAGGCTCGAGTCGCGTGGAAGGTGGCTACCATTTCTCCAGCCATTTCATACCTCGCTTTGTCTCGTGGGGAGTGGGGAATGGGGAGTGGGGAGTGGGGACGCTTTCAACTGACAGTTCCCCATTCCCCATTCCCTATTCCCCACTCCCTCTCACTTTTCCAGTTTCTTCCTCGTGAACAGTATCAGCGAGAAGATCGCGATCGAGATCGCCGCCAGCACGGCCGCAATCGCGTTCGCGCCCTCGATTTCGCCTTCGGTGAATTTAGTGTAAATGTATAATGGCGCCGTCTGTGTCTTCATCGCCAGGTTGCCGCTGACCAAAATAGTCGAGCCGAACTCCCCGATCGAGCGCGCGAATGTCAATAGCGCGCCGGTGACGATCGCGCCGCGAAGGCTCGGCAGCACGACGAAGCGGAACGCCTGCCACCGCGACGCGCCCATCGTCTCGGCCGCGTCCTCGTAACTCTTGTCCAGGTTGTCCAGCGCGGGTTTGATGACGCCGAACGCCAGCGGGAAAGTGACGAAGATGTTGGCAAGGATGATCGCGGCGGTCGTGAACATAATCTGATAGTCGGTGTGTTCCAGAAATTGTCCCAGCAGCCCGCTGCGCCCCCACACCAACAACAGCGCGGTGCCCGCGACTGCGGTCGGAATCGCCGTCGGCAGACTGATGATGATCATCAGCGCCGTGCTACCCTTGAATTCGTACTTGCTCATCACCCAGGCCGCGATCAAACCGAACACGACGTTGCACAGAGTCGCCGCGCTGCTCGTGGTCACACTCAGTTTTAGTGAGAAGACCGCGGGGGGGGAGATCAACGCGTCCCAGAAGTGGTCCAACCCCTTGCCGAAGCTGTAAATGAAGATCGAAGCGAGCGGCAAAATCACCAGCGGCGTCATCGCAATCAGAATGAAACCAATGCCGATGGGCCGCGCAATATCTCCATGAGGATTCGCATGATGGTCCAGGCGCCGGCTCGGCGACGCCGCGGTTCTTCCGTAAGCCATATTTTAATTTCCAGGTTTCAGGTTCCAGGTTTCAGTTAAAGACTGACGCCTCAGATTCCAATCTGACACCTGACACCTGGCGCCTGATTTTAATTCGCCCCCGCGCCCTGGACCTGAATCTTCTGCTTCCATACGCCCTCGACGATTTCAGGATAGGCCTTCGTCCATCCGCCCAGGTCTTTTGCGTAAAAAGGCATTTCGATCTTCGGGAATTTTTCGTTCAATTTTTCATCCGTCACCGAGCGGAAATGCGATTTGACCCAGGCCTGCTGCGCCTCGGGCTCCCAGAGCGATCGCACGAATAATTCCACCGTCGCGTATTTCGACGGACTCATCGCGTGATCGATGATCACCACCGGATGTTCGCTGAAGATCGTCGCCTTCGGCATGACGATCTCGACCGGCAGTTTTTTGTCGCGCAACTGCATGGCGTCCAGCTCGTATGTGATCAGCGCGTCGCCTTCGCCACGTTCAAACTGTGTTCGGGCCTCGCGCGCCGATGCCGTGGTCGCCCTAACGTTTTTCCAGACGCGCCGCAACAGGTCGAAAGCTTTTCGCTGGTCGCGGACGCCCGTCCTCTCCTCTGATTTGATCAACTCCGATCCGTAAATCGCCAGCAGCGACCATTGCCCCGCGCCCGATGACGCCGGATCGCAATGGATCAACCCCACGCCTGGCTTCGCCAGATCGCCGAAATCGCGGATGCCTTTCGGGTTTCCCCGCCGCACGACGATCACCATCGGGGTCTTGTTGAGGATTCCTCCGTAAGGCAATTTGCGCCATTCGTTCTTGGTCACCTCCGGTCTGACCAAACGGTCCGCGTTTCGCTCAATGGCCAGAATCGCGACATCGGCCGGAGCGCCCTGCACTATCTGATTGGTCACAAGTTCGGAGCCGGCATAAGAGGTCTCGAACGTCAACTGCTGTCCGGTCTTCTTCTCCCACTCCCGCTGATACTCCGGCAAAATCGAGGTTTCAAGCCCCTCCTTGACGACGCTGAAACCATAGATGGTGATCGTAGCCTCTCTGGCGGCGGCTGATTTGCGCCGGCACCCGCTCGACTCAAAGACCAATAGCAACGCCAGACAGCCTGCGAAAATCGTCCGCGCAAGCTTCGGGAGATGATCCTGTGACTGATACACCATTCCCTCAATTTGCAAAATGACCTGCTGCGTGTAGAAGAAAAGTTAGATTACGCCTCCGTCGGCGCGCAGGGATGCAGGGCGCCGACAACAAGGCATGGTTGGACGGCTGGAGCGTTGTTGTTGTGTCGATTTGCGCACAAACGATGCGGAATGGCATAGGGAAATGTTTTCGCAATCGTATCTGAATCCCATCATTATCATAATTCCAGCCGCGCTAGTTTATTTGGCATCGGCTCGCAGCCCAATCTGCGATTAGCCGTTTAATCTTTCAATTCAATTGTTTGCGTTGGTTTATAATGAAATAACGGGGCGGTTATACACCCCGTTACAAGACAAAGTCAATCTGATGACCCCTCAGTTTTCGACCAGATCGGAACAGTCGCCGACCGGATAAGGAAACCCACAGAACGGACATGGATTTCTGTGACCGCAAACGACGTCCTTCACGCGGGCGTCGCATTGCACACAACGCAATTCCTCATCGATCAATTCTTCGGGCCAATGGAATCTCGACGCGGAATGCGAAGAATGATTCGCGGCCGCCTCACTCACTTCCCTATCCTGCTGATTCATATGAATACTCTGCTTGCTTACGCCCGGTACAGTCAGTGAATACGAAAGAGGAGAAAAGTTCCATTTTCTATTTGCCATATGAGGCCGTATGAGGTTGATATCGGTCATTGGCGGAGGCGATCCCGATTCAATGCCAAATGATCATTGGTCGATTTCCGGTCAATGACAAATGTCAAATCTCAAATGGGCAATAGAAAATGCTCTTCCTTCCCGATTTGGCGATTTACTGACTGTACGCAACGCGCCGCCAGACGCCTGCTTCCCCCTCTGCTTCAATCATCGCCTGAATTTCATGATATGCATTCGCATAAAGTTTGCGCGATTCGGTTACCGCGGATGATCGCATCAATTTCCGTTCCAGATCTTCACGCGAAAGCCTGATTTTATTTTCTATTCGTGGAAGGGTCGCGGCTTCTCCCGCGACGTGAATCGCCAAACCTTCGGCCATCCACCGAGGCGCCCGGCCGCGGCTCAACAACTCGATCACCGCGTGGGTCATCTCGTGACGCAAAGTCGTGTTCATAACACCGCGCCGCCTGAGAAGGTCGAGAGGCTGCAGGTCGATCCGCCGCCCGCGAGTCGCGCCAGCGGCCCACCCCCCTTGACCCGTGGCCGCGATGAAATCGGCGGTCGTCGGGTGAACCACAACCTCGAAAGGCCCCGGCTCCGCGAGCCTTAATGATGCGGCCTCCAAACGTCGCAGCAGATCGGCTCGCGCGTTTTCAAATGTGCGGAGCATGATTTCAATCGACCGCCTGTCGGTCTTCGCCGGATAGGTCACACGGAAATGTTCGCTGGAGATGGATGATTTTTGAGTTCCTCCGATCGTCATCATTCCAATTTCCGTGGGCAACATGGTTCTACTCGCCCCGCCGCATAGCGGCGCCTTGAATTTAGCCGTAGGTTTATGGTCTTTGAGTAAATAGTGCAACCACATTTTCCCCGGTCGCGGCAGCGACCATGTGAGCTTAGCCCGGCTTTTCAAAGCCGGGACAATGAGCGCATCAGTCCCTAGTCGCGGCAGCGACGGTTGATGTTGCCGATCAATGTCAACCGTCGCTGCCGCGACTGAAACCACTGTCCGACCGCCCACCCGGCTTTGAAAAGCCGGGCTAGGATCAACTGTCGCTCCGCGACTAAGGAAATGGCCAGCGAATTCTGTTTGAAGACTGCTGCGTTCAAAGCGCCCCGGATCCATGCGCGTCAACCTCGTCCCCGGAAAATAATGGTTGAGAATCTGGCGATAGCTCATCCCGCGACGCGCCGCCACGTGCGCTCCTTCCTGACAAAGCCCAAGCCCGTGGCCGAATCCGAAACCGCGAAAGATAAAATCACCGCCAGCGCGCGAAACTTCAAACCGCGAGCTTTTGATCATCTGCCATCCCAGAACTCTTCCGACAATCAGCTTGAAGTCCCAACCCCGAACCAGCCGCCGGCGCGCGCCTTCGATTGTTATCGCCTCGGCCCTGCCCGTGGCGTCGCGTTTGGTGACATTGATAGAAACGAGCCGCGCGCCGACATTCGTGCGTTCATCGCTCTGCAAGGCCTTGGCGAGTTGATCGGCCGGTATCTTCTGCGTCCAGCGGCGATGCGGCATCGTCGCGCAAAAATCGTCGCGCACGCCGCGAAGGTACGATGGCGCGGGCGCCCCCCACAGCGTCTCGATGTTCGCGGTCATGCCGCCGCAGGCGGCATGGAAGTACGCGTCAATGACATTACCCAATGGATCGCTCAAAATCACGCCGGCCGTCTCTTCGACGGCCCGTCTCGCCGCCCCGCTGATCGCGCTCTTCGTCTTCGGATACATGAAGCGCTGACAATGAGTGGTCGAGCAGAAATCGTAGCCCTCGCGCGCATGCCGCCCGAGGTTCTTCAACGCGAATGCGCGACTGACGACGGCTTGAGCCTTCAAGGCTTCCAGCTCATCCTCGACGCTCGCTTCGGCGGCCAGCACGCCGGCCACATACTCTTCCAACGGCAATTCGCGCGTGACGTTTTCGATGACCGAACGCACTCTGACGGATTGCGGATTGGGAGACGGAGAAACGGAGAGATTTATTAAGTCCTTGTCTACGTGTTCCCCCGTCGCCCAGTCGCCCAGTCGCCCAGTCGCCCCGTCGCCCCGTCTCTCTTCCGTCTTCTTCAATCCGCAATCCGCAATCCGCAATCCGCAATCAAAAATGGGTTTTGCGATCTCCGCCGCCTGCGAGCCGTGCGCGCGTTTGAGGAAGACCAGCACGCCAAGCGCAACCTTTTCGGCTCGCGGCGGGCCGGTAGGGGTTTTCTCCGCCGCGAATCCGACAAACCAGCCTTGCGTGCGCCACTTGACGCTCGAAGTCGAAGTCCCGGTCTTGCCGAAAACGTAAGCGGACAATGAGCCGAGACCGGCCTTCGAAGCAGTGCCGTATTTCACCGAGCCGCGCATCCCTTCGATCAACGCGGCGCGATGTTCGGGCGCGATGTTTAATCGGAGCCTCTCCTGCGGGATCAGGTTGTGATCGGCTGATCGTTGCGGGCGATAAAGATGTCCGCCGTTGACCAGCGCCGCGTAGGCCGTGATCAATTGAATCGGCGTGACCAACAGATGATCGCTCTCGCCCAACGCTTCGCGCACACTCCAATCGCCGCTCGGCAATTCGCCCGAAGACTCATTCGCGTTCACGCCTGTCTTCTGCCCGAACCCGAAAGCGCCGAGCGTCGAATTGAACGCGCCTTCGCTCAATCGCTCGCCGACGTGCGCGAAAAAGTCGTTGCAGGAATAAGCCAGGGCTTGCGACAGGCTGAACGGCGAATTGCTGACGGGATGCGAGCAGACGATCTCGAAGCCGTCGCGGGCGTAGCGTTTTTGGCATCGATAGCGGAATTCGCGGTTGACTAAACCCGCGCGCAACGCTGCCAACGCGGTGAAGGGCTTGATCGCGGAGCCCGGAGGGAAGGTCTGTTCAAAAGCGAGCCGCGGATTGACCACGGCTCGCAGACGCCCGTTTTGCGGATCGATGACGATGACAGCGCCTTCGCGCTCGCCGAGCGATTCTTCGGCGGTCTTTTGCATGGCGGCGTCTAGTTCGGATTCGGAGAGCGCGGGAGCCGATTGCGGCGCCTTGGCGGTGGGTTGAGCCTGTTTCGCCGCGCAGGAAGATAGAAGCGCAACTGAGAGTACGATATTCGCCAGCGAACGAAGCATAACGTTCAATTGCGCAGGTTTCAGCATCCGCAAAGACCTATCGTTCTGATAATTGTTCGCTGTGTGTTCCTGGAGATTGTAAGGTTCATTGCTCTACATCTCTAATACTTTCATCTCCCGCCGCGCCGTCAACTCCGCCATCGAACCGAGCGTCAGCAGCCAGCCGATGAAGGTCAGCAACAGAGCCAGAGCGGTCTTGATCCCGACGGCCCAAAGCTCGGTCCATTCGCTTTTGAAAGTGATCGTTTTGAACAACAGGAAATAGATGATCGCGCCGAAGACGGCGCAAATCATCACGTAGATCAGCAACGATCGTGGCGCAAGCGCGCGCGTCACGACACGCCCGAACTCCAGGAACGCCGCCGCCACGCCTTGACTCACAGCCTCAATCCACAAATGGATCGCAATCAGCGGAAGAAGGACGTGTAGTAGAAGGATTTGTATGGCGTGGATGGCGACCGATCCCCACGCCCACCACGTCGCCTTCGATCCTGCGGCGCCTGCCCTGCTGAAGAACGACTGATCGGCTTTTCCAAAGAGATAAACAATCAAACAGGCGAGCAGAATCAGCGGGAGGCTGGCGAGTAGAATGCGCCAGCAATCACGTAACGAGCGTTTCAACAAATACGCCGCGCCGACGCCGATTCGCACATAACTCAATCCCATCGACTGAAGCAAGAAAAAGAGCGCGACGGACGCGATCGGGAGGATCAGGTTCAGCGCCACTTGCATCGCGGTCGCTTCGCGTATGGTGAAAAATAGGTAGATTGCGCCCAACAACGCCGAGTACATTGAGAGCGAAATTAACAGCGCAGCCCAGTTGACGAACAACCTCCGCGCGGCGGCTGCAATTGAGTGAAAAACATCTTTGACCATCGGTTCTCCTGTTTGTAGTACCGCCTTCAGGAGGTAGCGACTTGCTAATGAAGCCATTCCGCCTGAAGGCGGTACTACGAACTTTATTTCTTATCCAAAATGCTCAACTTCACGTTCGCTGTGTTGGCCTGCACGGTCGGTTGATACATCAACTCCGCTCGCGCGGGCGCGACTTTGAATTCGCCAGGTATGAGTACCCTCATCGCGTACTGGAAGGTCGCGTCGCCGTCGAAATAGTCAGTGAAGATGACCGTCCGCTGGTCGCGGAATTCGCGGTTGTTGTACCAATCGCTCCAATACCTGTCACTGTAATCGAGATCGATTCCGCTGACGCGTTCGAGCTGTTCGCAGCCTGCGGGGATCGGGTCTTCGATCATCAGGTATTGCGCGCGCGCGCCCTGCAATCTAAGCCGCGACACGATCAGGTCGCCCGAACGCAGTTCGCCCGAAAGCGGCTCTACCTTCCAGCTCGGTTTGCCGCCGCTTTCGCTGACGCGCAGCCGCAGGTATTCGCGCTCCAGCTTCAAATCCTTCGACGACTGCGACGCGGTGTTCTCTTCGCGCGTGTAGTAATCGAGCGTCGCCGAGGCGTAGAGCGAGCCCACGCCGCGCTTGACCACTCGCGCATGGTTGGAGCTGGCGATCTGGTCGCCTTTGAGTTCAGCGACCAGCGGTTTTCCGGCGACCGCTTCGGCGGCGGTGACGTGACCTGTCAGGACCTGTTTGTCGTTCAGATAGACCTCGACCGTGTAATCGGCGGAAAGCTCGCGGCTGACTTTAAGGTATTCGCTCAGAGCGAAGATCGCGAAGGCCGTATCCTTTGTAGACTCCCAGTAATAACCGTTGCGGCGATGCGCCACCAGCCATCGCGCGGCTTTCGGCAGCAACGCGCTTTGCGGATTGATTCGCGCCAGGGCTTTGACCGAAAGGGCTGTCGCTTCGAGATCGTCGTTCTCGGTGAAATCGAGCATCGGGCGGCGAACCGATTCCCAATGGGCGTCGAAGTCGGTCGCGCGCGCATCGCGTTCGAGTTCGGAAACCACCTGGCGGGCGCGGCTGTCGTCGCCGCGACTCTTCAACGCGAGCGCCAGCAGCGCTCGCCCGTAAGGTTGCAACTCGGCGCGCTTCGCGAACAGGTCGTTGGCGTAACGCGCTTCGGCGGCGGTCGGTTTGTCGGCGCTCATGTCGAGCGCGTAGACCAGATAGGCGCGCGATTCGGGGTCGATCGGATTGCCGTTTCCGAACTTGCCCGCGTCGAGCAGTTTTTTGACGCTCTCTCGTCCGCGATTGACCACGTCGAGGCGGACGGCGTAGCCGGCGCGCCGCGCGAGCGTCAATCCATCGACTACGTAAGCCGTCATAAACGGATCGGTCTTGTCGTCCTTCCACCATCCCCAGCCGTCGTCGTCGTGTTGGAAGCCGTAAAGACGGTCGAGCCCCCGCTGAACCTTCGCGCCCAGATCGTTCGACGACTTGATCGAAGCCGTCTTCACGTCCTTCAACGTCTGCGCGACAATCACGTTCGGCAGGAAGCTGGACATCGTCTGCTCGACGCAGCCGTATGGGTAGCCGGTCAGGTAATCGAGCGCGCCGAACATCGCCCCGGCGATTGACGGCGAGGCTTCGATGCGAAGCGTTCGCGCCTGTGAGTTGGAGTTAGGGGGCAAGTCGAGCGTGAACGTTCGTTCGCTCGTCTCTTCGGTCATCGCGTATGCGGCGCCCGTGGTCCGCTTCAAACCTTGCGGGATGACGGGAAGCTTCAACTCGACGCCGTCCGACTCTTCATTAGTCTTTGCAGTCGCGGTCAGAGTCGCCTCGCCGAGATTCGAGGCCGTGATGCGCCAGTCAATGCGCTGCTCGCCCTCTTTCGTGACCGTCACGGTCTGTTGCGCCGCGTCGAGCAGGTTCGCGCCGGCGACATCCAACTTGATCTGCGTTGGTTTGTCGGAATTGAGATAGTTGTGAACGACGCCTGAGACCGTGACGGTGTCGCCTTCGGTCATAAACCTCGGGATTTCAAGTCGCAGTATCAAATCCTTGCGCGAAAGGACGCGGCTGACGACCGAGCCGACGCGCAGATCGCCGGTCACCGCGCGAGCCGTGGCGCGCCACGTCGTCAGGTTTTCTGGCAGATCGAATTTCACAGTCGCCTTTCCGTCCGCGTCGGTCACCACGTCAGGTTTCCAAAACGCTGTGTCTTTGAAATCCTTGCGAATCTTCGGCTCGACGAGCTGGCCTTCGTTCTTAAAATCAGCCAGTTGGTACGAACGTTTGTTCGCCGCGAGCAGCATCTGTTTGCTGCCGGAATAGCCGGTGAAATTGTAGGCGGTCGAAAAGCGCGTCGAGACGCGGTTGTAGCGCTTCCCGTAAAACGCGCGTCGAATGTCGCCCGACGTGTCGGGCTTGACGCTGTAAATGGCCTCGTCGACGACGCCCAGGCTAAGCTCGGTTCCTGCGGCCGGCGTCCCGTCGGCGTTGCGAGCGACGATCGTGTACGAAGCGGGGTCGCGCGGCCTGTACTCCTTCTTGTCCGGGATTATTTCGATCTTGAGGAACTTATTGCGAGCGGGCACGTTGATGTTCTTGCTGCTCTCGAACATTTCGCCCTCTTTCACGTAAGCGACGCCGATATAGAAGTTCGGAACGAACCTGTCCTCGATCTTCATGTCAATCATTACGGCCTTGCTCGCGGCGTCAACTCGCCGGTGGCTCATCACGGACGACAACTCGGTCGTCACCAACAAATGCGCCTTGTCGGTGGGCAGCATCGCCAGCACGTGCGCCGTCTCGCCGGGCTTATACGACTTCTTGTCCGGGATGAGCTTGATCGAGCCGGAACTTTCATAGGCCCAATCAGCCCAGCGATTGTTCGGGTCAGCGGCGTAAATGTAGCCGGCGTCGGAAGGAACCCGCTTGCCCTTGTCGTCTACAGTGGTTTTGATCCTGATCGAGCCGGTGATCGGTATGCGGTATTCGTATGTGGCATCGCCCTGCGAATTGGTCGTGATCTCCGCGGAGGAGAGATCGCGTTCGACCGATTTGTATGTGAAGTAGGACTGGCCGCCGGAACGCTCCTCGACCTTCTCGTATTTCACCTCGATGAACTTCAGCCCGACTTTCGAAGAGACCGGGCGACCTTCGTAATCGCCGGCTTTGATTTTGATCCGCGCGTTGTCGTTCTGGTAGTAGACGTATTTTTCGGGCTCCGCGAAGACGACGACATTGCCGCGCGTGCCGACGAAGCTGGCCTTGCCCTCCTCCACGCGGCGCGACGGATCGGTGACCTGGGCTTCCAGACGATATGTGAAATCGTAAGGCTCCTTTTCGTCCAGCGGCGGAACGTCGAATGTGACTTCCAGGCGGCCCTGCGCGTCCAACCGCCCCTCGCCCTGTTTCACGATATCGTCGCCGTAGCCGTAATACCCCTTTTCACCGCCTTCTTCGTCTTCATTTCCGCCAATGACGTCTTCGTCTTCATCGCGAAACCACCAATGGTAATAGTGCGAGCGGTAGATGTAATACTTCACGTCGGCGCCGGCCACAGGCTCGCCGAAGAAATATTTCGCCTCGACGTTGAATTTAGTCTTTTCGCCGTCGGGGACGAAATTTTTCGGAGTCGTGACCTTTACCTT
This sequence comes from Blastocatellia bacterium, assembly GCA_035714085.1. GTDB lineage: Bacteria > Acidobacteriota > Blastocatellia > RBC074 > RBC074 > JAJVID01. The sequence goes on from DASTMP010000480.1 coordinate 34,115, forward strand.
GAATTCGGGCTTCTTGTATTCGGCCACATCGAACGAGCCGCGCGCCTGGGCGTTGTCGAAGCTCGCGATTATTGAATAGGAGCCGAGCGACGCGCCAGCGGCCAGATCGACCTCGCCGCTGAACGTCCCGCGCGGTGAGAGCGGCAATTCCTTATTGAAGATTTCGTTGCTGTTCTGATCGGTGATCTTGACGCTGGCCGCGCGGGCGGCCGGCGTCTGGTAACCGCTTTCGCCGAGGCGGCGGACGACGCCTTTGAAATATACCTTCTGTTCGGGGCGATAAACCGGGCGGTCGGTGTAGATGTAACCGCCGGCCGCGGCGCTCGATCCGGCGCCCTCCTCGCCCTCGTCTTCACCTTCATAACCCCCGAAGTAATAGGGCTCCAACTCCGAGATGGCGAATTGATCGCCGCCCCTGGCCATCACCAGGTAGGAATTGTCGACGCCTTCGAGCGCCTGCGCGCCATCTCCTCCTTGCGCGCCCTTGTCTTTTTGGACCGAGACTCCCAGCACGCCGCCCTTATCAGTCTTGCCTGTGGCGACGACCTTCTTGCCTTTGACGACCTCGACCTGAACATCAGCGCGTGGCTCGCCAGATTTGCGGTCGACGGCGTAGACCAGCATTCGGCCGTCGCTCGTCGTCTTGGTGACCATCGTTAGATCGGTAACGACCATGATGGTGTAAGCGCGGAGGTCGCCGTTCACCGCTTCGACCAAATAGACGCCCTTTCCGAATTTCTCCAGTGGGATCATTCGCGTATCGTATTCGTTCTCCGTCGCCGTCAAGACCTGCCGCCACGTCGTCACGACTTGATCGGAGTTGAGCAATGGTACGCGCGCGTAATCGGCGTCGTTCAACCGCAGTCGCTGGCCTGAACGGTATTTGTCATTGAAGGCGGCGCGAGATTCGCGGCGGAGCTGGCCCCGGAAATAGTTCTTGACCCCGAGGTAGACCGACGATTTGAATGACCGGAGTTTTTCCAGAACCGACGGCTTGCGCTCCACAGTCGCGGCGACTTCGGCCACGTCGGCTCTGTCCTCTTCGCCCATTTGATGCGGGGTGTTGAGCTGTCTGAAGAACTTGAACGGGTCTTTGACCTGATAGACGCGGAAGTCGAGCGAGTCAATGCCCCGATAGCCGATGTAAACGCGCGCCTTCTCGTCCGCGCCGTAGGTCCGGCTCGTCGAGAGCGTAAAGCGCGGCTTGACCACCGGGCTCGGCTGCGGACTTGCGGCGGGAGCGGCGGGGGCGGTTTGCGCGCCGCGAACCTGATTGCGCAAGGCGGCGAGCGCAATCGTCGAGACTATGACAGCGAGATAGACTACAACAATGGTGAACTGATTTCTCAATTTCATATCTTCTATTCCTCCGCATCTCATTCCAGAATCTTGAGGCGGTAAAAACCGAGGAAGTTCGGGTTGTTAGCGACCGGACGCCAGCGCCTGTCGGGGTGATGATCCAGAACGGCAAGCCTGACCTTCTTCACCTCGCCCATTTCGTTAGGAGACGAGCCGGTGTGATAAACGACCCAATCGCCGGCGCCTTCGCCGCTGTGGCGGGCGTCGCCGATGAAGATCATCACGTGGTAGGGGAATTTCTGGACCCAGGGCTGATGAAAGAAGAGCAGGTCGCCGCGCCGAGCCTGACGGCGGTCGCGGCTGATGAATATGGCGTTGTAATTTTTGAGCGTGCGAGCGTCGGCGAATTCGGAGAATTTGCCGTCGTCCAGATCCGACCGCCGGAACGACCCGAAGTCGGCGCGAAAGAGCTTTTCGCCGAGCGGGCTTCGCTTGAGGTCGTAGGCTTTAACATCGGGCGCGACGGCCTCGTAGCCTTCCCCCACATTGCTTATGGCGTCCCCTGCGCCTACTTTGCTTATGGATTGAAACCAGCTCCGATCGTGGCCGCGCAGCGCCTCGCGCCACGCGAAGCGGACCAGCCCCGCGCAATCGCGCTGATCTTCGTTCCAGGCGTCGCTCAAATTGTAAAACTGCATCTCGGCGATGTAAGCGAACCAGCGGCGGAAACTCTCCCGATCATCGGCTGAGCGCAACTCAGCGGCGTCGGGGACGCCGTCGTCGTCGGAATCGGCCCACTCGACTGTGGATAAAGACGGGGTTGAAGACGGAGTCCCTTTTTTCGCCCCGTCATCCCTGGCCTGCGGCGATTTCCCGCAACCGAATCCGGCGAGCCCGAAGCTGGCGAGAATAACCATGGCGGCCAGCGCGAACGGCGCGCGAGTTCGCATAATCCGAGAGGTGAGGTTGTTCGGAGCGCGATTCATTGTTCTCATTATCGGCCACAGATCGTTGCTAATGCGCGCGTACTATAACAGAAGCGCAATCAGCAATTAAATGAAACTCTTGATCGACTCTCCAATCGGGAGCCCCCATTGCGACACGATCATCTCATCACTTCTCTTCGCGGCGGCAGGGGCAAACCTCTATCGCCTGAGACGGCCAGCCGCTTTAATGCTCTGTGGTTTTCCACACATCTATTGACAACCGATAGGTCAGCCCTTATCCTTCGCCCTATCGAAAAACGAGAGGGGAATCAATGTCAAAGAAAAAGAAGACAGACATGTTGCAGGGCATGCTCGACCTGCTGATCCTGCGGACGCTGCGGCAGGCGCCGCTTAACGGCTGGGACATTATGAATCGCATCCAGCTAGTCTCGGGCGAGGTGTTTCGCGTCATCCCGGGCTCGCTTTATCCGGCGCTCCACCGGCTGGAGGCCGGCGGCCTGGTCAAAGCCGAGTGGGGCGCTTCGGATAACAATCGGCGCGCGAAGTTCTACAAACTGACCGCCGCCGGCAAGAAACAGCTCGACGCGGAATGGGAGACCTGGAAGCGGTTTTCTGGCGCGGTCGAACTGATCCTGCGAGACGCCTGATCACACAGAAAAGAGATGTGGCGCGAGTAGAGACGCAAGATCTTGC
>DASTMP010000481.1:0-3320 GCA_035714085.1 Blastocatellia bacterium
CCGGTTTCGGCGGCGTCAACCTGGAAGACATCTCGGCCCCGCGATGCTTCGAGATCGAGGACCGTTTGAAGCGTGAAGTGGAGATCCCGGTCTTTCACGACGATCAACACGGAACGGCGATCGTCGTGCTCGCCGCTCTGATCAACGCGCTCAGGATCATCAATAAGAAACCGGAAGATTTGAAAGTGGTTTTCAGCGGCGTTGGCGCGGCCGGCGTGGCCTGCTCGAAGATTCTCATGCGCGCCGGCGTCCGCAAGATCATCGGCTGCGACCGCCAGGGGGCGATCTATTGCGGACGCGAGAGCGGCATGAACTTCATGAAGAACTGGTACGCCGAGAACACCAATCCGGAAGATGAGCGCGGTACGATCCACGACGTTATTCGCGGCGCGGACGTCTTCGTCGGCCTCTCGGCTCCGGGCACGATCACAACCGCGGACCTCAAACAGATGGCCGCCGATCCGATAGTATTCGCGCTGGCCAATCCAACGCCGGAAATCATGCCCGAAGAGGCCGCGCCTCATGTGCGCGTAATGGCGACGGGGCGCTCCGACTATCCGAATCAGATCAACAACGTGCTGGCCTTCCCCGGGATCTTTCGCGGAGCGCTTGATTGCCGCGCGAGAGAGATCAACGAGGAGATGAAAGTGGCCGCCGCCCACGCCATCGCGGAGATCATCACGCCGGAGGAATTGCATCCGGATTACATCGTTCCCAGCGTCTTCAATCGAGAAGTGGTCAAGCTGGTGGCTTCCGCCGTCACGCAGGCTGCTGTAGATACCGGCGTGGCCGGACGGCAGCGGTTGGCATCCGGCAAGGATCGTCAATCATGAAATCATTGTTCGGAAAGATTCTGAATACCCACGTTGTTACTGAACCTGTCAGTCGCGCCGCGGAAGACCAGCGGATCGCACTCGTCACCAGAGAAATTGACGCGCGCGTCCGCAAGCTGCTGGGTCGTTCGCTGCACATCCGCGAAGTGGACGCCGGGTCGTGCAACGGCTGCGAGATCGAGATCACCGGGCTCACCAATCCATACTACGATCTGGAACGCTTCGGTCTGCATTTCGTCGCATCGCCGCGACACGCCGACTGTTTGCTTGTCACCGGGCCGGTGACGCGCAACATGGCTGAACCGCTCCGGCTGACTTACGAGGCCACGCCCGATCCGAAGATCGTCGTCGCGGTAGGCGATTGCGCCCGAGACTGCGGCGTCTTCAAAGGCGGTTACGCCGTAGTCGGCGGCGTGGACAAAGTGATTCCTGTGGATGTGGCCGTGCTGGGTTGTCCGCCTGAACCGATCGATATTCTACGCGGGATTCTGGCGGCGATTGACCGGTTGCCGAGGCGCAAGTGACCAGTTGGACGCAATAATCACGGGATGGCTTCAGTCGCGAGCAATGATGTTTATTTTCCTGATCATGGTCTCCGGCTATGGTTTCGGAGCGCTAGCAGCTTTGTTGGGAACTCGCGGCGTCTCCGGGCGAATGTTTGTCGCCGCCGCCTAGTCGGAGCAGCAGCGGGGCTGGCGCTGGAAATAGCAACCATTTACTCCACAGCGCTATTCTCGGTGTCAGTCCCCCGTCTGCTCTCGGAAGAAGTTGAGAGGGCATATGCCGATCCGGGAAGTTGAAACGACGAAGCCAATAATCAAACCGCAGGCTCCGTGCAAGTCTGCATCGCGGGCGGTTGAGCAGACACGGCTGAAGGTACTGGTAGCGGAGACAGATTCCCCAATGCGCAACCGACTCGTTCAGTCGCTATCATCAGTAAAACAGAGAGGGAGGCGCAAGTGAAAGAGGGTGATTCGACAAGAGGGTTTTCAGTGGGTCACTATGTCGAGAATATAGTCTGCTCGCTCGTCGCGGCCAACCTTTGCATGGAGCGCAGTCAGGTGCGGGCCACCTCATCATTTAGAGAGTTGGGCGCGGACCTGCTCGATTTCTACTCAATTATCCTCGATCTGGAAGTGGTCTTCCGTATGCCGATTCCCGACAGCGAGTCGCGGCGGTTTATCACTGTCGGCGATGTGGTGATCTGGATTCTGGACCATGAGCGGGCGCGGCGATTCACGATTCCCGTCTTCCAGCATAAGCAATCTGATCGCTCAATTTGAATACCTTTATATCTTCCCTGGGCGGACCAGGCGTTATCAGGTCATGTATATTCTTTTTCTTGCAATGATTTCCGGCTACGGGTTCGGAGCGCTGACGGCCTTGCTGGGTTCTTGGGGGAAACTCGGTAGGGCGCTGACTGCGATAGGAACCGTAGCCGGGGGGGCGGCCGGGTTGATGCTGGGAATCGCGTCTTTTCGTTCCGGATCGCCATTCTCAGTGTTAATCCCATCGCTGCTCCCAGTCGCCGGAGGGTTGGCGTTGCGGCTCGACGGACTCGGAGCGTTCTTTCTGATGCTGATTGGTCTAGGGGCCATTCCGGCGGCGATCTATGGCGTGGACTATTCGGCGGGTTATGAAGACGGGCGCGCCTCACTTCGGCGGCTCGGCGCGATGTTCAATCTCTTCCTGCTTTCGATGAGCCTGGTCACGATGGCTGATAACGCGCTGACCTTTTTGTTGATGTGGGAAGGGATGTCGCTCACTTCGTACTTTCTCGTCATCACGGAAGCGAACGAAGAGGGCACGCTGCGCGCCGGCGTCTGGTACGTGGCGATGACACACGCGGGGCTGGCGATGCTACTGGCCGCCTTCGCGTTGCTGATGAGCGGCGGATCGGGATCGTTTGCCGATCTGCGCGCGAACGCCGCGACGCTATCGCCGGCGGCGCGGAACGCGGTCTTCGCGCTGGCGTTTCTAGGTTTCGGGTCGAAGGCCGGACTCGTGCCGTTACATGTCTGGCTGCCCATGGCGCACCCGGCGGCGCCGAGCCACGTTTCGGCGCTGATGTCCGGTGTGATGATCAAGATGGGCGTGTACGGAATGGTGCGTGTGACGCTCGATCTGCTCGGCGGCGGCCCGGCGTGGTGGGGATCAACCGTCATGCTCATCGGCGCATCCTCGGCGTTGATCGGGATTCTTTTTGCGCTGATGGAGAACGACCTCAAGCGGCTGCTGGCTTATTCCAGCGTCGAGAACATCGGCATCATCTTCATCGGCGTCGGCGCGGGGTTGATCTTCGAAGCGCGCGGGATGCAGGCGGCGGCCGCGCTCGCTTTCGTCGCTGCGCTTTATCACGCGCTCAATCACGCGGCCTTCAAGGGGCTGCTGTTTCTGGGAGCGGGCTCGGCGCTGCATGCGACGCGCACGCGCGATATGAACCTGATGGGCGGGCTGATCAAACGGATGCCCTGGACTTCGGCCTGC
>DASTMP010000482.1:0-61201 GCA_035714085.1 Blastocatellia bacterium
TATAGTCGCGAAAGCGGTTATGGCTAATGCTTTCAATAATCTTGATGCCGCTGGTTTCATAATCATCCTCCTAGTGGATGGAAAAAAAGCTACAGCCGCTCGCCTGCGTCGGCCGTGCAGCTTAGGAAGGGTTTCGCCGTCGGATAGAAGCGATCCTTGAGAGACTCTGTCCAGGGAACCGATCTAACGAGACGTTCGCGCCGGAGCGCAATACAGCGCGTGTTCATGGCGCCAGTTGTTTTGAAGGCCAGGTCGGACGAGACTATAGCCCTCTAGCCTCGATCCGATCTGGCGCGCCGAGTCAGTACCGAGAGCGGCAGCAAGCGAGTAATTTCGGAATTGGGTTCCGCTCGCTACCGCACGCGGTACTGACTCGGCGATTCGCGAAGGTTCCCAGCAAAGCGTTAACTGATATGGCTATTTGTGGTTTTTCTGTATTCTCACCCAGCGTCTTATATTAGTAATGCTGATAGCGCCGATTCCCAGCTTGGCGCAATGTAGGAATTCGCCATAATGAGAACAAGCGAGAAATTTACCCTCGCTTTATATTCCGTAATGCGGAATGGCGTCTAAGTATATTCAAGTACTTGACAGAGATTTCATTCGAAAAAATGCTGCCTGGTATTCCGCCTTTCGGAACGTTTTCCCCACTTTGCTTGCCAGGCTGGATAATCTTTTTCCAGCAACTCTTCAGGCGCCTTCGTGTACCAGTTGTAGCCCGTGCGCCGTTCCTGCTCGATCTCGGCCAGACTGTATTTAACGACGCCGTCGCGACCGCTGAAGAACGGGCGGCCTGTGTTAATTTCGTAGAAGCGCGCCCAGAGCGGCCCGGCGTTGGCGGCTTCGACAATGACTCTGTCGAAGCCGTTCGGGAATGATGAGTCGGGCTTCTCGATTAATTTGATCCCGCTGAGTTTCGATTCTTTGAACCACGCGACGGCGGATTCAATGGCCTCGACAATTCGCTCGTCGGGATGGTCAACGCCCATCAGGAAGCGCACGACGCCGACGCTCTCGAGGCCGCTGAGCGAGACGTGTTCGTAGGAGCGGGCCGGCGCGGGCGCGAGCGTGACCTCGTCGTGCTGGGCGCACCAGACCGTGCGTTTGCCGTTGACGACGATCTGCGTCTTCAGGATGATCTCGGTCCCCTTGGCGACCGCGATCTCCGCGCGCGCGCGGCGCGCCTCATCCACGAACGTATAGGCGGCGTCTTTTCTCGCGATCTTGCGCAGCAGTTCCATCACGCCCACCATCGCGTCGTCGTTGTAGGTGATGTGTTTGTAATATCCCTTCAGCCGCGGATAATACTGCGGCCACCCGCCGTTCTCGTATTGCGCCTTGAGCAGGTAGTCGAGGCCCTTGATGAAGCTCTCCTTGAAGCGGGGCTGTTTGGTCGCATTGAAGACCCGGACCAGATAATCCATCTGCGTGTAGGTCGCGCCGTTGTCGATCAGTGAATCGTCCGCGCCCTTCTGTTTAGCGATCTCGGCCTTCGCCTGTTCGCTCAAGACGACTGCCATATCGATGTTCTTGGGCCAGCCGCCGGTATCGCGCTGGTAGAGCAGAACGTTGTCGGCGATGCGCGTGGCCTCATCGCTTGCGTACCACTGGGGTTTCTGATCGAGGCAATCCTTCCAGGCGATGGGCGACTGCGCCAGAACCCCATCGGATACGGTGAAGGCCGAGCCGTGGCTCGCGCCCGCAGGCATCGAGAGTTTGTCCGTGATCGTTTCCCAGTTCTTCAGGTCGGCGGATTTCATCGCGCCGTAGCGATGATCGCGGTACATGTCGATGTAGACGATCCATTCGTTACTGACCCTCGCCGCCGTCGGCCCTTCAACCCAGTCAGGGCTGAAGGGCGGGGAGGCTGCGCCGTAAGGCCCCGTGGCCTTGTCGCTCACGGCGACGCGCAGGTTCTTTTTAACCGAGTTCCTGATCTCATCGGCGAACAGATAGCTCGCGCGCGGCACAGGCGCCTTTTGCGCGACGATGGTGGGCGCGAACAGCGCCACGATGAAGACGAGAACAGAAAAATGTTTGGAGTTCATATGCGACTCCCTAGTACTACTGTGTTACGAAGTTATTCAATAATCTCATTAAACGCTTCTTTCTTGCTGCCATTTCTCCGCTGGCAACAAGGGCAGCGTTGGAGGCATCGCACGATCCCTACGATCAGCTCCTTATGCAGCGTTGCAATCGAAGTAGGGTTGTGTCGCTCCGGACGTACTGGTGGATCTTCCGGATCGTCGACTTCCGGGAACGCCAGGTTTCTTGAATCCAGATTGGCTTCCAATTCCTTCGGGGGGGAAAAAGCCACGTTCGGTGACCAGAAAGGCGTAGGCGGCTATACATATTGTCGCGTGGTGATGAAACCCGCGCCACTTGCGCCCTTCGTACTGCCCCAAGCCAATCTCCTGTTTGAGTTCTTCGTAATCGCGCTCAATCCGCCAGCGCAGCTTGGCGAAGTAGACCAACTTCTTAAGCGAAGTGCGCGGCGGCAGGGTCGAGAGCCAGTATTTGGTCGGTGCGCTCTCGCCTGCAGGCCATTCGACCAGCAACCACTCTTCGGCTCGCGGCGAACTGCGCAGATGATCTCGATGCGCCGGGCGCACTCTCACTGCGGCAAAGCGCGAAGTAAGTTTCCCGCGCGCTCCATCGCGCCAAGTGACCCGGCGGAATTTCTTGGTTTCCAAGCCGAGCGCCAGTTTTTCAACCGAGATGGGCTGGTGCTTAGCATCGCGCCGCAGCAGCGAGGGTTTGCGCCCGAAGCCGCTGTATTCGGCAGGCGGCAAGGGTCCCTTGCCCTCTTCCCAGACGGTGGTAGCCGGACGGACGCCGACGCAGTAGCGCAGGTCGAGCGCCGTCACTCCTTCGCGGAAGTCAGTGTCATCACCGAAAGCCGCATCAGCGATGATGACGCCCAGGTCCAAGCCCGTTCGGTGCGCCGTTTGAATCTGTCGGAGTGCGATCTGCGGCTTGGTGCGGAATTCAATCTCCGCAGGAATGCCTGTTTGCTTGCGACGTTTCGGATCATCGGCCCACTCTTTGGGCAGATAGAGATCATAAGCGATCGGCAAGCTCGCCCACTGATTGGCGAGCGAGATCGAGACTGCGACCTGGCAGTTACAAACCTTTCCCAACTGCCCACAGTACTGGCGCGCAACTCCGACCGAGCTATTGCCCCGTTTCGGGATGCCCGTATCATCAACCAGAGTCGCCTCGACTCCGCCGTGAGCCATCAGTGCAGGGAGAGCATAATCACGCGCAACTCGCATCACTGGCGCATCGCGCCACGGCGCATCGGTAATGAACTGCTGGAGTGATTGATGCTTAGCTTTAGTGTTACCAGGGGCCAACGCTGCCGCTATCGGCTCCATGCTTTTGCGCTCAATAGGCAAGAGCAGCCCCGTGCAGTAATCGTGCATCGGTTGGCCTCGGTCAGCGTGATCCAGCGCATCTGCCAGCTTCGCAACGTACTGATCGAAACGTCGCTCACGAGTTGATTGTGAGGTTGAGCATGTTTCCATCACTTTATGTCAACATATTTGAGCGTAAACCGCCAGTTTTCTTAACACAGTAGTACTAGAAGATCATCCACAAAGCCACACAAAGGATCACGAAGATGAAAACAACCCTTAGTTTCTCTTCGTGTGACTTTCTGGATGATCTTGTCCTGGGAAAAACCGCTCTACGGGTATCAGCGCGACAGGCCCGATCAATCCCGACTCGCGCGGCGTCCAGCGCGCCGCGGTGAACAACCCGTCCGGCCCGGCGTTCTCGCGTCTGCGCGCGGGCATATTTGTGTTGTAGAACTTCTTCCAATTCACGCCGCGCCGATCCAGATCGATGATGCGATTGGTCATCAGGTTCGACACAGCGACCTCCAACGTGTTCTTTTCCTTGAGCAGTTCTTTCGGAATGTGGATTCGATATGGCGCGTTGATCAATGCGCCCAGTTCATTGCCGTTGAGCTTGACGCGGGCGCTTTCAGCGACCCGGCCGAGATCGAGCGCCCAGTCGCCCCGCCCCGGCTCCTGCGTGGAAATGGAAAAAGAAATCGAATAGACGGCCGTCCCCGAGAAACGCTTCACGGCTTCGCCGTCGAGATCGGTCCATGATCCCAGTTTGTCGGTCTCGGTCGCGGCGGGCAGTTCAGGTCCGCCCGTGACGAAGCGCAGCGACCATTTGCCGTTGAGCGGCTGCGCCTCGCCCGCCGTTTTGAAGTAGGCGAAAGATGGCCCTTTTAACGGCGCGTCGAAGGTCTTCAAGACGCATGATTCGCCCGGAGCGAGTTGCAAATAGACCTCCGTGTCGCCGGCGTCGGATCGGCGCGTCGCCGCGATTCCCTTCTCTTCTCGCATCGGATCGAAGACGGCGACCGATTGCGCGGCGGCGCGCAATGCGATCCAGCCGTCCGTCGCGCGGTCTGCTTGATTGGAGACGAAGTAAAATTGACTGCCCCCGTCTTTGCGCCGGATGAAGCGCAACCCTCGGCCGGCCATCGGTTCGGGTTTGATTCCGGCCAGAGCCAGCGACTCTTTCAGGTCATTCCCCAGCAAGAATTTCCCCTTGCCGATCTTAGCAACCTGAGCGTTGGCGCCGTCCAACTTGTCGAAGCGCAGTTGCTCAATCAGCGACTTGAGATTGGCGCGTCGCCGGTCGAGATCGCCCCATCCGGGCACGTCTGACGGCAGGCCGCCGCGAACGATGATCGTCGCGCCCTCGCGCGCCAGCGCGACAAGGCGCTCGAACGTTTCGTGCGGAATGAAGCGCGTCTCCGGCAGGACTACGGCCTTGTAGGACGCGCCGCCCGTTTGCAGTTCGCCGCCGGCGAACTTGACTGACTGGAGCTGGCGATCTGAGATCAGATCGTATGAGTAACCGCCGTCCTGCAGCGTCTGCCCGTCGGCCTGTCCGAGCCCGCTCTCGATGCCGCCGCCGTAGTGCGGCAACATTCCGCGCGCGGTCGGCGGCGCCTGCGACCAACTGTCATAGATCGGGTAATAGAGCAACACGTCGTTGTCGGGTTTGCCGGATTGCAAAAATGACTGGCAGCGCGCGACGTAGCGGTTCAACGCCTCAAAATCGTTCCAGAACGGATTGGTCGGGCCGAAATGCGTCTCCGCGTAGAACATCCGCCCGGGCCACGGTTCGCTCTCCGGCGAGAATGGCGTGCCGTGATAGAAAATGTGATTGACGCCGCCGAGAAAGAATTTGTCCACCGCCTGTTTCACCTCGGCGAGCGTCACCAGCGTATGCTCGTTGAGCCATGTCGCCGATTCGGAAGAAGCGAGCGGCTTGCCCGTGACGTGCGCGGCCGAAGTGGCGAACTTCATCCGCAGAATCTCCTGCCCTTCGGTTTCGGGAATGTCGCTCGCGGCGTAGAGGTCGAGGATGTTGGCCGGCGCCCCGTGAGCCTGGTTGCGAACGATCTTGCCCTTGCCCGCGGCCCATTGCCGCCACGTCGACGTGAATTCATCGAGCAGCAGATCGGAGATCGTTTCGCGGAAATCACACAGGACGCGGGCGTTCTTCTCCGGCGAGTCTTTGCCGAGCAGCGCCGGCAGAGACCCGCGAAGATCGTAGCCGCGACGGCGCTCGAATTCGGCGAAGAAGTTCGGCGTCCAGTTCGATTCGCCTTCGGCGTCGTCCACTTCGTACGAGTCGTTGAAGAACGCCCTGAGGGATTTCGTGTCGCGCCCGGCGAACGCATGGTCGAACCTGCTCAGGTAATTTTTCAGCGCCGCCGCCGAGAAATGATCGATTACATTGCCCTCGCCGCCCGGCGCCGCGCGTTCGACCATCTTTCCGTGCCAGCCCTGAAAGATCGCGTAAAGCGTCCAATCGCCGTTTTGCAAAGCTGGCGCGACCCAATCCAGCTTGCCATCCTTTCCAACCTTGCCGGTGAGATCGAGCGTGGCGCCGCGATCCGAATAGGCCATCAGCGCCACCAGTGGCAATCGCGTTTCAAACCGAACCTGGTCGAGCGCCAACTCCTGCAAGTTCGGATTGGCGCTGACGGGATTTTTCAATTCGGCGACATTGACGCGATGTCGTTCAGCTCGCGCTAGCGGCTTCTGCATGTAAATGATCGGGGCGTCGAGTCGCCCCCCCGCCTTTATCGTGTGGATTTGATAGACGAAATTCTTAGACGCGTCTTCCGCCCCGACCCACGGCCCGCCGAATGGCCAGCCTGTGCCGGTCGCCATATCGACGCCCATCCCGAGCCTATCGGCCTCTTTCAACGTGCGCTCCAACATCTCCACCCAGGCCGGAGAGAGGAAATCGATGAAGCGGTCTTCTTCACCTTTGACGCCGTAAATCGGCGTGATCTCCAGACCTCCCAGCCCCGCCTTTTGATACTTCTCCATCTCGACCGTCAGATCGCGCTTGTTGACGGCGCTGCCCTGCCACCACCATCGCGTCCAGGGTTTGGTTTGCCTTGTGACCGGCGGCCAGTTGAGAAGAGTGGTGGAGTCCTGGCCGCCGGCATTTGTGACGAAAAGAGGAAGCGCCGCCGCCAGCGCGAAGACCAGCGACAAAACACGCGCCATCGAATTTCCTCTCTTTCTCCCCGTCACAAATATCACGAATTACCTAAATTCAGATTCCCAGCTTGCTGACGCGCGCGGCGCTGTACCGATCAGATTCCCCGCTTGCCGACGCGCGCGGCGCTGTTGCGAGGCGTTACAAATTCCCCCTATTCATGTTGACTGGTTTGAGGAAGTCTTCGCGCAGAGGCGTGAAGATGTCTATCAGCACGACTTCCTCATCGAGCATGGTCGCGCCGTGCCAGCACCCGGAAGGAAAATGGAGCACATCGCCCGCCTGCGCGATCCGCTCTTCGGTTCCGATGATGAAGCGAACGCGTCCGCGTTCAACCAATGTGATCTGCTCGTGCGGATGGTCGTGCGCCGGCGTGGCGACGTGCGGCGCGAAGCGAAGGCGGCAGACCATCAGTCGATCGCCCACGATCATCTGGCGGCTCACCCCGCCGCCGAGTTCCTCGACCGGGACGCTGTCCCAGTCCCAATGATTCGCCGATGTTTTTGTATTCAGGTTCACAGGCCTCTTTAATCAAAAATTCAACCCAAAGGATCAAAGAGTCAAAGGTTCAAAGGGGCTTTGGGATTTCTCCATGAGGCAATCTTTGAAGCTTTGTCCCTTCGAGCCTTTGCGCTTGATTCGCAGACCGATCTAGGCGATTGGAGGCGCCGCAAAAGCTGGCGCAGCCACCAATGTCGCCGCTCCGCGCAAACGCGGATGCTCTTCGAGTGTGACAGTTCGGATCTCGGTCCTTGCCGCGTCCGGCGAAAGGGCGCGTTCCGATAAACCGGCCCGGACGGCAGGTTCGATCAGGTCCCAGGCCGCGACTATTTCGCCGCCGATGTATATACGCGCCGGGTCTACGGCGTTGACGATCGAGGCCAGTCCGAGTCCCAGGTAGCGCGCCGTCGCTTCGAGCGCGGCAATGGCTTTCGCGTCGCCGGCTCGCGCCCTGATGATCAAATCTTCTACTGTGAAAGCCGCGATCTCCGCCGGAACGGGCTTCGATTCGCGAAGGTTCCGTCCGAAATAGCGCGAGAGCGTCGCCAGATTCGAGATGTAAGCTTCCCAGCAACCCGTCGCGCCACATGGGCATCGCGGGCCGTCAATGCTCAGCGGGACGTGACCGAACTCCCCGGCGATGTTGTGATGGCCTCGCAGCACCTCGCCGTTGACAACGACGCCCACGCCGATGCCGTCGGAGACGCTGACGAAGACCAGATCGCCCACGGCAGCCGCGTCGTCGCGCGCCGCCCACATCTGAGCCAGCGCGCACGCCTTGCCAGAATTCTCGACGTGAACCGGCAGCCCCGTAGCGGCGGCCAGCGATTCGCGAATCTCGACGTCGCGCCAACCCAGCGTCGGGGCGTGAATGATTCGCCTGGTCTTGCGATCGACCATTCCAGGGGCGACCACGCCCACGCCCTTGCATGCGCCGGCCTCTTTATGTTCCGCCAATACCTTCTTGATGCGCTTACCCAGCTCTGACACCAGACGCTTAGGCTCCCGCTCAGTGGGAAAGCTGATGACGCCGACCAGTTGCCGGCCCAGGAGGTCGGTCACCATCAGGAAGGTGCGCGTCACCCGGATGTCCACCGCCACCACGCACCGCTCCCGCGAATCGATGTAAAGAAACGTGGGCTTGCGTCCGCGATGACTCTCACCTGTAGCCCCCTCGAAGATCAGCCCTTCGGCCAGAAGGTCGTTGACAATCAAACTCACCGCGCCGCGCCGCAATCCCATAATCCGCGCCAGGTCGGCCCGCGAGATGGGCTGATGCGCCCGCACCAGATTCAACGCGATCTGTCGGTTGATCTCTCGCGAGGTCCCCCGCGTCGCCACCTGAAAGTTATTGGGGTTGATTTTGCGCATAAATCAACTTTTGTCTCTCATTACGACAAATACGAATTGCACGCGCAGGCGTCGACGCCTCCGGGGGCGGCGGGTGAAAGTCCCTTCGCCCAGTTCAGTGTTTGATCATCCCATTATGCCGATTTAGCAGGCGCGGTACGGCGTGTGGAGAATAACGATCTATCGCGCCCCCTCCCAGAGACGCCCTCCCGGATAAGCCCTCCCGGAAGATTCGATCGTTTTGGCTTCCATACCGCGCCTATAAACAACAACACAGTCTCATTGAAGGTTATTGTCTAAACTTGAGACAATATAAACGAAAGCGATCCGAACGATCAATCTTTTTTTCGTCTTCGGCGGAAATTCCCTAAAGAATTTTGAGCTGGAGAGGGCTCCCCTGGCGGGGGTGAGGCGAAATACGCCGATCGCGAGTTGAAACCGGACGCCCGCGCAACCCGTCAAAGACCGTGACTACTCCGCCAGCTAAAGCAAGGCGGCTTCGTTAGGCACGCTCGCCCTATATGGGCCACGTTCCGCCTAACAGGCTCAGTCCGAGCCTCAAGATTTCTAAAGCAGACGCGTGATCACGAGGAACCGACAATCCGCAACTCTCACAGTGATGCCATCGCTGGCTCAGTGTCTTCGGATTCGGCGCTCCACACACGCATCGCTGCGACGTTCCACGAGGGTCTACTTTCAACAGCACACGACCAGCCTCCGCCGCTTTGTACGCGAGCTTGGTGATGAAAGACGACCATCCGGCGTCATTAACAGGCTTAGCGAGCATTCCTGCCGCCAAGCCCTTGATATTCAGGTTCTCTATAACGATCAGTCCAAAGAGAATAACCAATCGCCTGGAAACTTTGTGCGCGAAATCCGCTCGCTGGTTGCGCACACGCGCGTGAGCGCGCTGCAAGTCTCGCACGGCTTTCTTTCGGTTATTACCGCCTCGCTTACGGCGAGCGACCTTGCGCTGCGCCCGCCGCAGAGAGGCTTGAGCTTCTTTGTAATATCTGGGATTTTCGATCTCGGTTCCGTCCGAGAGCGTGGCAAAGGCTCGAAGCCCAACGTCAAGGCCAGCCTTCTCGGTCGAAGGCGGCAAAGCTTTCGGTTTGCATTCGACGCTGAACACGGCATACCACTTTCCGGCCTCGCGTTTGATGGTAACGGTTTTGATCTTGCTTTCGATTGGCCGGTGCAGTTTCAATTTGATTTGGCCGACGCCTTGTATTCGCAATTTGCCATTATCCAGCAGTTTGGCTCCGTCGCCATAAGTGGGGAAAGTGATGCTGTCGTATCGACTGGCAGACCGGAACCTTGGATAACCGGGAGTCTGGCCTCGATTGACGCGCGTGAAGAATGCGTTGAAAGCCTTATCCAACCGCCGCAGTACGTCCTGCGCGCATTGAGCATTAACCAGACCGAGATCGCCAGCGGCGCGGATGTCCTTCAATTGATTGGCCTGATCGCAATAATTCAGCGATTTACCGGCCATACGATAAGCATCGCGACGCTCTTGCAAGGCTGCATTGTAAAGGCGGCAGGCTTCGGCCAATTGGGTATCGAGCGCAATCGTCTGGGCGGCGCTCGGATAGAGCCTGTATTTGAAATTCTTTTTGATTACAATGTCGGTATCCATTGCGGGTCACGCCTCAATCGTGATGCTGCCTTGGTCAGGCTCGTAGCAGTGCTGGTAACATTGTTCCGAGCCGTTTCTATTATATTACATCCGTCTCATTGGTGAAAGGGACTTGATTGTCGAGAGAGGATCGGCTCGAAGACTTGCCGATGCGAAATTCATCTGTCGGCTATAAGCCGACAGTCCTCTTTCGCAAAACTCATAGATCGCTATCCAGACAACTCATATCTTTATCAATACGCTATCCAAACAACTCATATCTCGATAAATAAGGAAAGGGAATGAAACGACTAAGCAGAAGAGATTTCACTAGAACAACTGTTGCGGCGGGCGCCGGAACAGCCTTGAGCAGAATGCGCATTCTGGGCGCGAACGACCGCGTCAACATCGGCGCCATCGGCTGTGGCGACCGGGCAAATCAGACCTGGCCGATCTTTCTGAAGAATTCAGACGTCGCGCCGGTCGCGGTCTGCGACGTTTATCAACCATATTTGAACAGGGCCGCGGCGGCATGCCAGGTCAAGGTCACGACGCATGAAGATTTCCGCCGGCTGTTGGAGATCAAGGAGATCGACGCGGTCGTCGTCTCCACGCCCGATCACTGGCACGCGCTGCCGACGATCATGGCATGCCAGGCCGGGAAGGACGTTTATTGCGAAAAGCCGCTCTCGCTGACCGTCGTCGAGGGGCGCAAGATGGTCGAGGCCGCGCGCAAACACGACCGCGTCGTGCAAACGGGCAGCCAGCAGCGATCCGGGCCGCATTATCAACAGGCCGTCAAACTGATCCGCGAAGGCGCCATCGGCCCGGTACATAAGATCAGCGTCGGTTACACGCGCAACGCCATGCCGGGCTTCAAGCGCGAGGAGATCCTCACCGAAGCGCTGCCGAAAGAACTCAACTGGGACATGTGGCTTGGGCCCGCGCCTTTCGTCCCCTACGACCCCTTCCGCTGCCATTATAATTTCCGCTGGTTCTGGGATTACTCCGGCGGGCAGATGACCAACTGGGGCGCGCACAACCTCGACATCGCGCGCTTGGCTTTGAACGCGAAATCGCCGAGGGCAGTCGCTGGCTTCGGCGGGCGTTACGAGATCAAAGACGGCGGCCAGACGCCGGACGTCCAGGAAGTCCTCTACGACTTCGCCTCCAGGGAGACAGGATGCGTCGTCTCGTGGACGGGCCGCGAAGTCAACCGCACCCGCGACGAATACCTGGTCTTCCACGGCGCGAAAGGCACGCTCAGCATCATGCGCAACGGATTTACCATCGCCCCCGAAACCTGGCGCAAGAAGGAAAACCCGGAGATCGAGCCGATGCAGATGAAAGGCAACGGCAATGAGGCCCAGGCCCTTCACATCCGCAATTTTCTCGATTGCGTCAAGAGCCGCCAGCGCCCCGTCGCTGACGTCGAAGAAGGCCACCTCACGGCGGTGATGTGCCATCTGGGCAATATCGCCACGCGGCTTCAGCGCTCGTTGAAATGGGACGGCGAGAAAGAAGATTTCATCGGCGACAAGGAAGCCAGCCAGATGTTGTCGCGCCCTTACCGCAAGCCGTGGAAACTGGAATAGCCCGGTTGAGTCAGCGCCGCGAGCGGTGGCGAGCGTCGCTCGATCAGCAAGACCCGCTCGCTACCGCCCGCGGTACTGATCCTTACTCGGGGTCGAATTCGCCGTCCCTGATCATCCGTTCGCTCAGGAAGCGAGCCAGCCAGCAACTGTCGTGGTCTTCATAGAGCGAGTCGAATGGCGTTTCGCTCAGAATCTTCTCCAACTCTTCGTCAAACAGATCGCTCACGAATTCAGGCGTGTGCCTGACCGGCCGCCCCGCCTCATCGGTGATCGCCACGGCGTCCTGATGGAGCATGCGCTGCGCGATCATCAACCGGTAGACGCGGTCTGTCGCCAGGTCTTCCATATAACCGTCGAGAAGGCTCGCGCCTTTACCGCGCAGGTAATTGGCGCGATAGCGGATGACCGCCCGCGCCGCGGCGCGCGTGCCCGCGACCGTCAATCGGCCGAGGTCGCGGGGCGCGGGGCGCAAATCGAGACGCCGCTCAGCGTCCTCACGGTTGGGATAGAGGGCCGTCATCCCATCGATATCCCCGCTGATAGTTAGGATGCCGCGCCGGCGACTGATTTCGAGCAACCACTGGCTCAGGTTCTTTAAGAACGGCGCGTCGTGTGGAATCGTGTTTCGGTCGGGCATGATCCACTCGGGATTGGGCAAGTTGAAATGAATGACGCTCGCCAAGTAATCCCACCGTTCCAGGTTCAACCCGACGATATGCCCGCGCAGGTTGTAGACGAACTCCTCCATTTGATAGGCCAGGGGATGCGATTCGACCAGCGCCATGCATTTGATCCAGCCCGGCGCCCAGCCTCTGGCCCGCTCGATCTCCCGGAACAGATCGCGCCACCACAAGCCCTCTTCCGCAGATTCTGATTTCGGAACATAGAAGGCGAGCGGGTGTTTCAACCATGCATGGTCGACCTGATAGGCGATCAGAGCCACGTCAAACAGCGAAGCCGAAATCATCTCATCGGGTAATACGCCCGCCTGATTCAAATGCAGCCCGCGCGCGCGCGTGAAGATGACCGCGCGGCTCTTCTCGCCGTTCTTCTCGATCGCGACCTTGCAGTTGAGTTTCCGGTCGTCGTAACAGAGTTCGCCTTTTAGCGCGCCGACGATGTTGCAAACGGCGCGCATCAGATTGGGCCAGTAGTTGGCCATCGAATCTTCCAGATCGAGCGTCACGCCCGGCGCGCCGCTGTTCAGCATTTTAACCACTAGTTCGGCGTCGTCGGCGGGGCCGGTCATCTGGTTGCGCTGATCCTGGACCCAATCGGGCAGTTCGATCCTCCAATCGCCGGTCGTAGCCGCGGAAGCCGCCCGGTAACCGGGCAATCGCCCCTGGTGCGCCTCGGCGAGCGCCACGGCGCGCTCTGCCATCAAGGCCTGCTGGCGCGGGGTGAAGACCTTATGCAACGGCAGCAGGAAATCCATGAAGCCTTTGGGCAATTCCAGAGCGGGATTGAAGTTTCGCGGCGCGCAGTTCATCCGGGCGACTGAGGTCATCTTCTCTTCCCCTTCGAACATCTCCGCGATGAAGCTGTGTGTTCGGAATGTTGAACAATTCAACATTTTAACAGGCGTCATCATAGGCTCCGCAGTTCGGGTTTGGGGATGGCGCATCGTAGCAGGATTCGTCGCCCCGTCAATACAGATGAATAGCCACAGAGGTCACAGAGAGAACACAGAGAAATGATAATGTCCTCTGTGTTCTCTGTGACCTCTGTGGCTAACAGTCTTATAGCAAATGTAAAATGAGCGCCGCGGAATCCCCGATTGATCGCTATGGATGAAACAAAACTCTATTCCTGGTTCCTGGGCCCGAAGGCCGAGAACGCCGACCTGCTAGAGCGCCTAATCCTGGAGGCGCTGCGCGATTGTGTCTTCTGGCGGCGCAATTTCCATCCCGAAGATGACATCATCATCACCGAGAAGGTCAAAAGAGAGGACGCGTTCCAGGATTCGCTGGCGCTCGTCAGGCAGGAGTTCCTGACGCTGCTCGCCAATCTCAAGCGAGACGTCCCGTTCTACAGCCCGCGCTACATCGGACATATGCTGGGAGACCAGCTCCTGCCCGCCATCGCCGCCTACTTCGCCGCGATGCTCCACAACCCGAACAACGTCACGCTCGAAGCCTCCCCCATTACCACGCAATACGAGATGGAAGTGGCGCGCAGCCTGGCCAGGCTGATGGGCTATTCGGGCGAGACGTGGGGGCACATCACTTCCGGCGGGACGATCGCCAATTTCGAAGCGCTCTGGATCGCTCGGAATCTTAAGTTCTTTCCTGTGGCGGCGCGCGACGCTGCGCGCGCGCTGGCGCTCGATGAACTGCCGGTCACGCTCCCCACGGGCGAAACGATCAATCTCGTAAGCGCGGATGACAACTGGTTGTCGCTCAATCTCGACGCCGATGAGTCGTTGCAGTTGCGATCGAGATTGTACGCCGCTCACGCCCGGCGCAGAGCCGATTTGCCACAGTCTGAGATCAACAGGCAGGTCGATCGGCAATTGGCGGCGCACAGCGTTTCCGGAAAAGGGATTCAGCGCTTCTTCTCCGATCTGGACTCCGGAACGATTGCGGCCCCTCTGATTCTGCTTCCCGCGACGGCGCACTATTCGATGCAAAAAGTCATCGAGGCCCTCGGCCTGGGCAAACAGCAGATCGAAATGATTCCGGTCGACAGCCACTTCCGCGTGGACGTGGGCGCGCTGAGAGAAATACTTCTGCGCTGCGCGAACGAGCGCATACCGGTGATCGCTCTGGTTTCGGTCCTGGGTTCTACGGAAGAAGGGGCGGTTGATCAGATTCATCGCCTGGTCGAGCTTCAGGCCGAAATGCGAAGAAGTGGGCTGGCCTTCTATCACCACTGCGACGCGGCGTGGGGCGGTTACGTCAGAACCCTCTTCTTCGACAGGCGAGGTGATCCGGTCGAGACCGCCGACGCGATCCGCGAGATCACGGGGACGTGGCCGTCGGAGGAGGTGTTCGAGAGCTTCAGCGCCGTTCATCACGCCGACTCGATCACTATCGACCCGCACAAGCTCGGCTACGTCCCGTACCCTTGCGGAGCGATCGTTTTCCGTCGCGAGGAAGTGAAGGAGTTAATCACGACCGATGCGCCGTACATTTTTGACGACGATGAGAGACATTCCCGCCCGTTCATCGGCCGGCACATTCTGGAAGGCTCCAAGCCGGGCGCGGCGGCGGCGGCCTGCTGGTTCGCGCATCGCGTCGTTCCGCTCGATCAGAGCGGCTACGGAATGCTCATCGGCAAAAGCATCAGGAGCGCGCAGGAGTTGTGCCGCCGCCTGAGCCGGGAGCTTGCGCCGGAACTGGCGCGCGAGGGAATCATCCTGAGAATCCTCACTCAGCCGCCCGACGGGAACGTCTTCTGCTTCGTGGTCAACAGGGAGGGAAACACGAGCCTGAAAGAGATGAACCGTATCAATCAGGCGATCTATGACGAATTGAAGTTTGATCCCGAAAGCGTGATCCAGCGCCACAACTTCATTATTTCGAGCACCGCCCTGGCCTGCGCCCAATACGGCATCGAGGGGTCGCAAGGGAAAGGTTGTCTGGATGAACATCTGGTCGCGCTGGGAATTCCTGTTGAGGAGTTCGATGAGGTCGGCAGCATGAAGGCTCTTCGCTCGACGGTGATGAGTCCGTGGCTGGCTCTGTCGCGCGGGGGCAGCCCCGACTACAGCGCGGCGTTCGCCGACGTGTTGAAGCAGGTCATCCGATCTTCGGCTGCTGTGAGTGGTTATTAGTGGAAATCAGAAGAGGTCTTGCCATGATGTCAGATCTGACATCGGGTAGGAGTCGTATCTTAGCTCGCGGATGCGGGCGGCAGAGTAGAGCCTGGGGTGAAGCGCGAAGCGCGGAACCCCAGGAATATTGCGTAACCACATATCAAGCCCGCGGATGCGAGCGGCAGTTTTTCGTTATCCGCTATTTCATCATCATTGAGATTGACGCCAATGGCTGTCGCCCGCTTCGCGGGCTGGCGCCATAAATCGCTCTCGTACCTGGGGTTCCGCTACGCTCCACCCCAGGCTCTACTCCGCCGCCTGCTCCGCAGGCTGAAAATGCGAACATCCGTGAGGGGGAGCGCAAATGAACAACACAAAACGCAAGCGGCTGGAAGCAGCCGGCTGGAAGGTCGGTTCGGCGGCGGATTTTCTGGGCCTTTCATCGGAAGAGAAGGCATTCGTCGAACTCAAACTCAGCCTCAGCGCCAAGCTCAAGGAGCGCCGCCAACGCCAGAAACTTTCTCAGGGTGAACTGGCCCGCCGTCTGCGCTCCAGCCAGTCGCGCGTGGCCAAAATGGAAGCCAGCGATCCGACGGTTTCGATTGATCTGCTGGTCCGCGCGCTGCTGGCGACCGGCGCGACGAAACGCGAGATCGCCAAAGCCATCGCCTCCGCCGCCTATTAACAGATGACTATTACGGCGCCTGGTCGGCGCGGATCAGGCGGACGCCGAAGACTGTGGCGGTTTCATTGCCGCCGGTGGCCTGGAAGCGCACGGTAACTTTCTGTTTGCCCCGCGTCAGGTCCGCGGGGATCGCGTATTCGACGTCGAAGAATCTCCTGGAAGCGTTGCCGGGGCGATGCCGTTCTATCGTCTGCTCTCCGACGCGCGCGCCGTCCACCAGGATTTCGAAGGTTCGCGTCTGCCGCTCCTCATCGTGGTAGGTCACGATCAAAGTCATCAGGCGCGCCGCGTCCACCGGCATGTCGAAGGAGAACCATTTCTTCGCGTTGCGTCCCCGGCGTCCCTCCATGCCTCCGGGCGAGGTTTCATCGCCCTGCCGGTTGAAATCGCGCTCCGACTGCGTCTCGCCCGGTTGCGCAAAGCTGACCGTCGCCGCTTCTCGTTTGCGCTGCCGTTCATGTTCAGCGGCCAACTCCGCGGCTTTCTTCTCCCACTCGGCGGGCGTGAAGAGATCCCAGTAGACGGAGTAAACGCGCCGGTGCAGGCGATAAAACGGCATTAGCTCCACGTCCTGTTCGCGACCGACCCCATCGCTGCGGAAATTGCCCGGCTTGCCGGACACCGGTTTGAGCCAATCGGTCAAAGGACGTTCCGCCGCGACCAGCGAAGGAATGTTTACTGATTGTCCGGCGCGCCCGCCCCCGCGTTCACGTTCCGGCCCCAGGTCGCCGGCCAACACAAGAGGCCCCCACATAATGGCGGCCATGCGCGCGTTGTCGGGCGTTGGCTCCAGGCGGAGCGTCTTTGGCAGCGTCACGGCTACTGTGTCGCCGCTCTTCCAGTTTCTTTTCAGTTCAACGTATGAGCCGGGCTTGGCCTGAGCCTTCACGATTTGGCCGTTGACTTTGACGGCGAATCCATCTCCCGCCCACGAGGGACAGCGCAGCGCCAGAGTGAATTGTTTCGGCGCTTTGAGCGCTAGTTTCAGGTTCGCAGATTCGCCTTCCGGGAAATTAGTCTCCATCGTCAGGTCTGCGCCCGCCGTCTCCCAGCGGGCCGTCGAAGGCGCGTACAAATTCACCCAGAGCTTGTCGCCTGATTCGTAATAAAGCCCGTCGCCGTGCAGCGCGTGGCTTTCCATGCCCGAACCTACGCAGCAGGTGAAGCTCTGAAACATCCTCTGATATTCGTGTTGTACGCCATGCCCGACGGGAACCATGTAACAGGTTCGCCCGTCCTCCGGATCCATGGAGCCCAGAATGTGGTTGAAGAGAGCGCGTTCGTGGAATTCGGCGTATTTGATGTCGGGCTGAAGCGCGAACAGCCTGCGCGTCATCTTGATCATGTTATAAACGTTGCAGGTCTCGGCGGTGCGCCCGTCAAGGCGGTCGCTCAACACGTCGGGCGGGCCGAAGTATTCATCCTTGCCGTGGCCGCCGGTGGCGAAGCTGTGATGATTGACGATTGAATCCCAGAAGAAGCGCGCCGCGTCGCCGTCGTTCTTATCGCCAGTGTAAGCGTAGCGCGCCAGGTGGCCGAGCATCTTCGGGACCTGCGTGTTGCCGTGCAGACCCGGCAGGATGTCCTGCCCGCGCGCGAGCGGTTCGAACACCGCGCGATGGTCGAAGCGGTGAGAGAGAGCCAGCCACCGCTTGTCGCCGGTGTCGGCGTAGAGGTCGGCCATTATTTCGTTCATCCCACCGAACTCGGTGTTGAGCATCTTCTGTGTCTGCGCGTCGTCAAGCTTCGAGAGAATCCCTTCGGCCCAGGCGGCGAACTTGATCTCCACCTCGAGCGCCGCGCGATTGCCCGTGTAGCGGTAAGCGTCGCGCAAGCCCGCGTAGGTTTTGTGCAGCACGTACCAGGGCGACCACAACCCGTTCAGGTCGAAGCTGGCCGAGCGGATATTGCCGTTCGAGACCTCGATAAATTTCTCTTTGCCGTTCTCCAGAGCGCCCAGATAGCCGTCGCCTTGCTTGTCCTGAACCTCCTTCATTTCGCGGACGATGTAATCGGCCCGCTCCTTGAAGCGCTGATCGCCTGTCGCGGCGTACATCATACTCACGCCCGACAGGTAGTGGCCGGCGATATGGCCAGTGAGATTTCTACCGTCTCCGTCCCAGCCGGCGTAGCCTTCGGCTTTCGGCTCCAGTCCGGCGCGCTTGCGGTAGTAGGCCATCATTCGATCGGGCTCGAGCTTGAGTAGATAGTCGGCGTCCAGGTCCTGCGCATGCTTGAGCGGCCCGCCCGTCAATCGGACCGCCGCGAGCGGCAGCGGGCGCGCAACGTCGGGAACAGCCGGGGTAATGGCGCTTTTGATCTGCCGCGCGCTGACAGCGCCGGCGCCAATCAATGCGGCGATGACAAATCTAACGGCCAGCCTTCTGATTTGAGTTGGCGTCATTGAAAGCTCCTCTACATGATGGGTTTTAGCATGGAACATGGCCTAGTACGGAGTCGCGGGGCTGTTCGGCTACACAAAATCGCTTTTACCGGCGGTACACCGATGAGATTAGCGCCATCGCCAAAAGCGGCGGATGGCTGCCCACCAGGATCGAACGCGCGGGGCTTGTGGGCCGATCTCGGCGGGCTTGCGTTCGCGCGTTTCCGCGAATTCCACGGTCCGGCCAAAATCCTTCAGGCGTCGGGCGTAATCGCGCAGCCGCTGGTCAACGCGGGCGTTCACGGTCTCCGGCTCCCAGGTCCCGTCAGGACGACGTTCGCCGGCCGGCTCGCCGGTGAGTATCTCGATCCCTTCATCGACGGTTCGCACTGCCCAGATGTGAAACTGTCCTTGACGGACCGCGTCAATCACATCTTCTCGCAGCATCAGGTTTTTGACGCTCGCCGCCGGGATGATGACTCCCTGCTCGCCGCTCAATCCCCGGGCTCTGCAGACTTCGAAGAAACCTTCGATCTTCTCGTTCACTCCGCCGATCGGCTGAATCTGGCCCAGTTGGTTGATCGACCCGGTGACGGCCAGGCCTTGCCGGAGTGGCAGCCCGGCGAGGCTTGAAAGCAACGAATAAAGCTCGGCGCTGGACGCGCTGTCGCCTTCGACCTCGTCGTAGGTCTGCTCGAAGGCGATCCGCGCCACGAGCGCCAACGGCTTGTCCTGAGCGTAGCGGGTCGAGAGAAAGCTGGTGAGCGTGAGGAAGCCCTTGCTGTGAATCCGTCCGCTCAGGCGCGTCTCCCGTTCAAGATTGATGACGCCCTCAGTCCCCATGGAAGTTTGCGCGGTGATGCGGACTGGCCGGCCGAAACTATAATCGCCGATGTCCAGCACCGACAGTCCATTCACCTGTCCCTCGCGCGCGCCGATGGTGTCGATGAAGATCGTCCCTTCGGCGATCAGGTCACGAATCTTCTCCTCGATCAGGTTCGAACGGTAGATCCGCTCTTTCATCGCCCGGGCCACGTGCCGGGCGCGAACGTAAGGCTGCCGGTCTACTGACGCCCAGTAACTCGCTTCGGCCACGAGGTCGCTGACCTTGCGGAGACGGGCGCTCAGTTTCCCCTGATGCTCAGTAAGGCGCGCCCCGTATTCGGCCACCTTCGCGACGGCGTCGCGATGAAAATGCAGGAGGCCCAACTCCTGGACCTGGCTGCGGACGAAGGCGGCGTAGCGGGCCAGATGCTCGGCGGTCCGCGCCATCTCCGTATCGAAGTCCGCGCGCACGCGGAAGAGGTTGGAGAAATCTTCGTCCATGAAATACAGCAGGTAGTAAATGAGGGGCGGCCCGATCAGCAGGACCTTCAAGTTCAGCGGGATCGGTTCGGGGTGGAGCGTCGCCACGGGCACAGGCGTAAACTGCTCGCCGATATTCTCGATTCGGATCTGACCGGTCCGGAGCTGCCTCTTGAGGGCGTCCCACGCGAACGGGTTGCTGAATACGTCTATCGTGTTGAGCAGCAGAAAACCTCCGTTCGCCTGGTGCAGCGCGCCGGCCTTGATCATGCGGAAGTCGGTGACCATCGCGCCGAAGAGGGCGCGGTACTCGATGCGACCGAGCAGATTGTAGTAGGTGGGATTCGGCTCGAAGACCACCGGCGCGCCTGCCGTCCCCGGACGGTTCTCGACCAGCACGTTCACGGCATAGCGATCCCAGATGGATTCATGCTCGAACTCGGCCATGATCGTTTCGAGCGAAACGTTGCTTCGCCGCTGCGGTTCTTCTTCGTCGTCTTCTCCCTCCCCGACCTCGGCCCGAATCGCTTCGGTGTGCGCGACCAGGTCACCCTGAACCCAGTTCAGATATTCCACGATCCGTGGTTGCTCGCGGTATTTGTCCTGACACTCGCGAATGAGCGGGGCGATGGCGTTGCGCGCGACCCTGGCGTCTTGCTCGGCGATCGCTCCATGCGCCTCGCGCTCCAGCCGGCGAATCTGATCGAGAGTCTCGCTGATGTCCGGCGAAAGCTCCTCGCCTCGCTCGCGCAATCGTTCCCTTTCTTCCTTTGGCAGGCGTTCGATCTCTTCCGAGGTCATGGGCCGGTCCAAGTCCGGGGATAATGGAACGATGACCGCGCCCATTGCCGTAAACGAGACAGCGAACCCTCGATCCTTCGCGCGTTGGGACATGCCGTCGATCAAATGGCGCCGCTGCTCCTCCAGTTTCCGGTGAATTTCTTCGCGCATATTGCGATACTCGCGGCTCTCGAAGGTCCGCCGGGCCTGTTCACGCACGGCCTTGATCAACTCCGCCATGTCATCTCGGAATCGCGCGCCGGCGCCGGCGGGCAGACGCAAACTGAGCGGATGGTCAGGGTGTTCGAAGTTATAAACGTAGAGCCAATCATCGGGGACCGGGCGTTTAGCCGCCCGGCGCTCGGCGTATGTTCGCGCGGCGGTTGTCCGGCCAGTGCCAGAAGGCCCGGCGACGAAAAGATTGAACCCCGGCGATTCCATCTCCAGGCCGAACTCCAGCGCGGCGACTCCTCGCTCCTGCCCGATCGCGCCGTCCTGCGGCTCGATCCGCTCGGTCGTCTCGAACGGCAGCTCCGCCGGGTCGCAGAACCATCGCAGCCGCTCGGGCGGCACTCGCCGATCCTCCCTCCGGTCGCCGCTATCCAGTTGCTCTGTGGCCTGCTCCATAATCGTTTATCTGGAGGTCCTCTGAGTGAGCGCCCACATCCAGAAACTCAGACCGCCCATAATGAGGAAGCCCAGAAGACTCGGCCACAGTGGCATCGGAGAACCCGCCACAAACACCGCTGGATGTGTTATTAGCCGCATCAATTGCGCGAGGGCTATCAGACCAAACACAATGCTCGCCACTCGTAATCCGGTAATTTGAGATCTCATATTCTTCTCCTTCAGATGTGGGCCCTGTGGGACTTAATAGGTCACATAAATCCCATAAGCCCCATAAACAAAAGGGCAAATGTCATTCCAGTGATTTTTGCGAGAAGTGTCTCATTGTAATTGGAGAGTCAGGCTGTAATCGCTCTCCAATTGCGTGGGGCGCGTACCAAGCGGTGCTAAGCGACACCAACTAACGCCAAGTTGGCGCAGAATTTTTAGCCGATAATTGGCACATTGAAATGATGAGAATTGGTGGCGTTTGGCGCCTGCTTGTACGGCCGTTCGTTACCAGGACGTTACCGCGATTTCGGCCCGCAACGTATTTGTCATCATTTTATGGAACGGACTATCAGCGCTCTGAGCAAAAAAAGCGGCCGGACTCCCACACACAGTAGCCCGACCGCTGTAAGCGAATACCTAACTAGTCGTAGAAGGCCGGTGGGCACGCTTTCCGGTCTTCCACTTCCATCGGGCTGATGAGTCGCAACTCCGGCGCCGGAATGGCGGTGTTGAATGCAGGGCATTTAGTCGAGGCCATGCCCCGTAACACCACACAGGCTGCCCTGGAACGCCTCAGCGGCGAAAGTTCCATAGCCTGGCGGCAGGCAAAAGAGAGGGGTGGCCACCTATGCGCGAATTTGGCCACCCCTCCATCAGCACGTATGCTCCATAAGGCTGAGCGCTAGTTATGTCTTACAAAACTTACTCGATGCGCAGTGCAACTCCGGCGCCGGAATATTGGCGTTGAATGTGGGGTGGTTCGCGATGGCATGTTCCGATGCGCCACACAGATTGCCCCGGAATGACTCAACGGCGCTGCGAAAAATCATTGTCATCCACTCTTGCCGGGACTATATTCCGCGCATCATCGCTCCCCAATCCCACACTTCAAGGAGAGTTCATGGACAGCTTAACGAAATTTCTTTTCTTCTGCGCCTTGCTGGTCGCCGTCTCCGCCATGATTGGTTTCTGGCCGGGTAGATATCAGTACTACAACGCTCAGGCTGGGACTCTCGTTCGCGTCAACAGGTACACTGGCGCGACTGAGCAGTACATTTACAATGTCGGCTGGATTGTCCCCAAGCCTGCGCCAGCATCCGGCCAGGTTGATTTGCCTACCCGTCCGCCCTCGGAGAATCCCGAGGCCGTCTCATCGCCTGGTCAGCGTGATGCTTCCAGCAAGCCGATACCGTCGCCGACGAAGAGCAAATTAAGAGAGGTGCGATAGGAAGTCTCAAGCAAGAAAGCCGGGCGGCTAACCCAGCTTCGTGTTTGTGGCCCTGAACGCCCAGGCGTCGAGAACGTCGACGCGCTGAACTGTTAAACGCATAATGCGCATAACTGGCGGCAATGCAGAGTAGGCCGCCGAGAGGCTGAGGAAAACGAGGCCAACTGTAGACAAGCAAAGCCGGACGTCTGTTGCTCAGTGACGTCCGGCTTTGCTGTTTATCCGCGCCAATCGGAAAGCGAAAGCAGGGCTTCGGAACCCGGCTTCGCTGTTCGTGGGCGTCATCAATATATTCTCTCAGCCAGCAATTTCGCATTCCTTTTTCGCCTGTATAGGCAGGCGGCGACGCTCGCCGCTATCAGCTACAAATTCCCAAAAGAAAGGAATTAAATCCATGAAAATCAAGACTGACGTCAAGGCTGGCGCCACCAACGGTGATATCCATGTCGGCGACTGAAGCCTGGCAATTAACCTAGAATTTTCAACGAAAGGTAAAGACAACTGTGAAAGTCAAAACGAAGGTGAAGGCTGGCGCCACCGAAGGCGATATCCGCATCGGTTCCTAGCAATCAACCTCAATTTTTCAAGAAAGGAAAAGACAATCATGAAAATCAAGACCGGCATCAAGGCGGGCCCTCCCGATACGCCAACTGTCCGTGATTAAAGAACAACGAACCTAAAGGCGCTGATAATGCCCTTACCTCAAAGAAAGGAAAGACAGCTATGAAAATCAAAACGAACGTGAAAGCAGGCGCCACCAACGGCACTGTCCATGTCGGCAACACCTAATTTCATAGAAAGGAAAGACAGTTATGAAAATCAGGACCGGCGTCAAAGCTGGACCGCAACCTAGTGACCCTAGTGGCGGTCCCCCCTAGAACAGTCGTAACACCTATTGTCACCTAGCTATCGAACGCGAAAAAGCCGGAGACACCCGCCTCCGGCTTTCGTCTTTGTGGTGAAGAGCGCGACGGCCCGCCATCTCTCTGACTCCGCGCCAATCGCAGCTATCAGCACACGCCATTACTCTAACAACCACCGTTCTGCGTCCTCGACGTTTGTAAATAGGCGAAAATTTACCCGACGATTCCGAGCCACTAATTCGGCGAACCTTGGCTGGTCAAGATGTTCTGGTCTGTTGGCGGTTGCGACCTTTAAATTGTAACGCTTGAAGATTTGAGCCTCGTCTCCTATGAAGTATCTCTCCACAAGAGATAGTTCTCCGAGAGCTTCCGTCAACTACCCGCCACTAAACGCTAGCGCGTTGTAGTGGGGGCTTGTCTCTGTACTATCCAATAGCCATCTATTGGAGTTCCGAGACTTCGCGCCAGTTGACTCTGGCGCCGGAGATAAACTCGATGGAGCTAAACCGTTTTCTCTCTATGAGAGTGCCTATACTCCTAAATTCAATTCGATCAGCCTGCGAAGTCTCCGCAGCGGCGGAAAGCCATAGAAATATTACCGTATGTTCGTCGAAGGGCAAAGCCCTTCAACTCACATCCGGTCTCGATTTCCTCTCCATCCAAGCCTCCGGCTGTGGATGGAGCATCCATCGAGGGGAAAGGTGAAATCGAGAAGAAGTTTGTTTTTATTTGCGCGCTTGCAGCGTTCCGCAAGCGCCGTGTACTGCCGCCAGACTCCCTGAGCCACGCCCGGGCCAGTAAACCTTGCGGCGAGGTAGTCGGGCATTTCTTCAGTCTGAAGTTGCAGGCTCATTCTTGCCCATTTCTCACACTGCGCCTTGAATCTTTCAATGCTATTCACATCACGTGCAACTTGCTTGCCAGGGGGTGAAATTGCCGCGACCGCAGAAGTGGCGGAAAGCATCGACGCGGCGAGCCACTCATGTTTAGACGGGGTGGAGAGTCAGGCTGTAATCGCTCTCCAATTGCGCTCGCGTCTCGAACGGCGCGCCGAGCCGGTTCAGAAGGTCGCAGAGCCACTGCGAGTCTTCGGCCGAGGCGCGGTTTAGCCGGAGCCGCCGGACTTGCATGGGAACCAGTCGCGCTTTCAGCAATTGGCCCTGTCGCGGGTCTACCTCCACCAGGTACATGAGCGTCAGGTCGCCGCGGAATTGCTCATAGCCGGTGATGCCCTCATAGTCGCTCAGGAAATCTCCGCAACCGTAAAGGATCAGTCGCTGCCGGTAGACCTCGATGGTTTTCACGTGATGAGACGAGTGACCGTGAACGATCGAGACCCCTTCATCAATCAGCCGATGAGCGAAGCTGATCTGCTCATCGGAGACGCGATAACCCCAGTTGGCGCCCCAATGGATCGATGCCACAACAATGTCGCGGGACCGCGTTTCCTTCAGCATCCGTTCTGCGACGCGACGCGCGGTCTCTCCCGACAGGTCCTCCAGCAGGTTGACTCCCGGCCGACCTCCGGTCGCGGCCCACTCCGAGGGGACTCCGCTGGTAGGCGAGCCGAGCGAGAAGACCAGCGCGCGCCCTTTCCCCGCCACATCGAGGGCGGCGGGGGATGAGGCCTCCGCCGCGTCACGCCCCGCTCCGGCATGGGCGATGCTCGCCGCGTCCAATGTCCGAAGCGTTTCCTTAAGTCCTTCGTCCCCCCAGTCGAGCAGATGGTTGTTGGCAAGAGCGCAGCAGGAGACGTGGGCCGCGGTCAAGCAGCCGATGTTCCGAGGGCGCATGCGGTAAAGCACCGGTTTGTCGGGCCAGTAGCCTTCGCTCTCGGTGACGGCCGTCTCCAGGTTGATGATCCGCACATCCGTCCCGGCTCGCTCCATCTCTCCGAGCGCGTCGCCCCAGATATAGGTGAAGTCCACAGGCCGTGGGATTGGTCCATGAGCGATCTCGGCGAGTCGCACATATTCGCGCGCGTCACGGACATATGATTCGTACAACGCCGGATCGCCGGGATGCGGCAAGATCTGGTCAATGCCCCTTCCCGTCATTACGTCTCCGCAGAGGAACATGCGGATGGGATCGGCGTGGTTCATATTCATCGTTCATTGTTCATCGTTCATTGTTCATCGTTCATTGTTCATTTGTCATTGCGGAACGACGCATATCCTGCAATGACAAATGAACAATGAACGATGAACAATGTCCTGACGATTACGCCTCAAAAATATCTGGCGCCCGCTTATGGAAAATGAAACACGATTACATCTCAAAATCCAGTCGCGCGCTTAACTCGGCGGCGGAAATTGTCCATATGACGCTCGGCGTCGGCCTGAAAATAGACGCCTATCAATATGCCATCGGAGGTTGTGACCAGGACTCGATCCCGATTCTGTTCATTCAGGTACTCCGATGTCTCTTCGAACGTCCAGTTCGGACGGATAGTGGCGGGGCCGGGCTCCATCAATTGTTCGGCGGCGGCGTTCGGGTCTGTGGCCATCGCCTCCAGACTCAGCGCGCCCAGCGGCACACGCCGGCCATTGGCCACGACGCACATGTCCCAACCCGAAGCCAGGACGCGGTCATAGACGTCGCCGGCGCGGCTATTCAGATGACAGGTCGGCGCGTCGGTCCGCGCGAGATCGCCGGCGCGCGGGATGTCGGCCCGCTTCCCTTCGCGGGGCAGTCCGTTGGCGAACCAATCCGCCTTGCCGGCGGCGTAACGAAAGACGTGAGTGAAACCGAGACTTTCGAGCCGCCACGCGGCTCGCGCGCTCAGATCACACTGATAATCGGAGCAGTAGACGATCACAGGCTTGTTGCGGTCGAGCGCCGCAGCAGTCCGGCTGTCCAGTTTTTTCAACGGGATGTTGATCGCGCCGGGCAGTCGCTCTTCTTCGTACTGCTCAGCAGACAGCGTTTCGACGAGCTGCGCGCCGATGGCCGCCATCGTCCGTACTACTTCTCGATTGATCTCTATCGGCATCGCTTACTCCCGCCGAACAGGTATTAGGTGTCAGTTAGGGGCGATCCCCGAAACTTAACACCTGGAACCTGACACCTGACACCTGAACTCCTTCGAAGTTACACAACCTGCAAATTGTTGATCACCTTGTCCACGCCGAAGACGAACCAGGCGTCGAACTCCGCCATGTCTTTCTCGCCTTCGCTCCTAACCGCGCCTTCCATAGTCACGACGCGATTGCGCGTGACGACGAGGATTTGAACGTCGTCTACAAACGGGTCCTTGTCCAGAATGATCTTAACGGCGTCGGTTATTTCGTCGTCGTTGTCCTCTTCAGGCGGGACGACCTCCAGGCAGTTTAGCACGTCGCGGCTGCCCGGAACCCACCAGGCCAGCGCCCCGGCGAGTCGTTTGTGCGAGAGGCTGGGCGCCTGGCCTTCGAGCAGCACGACCCCTTCGTCCAGTCCCTCCTGCAGCGCCATCCCTCCGCCGACGATGATCAGCATGTCGCCGCGCTTTTCCGCCGGGTCGTTAAAGGTCTGGGATCCCTCTTTCGTTTGCACACGGATCGAGCAGTTGCTGAACGCCGGCTCCTGGATGAAAGCGTCGCGGATGTGGTTGCGGATCTCTTCATCGGTCATCCTCTCGCCCGGCGCCACCCTGAGCCGATCCACGACGCCGCGCACGCCGGGAACGGCGGCGGCAAATTCCAGAGCCAGCTTCTTAGCCGCGACGTCCGGCTCTTCGCCTTGCAGCGTGACGGTGTCGTCAACCTCGTTGAAAAAGATCTCGATCGGATGCTGATCGAACCTGACGCGCGGCTCGCGCTCCAGAGCCGCGCGGATCTTTTTGAGAATCCATTCCGCGTCGCGGCTTGCGACCGTCGCTTCGCTTCCTGACAGTTTCATGGTCGCTCTACTCAACACCCACTAGACATGAAGATAGAGGATCGGAGATAGAAGATCGCGGATCGCTTTGCGCGAAATGGCCCGATTCTCAATCCTCGATCTTCTATCTTCTATCCTCGATCCTTTCAGCGATACGGCGCGGGCGTCGGTTCGGAGATGGAGCACATCACGTCGGCGAAAGCCCGCCGCTCGCCGTGTCCGGGGAACGCCCCGGCGTGACGCGCCAGGTCAGCCTGGCTGACGATGCCGACGACGCGGTCGCGGTCGTCCATCACGGGAATGCGCCGGACCTGATGGCGCGACATCAGCCACAGGCAGCTTTCAATCAAGTCCTCCTCGTAGCAGGCGAAGACCCGATCGCTCATGCATTCGTCCACGCGAGAGCGGCGGGGATCGAGGCCGTACGCGACAACCCTCGTCACAATGTCACGGTCAGTGATCATGCCGATCAGCCGCCCGTTATCGTTCACGACCGGCAACGCGCCGCAATCACACCTGACCATCGCGCGCGCCGCGTTCTCGACCGAGTCGCTATAGTGGATAGTGCAGACTTCGCCTGTCATCACGTCGCCCGCGCGAGGCTCGTCAGATCTGTCGAGCGAGGGCCAGGGCGCCCGCTCGGAGTTTCGCTTGCGGATCCGGTCGTCGAGCCGCCCGCGCCGCTCCCTGTCGGCGACGCCGACCCACAATCCCTCCCGCTCTTCCCCGCGACCATCGGGTTCGCGCCAGTAGCGGCGGCGCTCGTAATCACGATTCGAGTATTGTGTCGTCATTTCGATCCTCTCCGAACATCTCAGCCCTTAGCCCGGGCGGCTTGGGCCTTCTTGATGTTCGCCAACCGCGCCCGTTTTTGAGCCGGAGTCGGCTTCTTTTTTTCAGGCACGTTCTTTCTGGGCGCGGCTTTGAACCGGTCTCCGCTGATGTGTGTCGGCTTCGACCCCAGAGTCTTCAACACCTCGCGCGCCTCTTTGGTGTCCGGAACGAGCCTTTCGTCTTCGATGTGCGCCTCGTCTTTACCGATCAACCACTTTTGTGTGTCCCATGAACCGCTGCCGCGTTTGCCCGCTACGCGTTGGATGCCGCCTCTTTCGCCCACGTCTTGCGTGCGGAAAGTGGTGAACTCTCTCTTGGACCTGACCTCGATGTGATAGTACTCGCCTTTTCCGGCACTTCCCGGTTTCGCTCTGCCCCGGCCTTCGGGTTGCGATCTGGAATGCGCTCTTGACGACATACTTTGCCATGCCGCCTGCGCCTTCTTGATGTTCTTCTTGGCGGCCTGTCTCTGTTTTGCAGTAGCCATTTTATTGCCTCCTTGTTGTGTCTGTTTTCACTCGAACGCAAGCAGGGGGCCAAAGGCTACATGAGCGGAATGGGGAGTAGGGAGTCAGAGGACGAATTGTTAAGGCGCGCGCGCCTTCCCCATTCGCCACTACCCATTCCCGTGACCCTGGCATTGTGATTGCCCTAAAGATCTCACATTGCATCCACATCGCGCCCTGGCGGACTGTGGGGCGGGCGCCGTGTGGATGGTCATGAGTTGAATGTATGGGGGCTAAACGCTGAGTAAGCGAACAATACAAAGGAGTGTAGAAAATGAAACTTTCATTCATAGTAGTAGTGGCCGCGCTGGTCATCTCGTTGACCGGTTGCGAGAGACGTTCGGCGACCGACGCCACAGTCAACGCCACGGTGAAGAATAAGCTTGCGGCTGAGCCCACAACGAGCGCCGCTAGGATCAATGTAGACACCACGAACGGAGTGGTGACTTTGAGTGGCGCAGTTCCTACGGCCGCCGAGAAATCCGAGGCCGAACGGATCGCGCGCAATACCCAAGGGGTCACGCAGGTCGTCAACAACATCACGGTCGAACGCGCGGAGGGCGGCGTCGGAGGGGCGCTCAGCGACGCGACAATCCTAACCAACATCAAGTCCCAATTTGTGGCCAACGGGATCATCGGCACGAATGTCGACGTCAAGAACGGCGACGTCACGATCACGGGCATGGTCAATAACGCGCAGGAGAAATCGAGGGCTGAAGCGATCGCGCGTCAGGCCTCCGGCGTCAAGAGCGTCAACAACCAGCTCACAATCAAGCAGAGGTAAGGGTTCAAGATCGAAGATTGAGGATCGAAGATCGTGGATCGATGGCGGAATACCGATGATCGAACAATGATATTCGATGCGATCTTCTATTCTCGATCTTCTATCCTCGATCCTCAATCGGCGTGGTTTGCGACGCCATACTCGCGCGCAACTTGTTATTGACGCCCCCCACGCCGGGGACCGACTTCGCGATGTCTTCGGCCCGGCGTTTGTCCCATAGACTGTCAACGGACCCTCTCAAGGTTACCGCGCCGTTATTCACACCTACCTCGATATCGGACGCGTCGAGGTCCGTGTCATCGGCCAGGCGGTCAGTGACGTTTTTGCGGATGCGCTTATCGTCGTAATCGCGCGCCATCTTTGCCTCCTCAGGTGTCAGGTTTCAGGTGTCAGGTGTCAGTAAAGGAGCGCCGCTTCAGATTCCAGCCTGAAACCTGAAACCTGACACCTGAAACCTGTCAGGGCCCGCCGGCGAGATGCGCTTGCTGCATCGTGGTCTCTGCGCTCATTCGGGAGCCAAAAGCCGTCGTCTCGTAGCCCGCCGGCAGTGGACTGCTCGCGTCGTGCGGCAATGGGCTGGCCGCGTCGTGCGGCGGATGTCCCTTCTCGATGAAAGTCTTCATCCGCAGCAGGTCAGCGTCCATCTCGCTCTTCGGGTCGGAGCCGAAGAACCTGGCCAGAGTATGGCCGATCGCCCCGCCGATCGGGTGATAGCGCATCTCGATATGGACTCGCGTGCTGCCCTCATGAATCGGCTCGAAATGTACGACTCCGCTGTGCCTGACCGTAGAGCCTGGCAGACTCTTCCACGCCAGCAGCTTGTTCTCGGCCAGCCGAGTGATCTCCGCCGTCCATTCAATCGGCACCCCCGCCGGCCCGGCGACTATCCAATGCGATCGTCCCTCGCCAATGGGCTGCGCCTCGCGCACCCTGGACATAAACCGCGGAAAGTTCCGATGGTCGGTCCAGAAATCGAAGACCTGCTCGACCGGCGCGTGGATGTTGATCGTCTTCTGCACTCTGATCGGCTGGCGGTCGCGACCGACTCCGAGAAGGGTTTTCATTTCCAGGTTGGTAGCGCTGCGCATAAACAGGCCGAAACCCATTGTGCCGAGCGCGGCGCTGATCAGATCACGCCGCGCCAGGCAATTGGCCAACAACGCGCCCCCGGTGAGCCCGGCGATCAGGCGCGTCGTCGGCGACCAGTTGGTTTGCATCAGAGCGAAGCGGTCGCCGGTTCGCGGCCGTCCGCCTTGCAGACTGGATATGTTTTCGGCCTCCGAGTGAATGGTCAGCACATTCTCCACCCCCTTGACGCCGCGCACCGATGAGACGCCTGAGAGCAGGCGATGGGCTTCGTGAGCCAACACCGGGCCGCTCAAGCTTACGTGTCCGTCATTGACCGTGACCGAGATGGCGTGCGGGTGCGAGACCGAGCGTCCGATCCGGGCGCGTATGCGCTCGGTGAGCAAATCGTCCGAAATCTCTTCGCGCCGGAAGAGACTTCCGCCTTCGGCCAGCGTCCCGTAAACGCGGTGAGTCAGATCGCGAGACGTGGCGCTCATTGCGCGCGTGAGCATGCGAGCCACATGCGCCATTTGATCTCGCGCGAGCGCGCGCCGCCGCCGGCCCCGATCCGGATCGAGCATAAACATCAACCCAGCGCCCAACCCCAGGCCGCTGAGCCCCATCAGCCCAGTCGTCTGCGCATTCATCGCGCCCCGATTGGCGCGCCTGCGCGATCTTCCGCCGAATGGAATGATCGAATTCATCCAATAGTTCATCTCATCCTCCTTTCTGTTTCATCCTTTGCAATTGGCTCAATTGACGGGCGCCTTCGGCGAATTCTTCAATCATTTCGCGATTGAAAACCGGAATGTCGTCAGGTTTACGGCTTGTGACAAGCCCCTGATTTACGACCACCTCTTCATTCACCCACTCCGCGCCCGCGTTCTTCAAATCCGTTTGAATGGATTCGTATGAGGTCAGCCTGCGGCCTTTGACGACGCCCGCGTCAATCAGCGTCCAGGGGCCATGACAAATGGCCGCGACCGGTTTGTCCGAATTGAAAAACGCCCTGACGAATCGCAGGGCGTGTTCATTGCGGCGCAGTTTATCGGGATTCATCACGCCGCCTGGCAGCAGCAGCGCGTCGTAATCGTCGGGATCAGCCTTGTCTAAGACCACATCAACCGGAAACTTGTCGCCCCACTCGGTATGATTCCATCCCTTCACTTGCTCTTTATTCGGAGAAACTATATGCGCCACGGCCCCAGCCTGCTCCAGCGCCTTCTTAGGCTCGGTCAATTCGACCTGCTCGAAACCGTCGGCGACTAAAATGGCCACTTTCTTTCCGCTCAGCTTCTGTTCCATGCCACCCACCCTTTGATTAGTATTTGTTTCTGATCTGGTACGCGGCGCATCATATCGATCAAAAGAAGCAAGGCAGGCGCCACGTCGAGAGCGGCGCCTGCCTTGCTGGTAAACTCACTTGAGTGAGACTGAACAAACGAGGGATGCAATGACAATTCAATCCATCAACCCCGCGACCGGCGAGAGGCTGCGCTCTTTCGAGGCGCTCTCCGAATCGCAGATCGAGGAGAAGATCAGCCGCGCGGCCGAGACCTTTAGCGGCTATCGTCGCATAACCCTGGCTTCCCGCGCGCGAATGATGACGCGCGCGGCGGAGATCCTCGAAGCGGAGAAAGAGGAGTTCGGACGTCTCATGACGACCGAGATGGGGAAGCCTTTGCGGGCGGCCGTCGAAGAGGCCATGAAATGCGCCTGGAACTGTCGATTCTACGCGGAGAAGGCCGCGGAGTTCCTGGCCGACGAGCAGATCCCGACGGGCGCGACGCGGAGTTTCATCCGTTACCAGCCGCTCGGGCCTGTGCTCGCCGTCATGCCGTGGAATTTCCCTTTCTGGCAGGTCTTTCGCTTCGCCGCGCCCGCGTTGATGGCCGGCAATGTTTGCCTGCTCAAACACGCCTCCAATGTGCCGCAATGCGCCCTCGCCATTGAAGAGATCTTCCGGCGGGCGGGGTTTCCCGAAGGCGCGTTTCAGACCTTGCTCATCGGCTCCGATCAGGTCGAACGCGCGCTCGACAACCCGCGCGTCGTAGCCGCCACGCTGACGGGGAGCGCTGCGGCGGGCAGTTCGATGGCGACCGCTGCGGGCGGACGAATCAAAAAGACGGTTCTCGAATTGGGAGGGAGCGATCCTTTCATCGTCATGCCGAGCGCCGACCTCAATGAAGCCGTCAAGACGGCGGTCAGGGCGCGCGCCATCAATAATGGGCAATCGTGCATCGCCGCCAAGCGCTTCATCGTCGCCGAGGAAATCGCTGATGAATTCGAGCGCCGGTTCGTCGAAGGCATGGAGTCTCTCAAAGTCGGGGACCCGATGGACGAGACGACTGATATTGGCCCGCTCGCGACGGAGGATATTCTCGAAACTCTCGAGGATCAGGTGCGGGAGTCCGTATCGCAAGGCGCCAGAGTCCTTACCGGAGGCGAGCGACTGATGCGCGCGGGGAACTACTTCGCGCCGACGGTTATCACGGACATTCCCCCAGATTCGCCGGCATATATCGAAGAGTTGTTCGGCCCGGTCGCCTCGCTCTTCCGCGCCCGCGACCTCGACGAAGCGATCCGCCTGGCCAATGACACGACCTTCGGCCTGGCCTCCAGCGCATGGACTAACGACGACGAGGAGCGCGACCGCCTGATCGATGAGATCGAGGCGGGCCTTGTCTTCATCAACAGCATGGTCGCGTCCGACCCGCGATTGCCCTTCGGCGGCGTGAAGAGTTCGGGTTACGGGCGCGAGCTTTCGCGCGAAGGCATTCGAGAATTCGTCAACATCAAGACGGTATGGATAAAGGTAGGGCCGGAGACAAAACTCGCTGAGACCGAATAGGTTCAACAACAAAAATAATCCGGCGTAGACAGGATGAACGGGATTTTTCAGGATTGGCCAAGAAGGGCCGTTGGCAGATTGTTTTGAACATCCTGAAAAATCCCGTTCATCCTGTCTACGCCCCTTTTATTTTGTACACGCACTCAAGGCGCCTTTGTCCGTGCGCTTACGTACTGACCATCCGAGCGGATGCGAATTATATTGTCCTTCCATGTCCCCGCTCTTGAACATACTCGCAATCCATGTCGTGACCTTGTGGCTCATGACCCTGTGGCCTTTGGCGGTCTACTTCGCCGCCGTGATCCTGCTGGTGGCGGGTATGCTCACTCTCTCCTATCTGCTGGGGCAGCGCCATCAGGACAGGGCGACTGGCGAGCCTTACGAATCGGGCATCGTCTCGACCGGCTCGGCGCGGCTGCGTTTCTCCGCCCAGTTCTATCTGATCGCGATGCTATTTGTGATCTTCGACCTGGAGGCGGTCTTCATCTTCGCCTGGGCCATCGCGTTCCGCGAAGTAGGGTGGGTTGGTTACGTCGGAGTCTTGGCGTTCATCGGCGTGCTCGTCGCCGCTCTCATTTATGAATGGCGGCTGGGCGCGCTTGATTGGGGAAGTAAAGGGAGAAAGGCCCGGTAGGTCAGGCGCCTGGCGCCTGACGCCTGAAGCGACGGTGGTTGTTCGGAATTATCACAATGGCATCGATGACACCGGCTCCTTTGAAGACGCCGCGCGCCGCAATTTCCTACTGGCGCGTCTGCAAGACCTGCTGGCCTGGGGGCGCAAGAACTCGATCTGGCCGTTCAATTTCGGCCTCTCATGTTGTTTTGTCGAGATGGCGACCAGCATCACCAGCAAATACGACATCGCGCGGTTCGGCGCCGAGGTGATTCGCGGCACGCCGCGCGAGGCCGATCTGATGGTCATCGCGGGCACGGTCTTCATCAAGATGGCGCCGATCATCAAGCGGCTTCACGAACAGATGATGGAGCCGCGCTGGGTGATCTCAATGGGGTCGTGCGCCAATTCCGGCGGGATGTACGACATCTACAGCGTCGTCCAGGGAGTGGATCAGTTTCTCCCGGTAGACCTCTATGTTCCGGGTTGCCCCCCCAGCCCTAGCGCATTTATGGAAGGTCTGATACTGCTCCAAAAGGCCGTCGGTAAAGAGCGACGCCCGTTGAGTTGGATCGTCGGCCCACAAGGCGTGATCCGCCCGGAGCCTCCTTCCATGAAGGATTTGAAGCGAGACGAGAGACGGCAAGCCTCCACATTACGCCCTCCCAACGAAATTTGATCACTCCCTGATTTTTCTATGTCCGGCGACGCGATCTTCCAGGAGTTGAAGCAGGTCTTCGGCGAAGCGTCCGTCAGGCCACAGGCCGCACGCGACGGGCGCGACGGGATACCCACGTTTTGGGCTCCGCGGGATAAAGCGCGCGAGATACTGCGACATCTCAAGACAGGGGTAGAGGGACCTTATCGCCTCCTCTACGATCTGACGGCCATTGACGAGCGTGTCCGCGCAGATCGCGGCGACGGGCTTGCGAGCGACTTCACGGTCGTCTATCACCTGCTCTCCTTCGAGCGCAACCAGGATGTGCGAATCAAGGTGGCGCTCATGGGAGAGCGCCCTTCGCTCGAAACCATCACCGACATCTGGCCTGCGGCCGACTGGTACGAGCGTGAAGTGTGGGACATGTTCGGCGTCACATTCAACGGCCATCCGAGTTTGAGACGCATTCTGATGCCGCCGACCTGGCAAGGCCATCCCCTGCGCAAAGAGCATCCGGCGCGGGCCACCGAGATGGGGCCGTTCCGTTTGCCCGAAGAGAAGGAAGACGCTGAGCAGGCGGCGCTGCAATTTCGCCCTGAAGATTGGGGACTCGAACGTGGCGGCGAAGATACCGATTTTATGTTCCTCAATCTGGGGCCGCAGCATCCCGGCACTCACGGCGTGTTGCGCCTCGTCTTGCAACTCAGAGGCGAAGAGATTCTGGATGTCGTGCCGGACATCGGCTACCACCATCGCGGCGCCGAGAAGATGGGCGAACGGCAGTCGTGGCATACCTACATCCCTTACACCGACCGCGTGGATTACCTCGGCGGCGTGATGAACAACCTCGCTTACCTCTTATCTGTCGAGAAGCTCGCCGGGATCGAAGTTCCCGACCGCGTCAAGGTGATCCGCGTCATGATGTCGGAGCTCTTCAGATTGGCCAGTCACCTGGTCTGGTACGGCACGTTCGCGCAAGACGTCGGGGCGCTCTCGCCTGTGTTCTATATGTTCACCGACCGCGAGCGCATCTTCGACATCGTCGAGGCTGTCTGCGGCGGGCGCATGCATCCGAGCTGGTTCCGCATCGGCGGCGTAGCGCAAGACCTGCCTAAGGGTTGGAACAAGCTGGTCAGCGATTTCATACCTTATATGAGGCGCAGACTGGACGAGTACGACAAGATGGTCATGCAAAACGGCATCTTCAAGGCCCGCACCGTCGGCGTCGGCTGCTACACGCTGGACGAGGCCATCGAGTGGGGCGTGACCGGCCCGGGATTGCGCGCGTGCGGATTTGAGTGGGACTTCCGCAAGAAGCGGCCCTACTCCGGCTACGATGAATTCGAGTTCGACATTCCCACCGCCGAGCGCGGCGATTGTTATGACCGCGCCGTCGTCCGTGTGGCAGAGATGCGCCAGAGCCTGCGGATCATCGAGCAATGCCTGAACAACATGCCTGTAGGCCCTTACAAATCAGTCCATCCGCTGGCGACGCCGCCGATCAAGGAGCGGACGATGCATGACATCGAGACTTTGATCACGCACTTTTTGAGCGTGAGTTGGGGGCCGGTGATTCCGCCGGGCGAAGCCCTGGTCCATGTCGAAGCGACAAAGGGCGACAACGG
The DNA here is from genome assembly GCA_035714085.1 of Blastocatellia bacterium. GTDB lineage: Bacteria > Acidobacteriota > Blastocatellia > RBC074 > RBC074 > JAJVID01. The sequence goes on from DASTMP010000482.1 coordinate 36,246, forward strand.
CTATTACCTGATCAGCGACGGCAATACACGCGCCTATCGAGTACGCATCCGGGCGCCGTCTTTTCCGCATATGCAGATGGCGCCGCTGATCAGCCGCGGCGCGATGATTCCCGATCTGCTGGCGATTCTGGGCAGCATAGATTTTGTATTGGCCGATGTGGATCGTTAATGAGTTTGCCACAGAGACACAGAGACACAGAGATGCAGAGACAGAGAGATAGAGAGACAGAGAGACGGAGGGATGGAGAGAAAGAGAGCGCAAGAACGCTCTATCGCTCCGTCCCTCTTTCCCTCCGTCCCCCTTTCCTTACTTCTCTGTGGCTCTGTGGCTCTGTGGCGATGTACTTGATGTAACCGTGCTGACTGAAGAAGAGAAACTAGAGATAGAAGCGGAGCTTCGTCAATACGCGCAGAAACGCGCCGCCTGTATTGATGCCTTGAAAATCATTCAACGGCGTCGGGGGTGGGTGTCGGATGAGAACCTCCGCGACCTGGCAGAGTTTCTTGAGATGACCCCCGATGAGTTGGACAGCGTCGCGACTTTTTACAACCTGATCTTCCGGAAACCGGTTGGCAGGCGCGTGATCCTCATCTGCGACAGCGTCAGTTGCTGGATTATGGGCTACGACCGGATACGCGAACATCTGACCGCGCGCCTGGGGATCGCGCTTGGCGAGACCAGCGCGGATGGCGAGTTCACGATGTTGCCCATCCCATGCCTCGGCGCTTGCGACCATGCGCCGGCGCTGATGATAGACGAGGCGCTCCATCAGGATTTGGAGCCGCAGAAGCTTGACCGCATTCTGGAGCGTGCGAATGGAGAAACCGCTTACCAAAAACATTCGGGCTGATCGAGAGCCGCCGGGCCTGAAGGAATACGAACTGGCGGGCGGCTACCAGGCGGCGCGCAAAGCCTTGCGGAGCCTGGCGCCGCAAGATGTGACGGAGTTGGTCAAGAAATCCGACCTGCGGGGGCGCGGCGGCGCTGGCTTTCCGACCGGCTCGAAATGGGGCTTCGTGCCGATGGGCGCGGACGCCCCGCGTCCAAAGTACCTGATCGCAAACGCCGACGAGATGGAGCCGGGCACGTTCAAGGACCGCCTGCTGATGGAAGGCGACCCGCACCAGTTGATCGAAGGCATGATCGTCAGCAGTTACGCCATTCAGGCCGACGTCGCCTACATCTTCCTGCGCTGGGAGTACAAGCTGGCGGAGAGGCGATTGAAAAAAGCGATCGCCGAAGCGTATTCGGGCGGCTACCTGGGCAAGAACATTCTCGGGTCGGGCTACAGTCTGGATATGCACCTGCACGTGAGCGCGGGCCGTTACATGTGCGGTGAAGAGACCGGCCTGCTCAACGCGCTCGAAGGTAAGCGCGCCACGCCTCGATCCAAACCGCCCTACCCTCAGGTGAGCGGCCTCTGGGGCAAGCCGACAATAGTCAATAACGTCGAGACCCTGTGCAACGTCCACCACATCGTCAACCACGGAGCCGAATGGTTCAAAGGCTTGAGCCTGGCGCCGGACGAAGGCGGGACGAAAATTTACGGCGTGAGCGGAAAGGTCAAACGGCCCGGCGCCTGGGAACTCCCAATGGGCGTAACCGTCCGAGAAATCCTCGAGGAACACGCCGGGGGGATGCGCGACGGATTGAAATTCCGCGGCGCGATACCCGGCGGCGCCTCGACCGACTTCCTGGTCGAAGAACATCTGGATGTGAAGATGGACTTCGCCTCGGTGCAGAAGGCCGGAAGCCGCATGGGCACCGGCACGATGATCATCCTCGATGATCAGACCTGCCCCGTGGGTTTGGCGCACAACCTCGAACAATTCTTCGCGCGCGAATCCTGCGGCTGGTGCACGCCATGCCGCGAGGGGTTGCCCTGGACGGAGCGGATTCTATGGGCCATCGAAGAGGGCAGAGGAGAGCCGGGCGATCTGAAGAGATTGAGTTTTCATACGGAGTTGCTCGGCCCAGGCTTCACGTTCTGCGCGCTAGCGCCCGGCGCGATGGAGCCTCTGCAAAGCGCCTTGAAATATTTCAGAGAGGATTTTGAGCGGCACATTCGAGAGAAGCGGTGCCCTTGGAGATGAATCGAAAATTCAACACAAAGGATCAAAGGGACAAAGGTTCAAGGCCGTCTTGGGGCTTCGAGAGCCAATCTTTGACCCTTTGATCCTTTGACCCATTGTGTTTTTCATACTTCTATGGCGACGATTTATGTGGAGAATCAACCGTATCAAGCCGAGGACGGGCAGAACCTTCTCCACGTTTGTCTGACGCTGGGATTCAACCTGCCTTACTTCTGCTGGCATCCGGCCCTGGGTTCGGTGGGCGCCTGCCGCCAGTGCGCCGTCAAGCAATTCAAAGACGCCCAGGACACGCAGGGAAAGCTGGTTATGGCCTGTATGACGCCCGCTTCCGACGGCGCGCGGATCTCGATCGAAGATCAGCAAGCGAGGGAGTTTCGCGCGAGCGTGATCGAATGGTTGATGGTCAATCATCCGCACGATTGCCCGGTGTGCGACGAGGGCGGCGAATGCCATTTGCAGGATATGACAGTGATGACCGGGCATGCCTACCGCCACTTTCGCTTCAAAAAGCGGACCTACCGCAATCAGTATCTCGGCCCGTTCATCAATCACGAGATGAACCGCTGCATCCAGTGCTATCGCTGCGTCCGCTACTATCGCGACTACGCCGGCGGGCGCGATCTCGATGTCTTCGCCGCACGCGACCACGTTTACTTCGGGCGCCACGAAGACGGCGTCCTGGAGAACGAATTCAGCGGCAATCTGGTCGAGGTCTGTCCCACGGGAGTCTTTACCGACAAAACCTTGAAGGAGCATTACACCCGCAAATGGGATTTGCAGACGGCGCCGTCGGTATGCGCGCATTGCGGCGTGGGCTGCAACACCATTCCCGGCGAGCGGTATGGCGAGCTGCGGCGAATCCTCAACCGCTATCACCATGACGTAAACGGCTACTTTTTGTGCGACCGCGGGCGCTTCGGTTACGAATTCGTGAACAGCTCGCGCCGGATTCGCAAGCCTCTATTGCGCGCCGATGAACACGGCGCGGCGGAGGTTGTGACCGGAGAGGCTGCGCTGCGACATATTGCGAAATTGCTCTCAGGCCATTGTTTAGGCATCGGCTCGCCGCGCGCTTCGCTCGAAGCCAACTTTGCGTTGCGCGCTCTGGTAGGGGCGGAAAACTTCTACACCGGGATGTCCGAGCGGGATTCGCGTCTGGTCTCGCTCGCGCTCAGGATTCTGATGGAGGGCCAGGCGCGCTCGCCTTCGCTCGGCGAGGTGGAAATGTCAGACGCTGTCCTGGTGTTGGGCGAAGACGTAACGAACGCCGCCCCGATGCTGGCGCTGGCCTTGCGTCAATCGGCTCGCCGGCGACCGATGAAGATCGCTGAAAAATTGAAAATTCCGGAGTGGGATGATGCGGCCGTGCGCGAAGCCGTTCAACAGACGAAAGGCCCGGTGTTCGTCGCCACCCCCGACAGCACGGCGCTCGATGACATAGCCATTCAAACATACCGGGCAGCGCCCGACGACATAGCCCGCCTCGGTTTCGCGATAGCGCGCGCTCTCAACGCGGATGCGCCGCCGGCGCCGGGTTTATCGGACGACGCGCTCACGCTGGCCGAGGGCATTGCGCGGGCGCTCCGAGAGGCGGAGCGCCCGCTGGTCGTCTCCGGCCCCGGTTGCGGCTCCGAGGCGGTGATGCGGGCGGCGGCCAATGTGGCGTGGGCGCTCGGCGCGACCGGTCGCGCGTGTGGACTCTGCTTCACAATGCCGGAATGCAACAGTCTCGGAGTCGGTGTCCTAGGCGCCGGGGGCGGCGGGAGCGTCGAGGCGGTCTTCAAAGCCGTCGAGAAGAAAGCGGCGGACACCGTGATCATCCTGGAGAATGATCTTTACCGCCGGGCCGACGCGCTGCCAGTGGACGCTTTGCTCAGCACGGCCAAACACGTGATCGTCATTGATCATCTGGTCAATGCGATGACGCCGAAGGCCGAAGCGGTTCTTCCGGCCGCTACCTTCGCCGAAGGCGACGGGACGCTGGTGAATAATGAAGGGCGCGCTCAGCGCTTCTATCAGGTCTTCGCGACCGAGGGCGAGGTTCGTGAGAGCTGGCGCTGGTTGCGAGACCTGATGATCGCCGCCGTTCGTGAACGGGCCACGACGTGGCGCAACCTTGACGACATCTCGGCGGCGATTGCGCGCGAGCTTCCAGTCTTCGAGCCGATCTTGAAGATAGCGCCGCCGGCGAGCTTCCGCGTCGCGGGCGAGAAGATACCGCGCCAGCCTCACCGCTACAGCGGGCGCGCTGCGATGCTGGCGAACATCACGGTTCACGAGCCGAAACCGCCTAATGACCCGGATTCTCCGCTCGCCTTCTCGATGGAAGGTTATGAGGGCCAGCCGCCGTCGCCGCTCATTACCCGCTTCTGGTCGCCTGGATGGAACTCCGTGCAGGCGCTCAACAAGTTCCAGAGCGAGGTGGGCGGGCCGTTGCGCGGCGGCGACCCTGGGCAGCGGCTGATCGAGCCGTCGAAGGTTGAGAGGACGGCTTACTTCAAAGAGATGCCCCCCGCATTTCGACCGCGAGACGGCCAGTGGCTGGTCACGCCGCTCCATCACATCTTCGGATCGGAGGAGTTGAGCGCCCTGTCGCCCGGAGTCGCGGAGAGATCGCCGCAACCTTACCTGGCGCTGAACCCCGATGACGCGGTCGCGCGACGCCTGAGTGAAGGAGATGAGGTCGAACTGGTGTTGGACGGCGCGGTCTATCGCCTGCCCGTCAGATTTCATCCGGAGCTGCCGCGAGGCGTGGCCGGATTGCCCATCGGCTTGCGCGAATTGCCGTGGGCAGCCTTGCCCGGATGGGGAAGGATTTCAACCACGGAGAGCGCAGAGTAGCGCAGAGGATAATCAACTTTAAGCCCGCGGAGCGGGCGGCAGAATAAAGCCTGGGGTGGAGCCGAAGGCGAAACCCCAGGTAAGCGTTGGAAAGCCATCGAGCCCGTGAAACGGGCGGCAGCCCTGAAGGCTGTCGCCCACTTCGTGGGCTTTGAGTCCTTTATCATCGCTATCCTGGGGCTTACGCCCCCAGGCTTTATGCTGTCGCCTGCTTCGCAGGCTCAAAACGGAGCTTTTAAAATACGAGCTTAGAGTATGAATGAAGTCATTCAATCACTCTTGATCGTTGTCGGCGTGCTGTTTGTAGTAATGACCGTCAGCGCCGGTCTGATCTGGTTGGAACGAAGGCTGCTGGCCTTGTGGCAGGACCGCTATGGGCCGAACCGCGTCGGCCCATTCGGGTTGCTGCAAGTGCTGGCCGACATGATCAAGATCTTCGCCAAGGAGGATTGGATACCGCCATTCGCCGACAAGCCCGTCTTCATCGTCGCCCCGGCGATAGTCGTGGTGACGGCGCTGCTCAGTTTCGCCGTCATCCCTTTCGCCCCGGGCATTGCGGTGATCGACCTCAACATCGGATTGCTCTTCTTTCTGGCGATGTCCTCAATGGGCGCTTACAGCGTAGTCCTGGCCGGCTGGGCTTCGGACAACAAATATTCCTTGCTGGGCGGGCTGCGGGCGTCAGCGCAGATGTTGAGCTATGAAGTCTTCATGGGGTTGTCGCTGATGGGGGTGGTGATGCTCGCCGGCTCGTTCAACCTGCGCGAGATCGTCGAGGCGCAAAGAGGCATGTGGTTTTGCATCCCGCAGTTTCTCGGTTTGGCGATCTTCTTGATCGCAGGCGTCGCCGAGACGCACCGGCTTCCGTTCGATCTGCCTGAAGCGGAGAGCGAGCTGGTGGCCGGATATCATTCGGAATACTCGGGCATGAAGTTCGGAATGTTCTTCGTCGGCGAGTATCTGGGCGTCACGCTGATCTCCGCGCTGACCGTGGTGTTGTTCTTCGGCGGATGGCTGGGGCCGTGGCTGCCGTCACTGGTCTGGTTCTTTCTGAAGACATTTGTGTTGATCTGCGGGTTCATCCTGCTGCGAGCCACGCTCCCGCGGCCACGCTTCGATCAATTGATGGCGTTCGGGTGGAAAGTGATGTTGCCGCTGGCGCTCCTGAACATTGTCGTCACAGGCGGAATTGCGCTGGCGGCTCACAATTAATGGAGAAAAGCGCCAGCCACGAATGAACACGAATATTCACGTTCGTGTTCATTCGTGGCCGAAATTCTTCTTCTTGAAATCCGTATGGAGGCAGTGGTGATCAGTATCCTGAGAAGTTTGTGGCAGGTGATGCTGCACGCGTTCCAGCCGCGCGTGACGGTTCAATATCCCGACGAGAAGCCATATCTGCCGCCGCGATGGCGAGGGAGGATTGTGCTGACGCGCGATCCAGATGGAGGCGAGCGTTGCGTGGCCTGTTACCTGTGCTCGGGGGCATGCCCCGTGGATTGCATCGCGTTGCAGGCGACCCAGGACGAGAGCGGAAGGCGTTACCCCGAGTTTTTTCGCATCAACTTTTCGCGCTGCATCTTCTGCGGCTTCTGCGAAGAAGCCTGTCCGACTTACGCGATTCAGCTCACACCCGATTTCGAGATGGGCGAGTACAGGCGCCAAAACCTGGTCTACGAAAAGGAGGACTTGATGATCAACGGCCCCGGTAAATATCCCGGTTACAACTTCTACCGGATCGCCGGATTGGCCATCGGCGGGAAGGATAAGGGAGAGGCCGAGAATGAAGAGCCGCCAGTTGACGTGCGCAGCTTGATGCCCTGATTACGTCAGGTGTCAGGTGTCAGGTGTCAGATCTTCTTCCAACCTGAAACCTGGAGCCTAACACCTGACACCTGACACCTGACACCTGACGTGATGAACGCAGTTTTCTACATTGCGGCGGCGGTGGCGGTGATATCGACCGTGATGGTGATCACGCGGTTGAACGCGATTCACGCGCTGCTCTATTTGATCGTCTCGCTGCTGGCGGTGGCGGTGATCTTCTTTACGCTGGGCGCGGCGTTCGCCGCCGCGCTTGAAGTGATCACCTACGCGGGAGCGATTATGGTTCTCTTCGTTTTCGTGATCATGCTGCTCAACCTAGGACCGCAGGCAACGGCGCAAGAGCGTCAGTGGTTGAGTCCGAAGTCGTGGATCGGGCCGGCGATCCTCGCGCTCGTCCTTATCGGCGAGCTGGCTTTTATCATCGCGCGCGGAGCGAGCCGCGCGCCGGCCGCCGGCCCCGTGGAGCCGAAACAGGTGGGCGTAGCGCTTTTCGGCCCCTACCTGCTCGGCGTCGAACTGGCCTCGCTGCTGCTGCTGGCGGGGATGGTCGGCGCTTATCACTTGGGTCGTGAGTGGGGAGCGGAGATTGAGAGAGAGGGAGCGGGGGAGCGGGGGAGCGGGGGAGCGGGAGAGCGGGGGACAAGGAGACATGGAGTCATGGAGTCATGGCGATGAGGCATATATATTTTTCTCCCGCTCTCCGGCTCGCTCACTCTCCGGCTCTCCCGCTCTCGCTCCCTCGCTCCCCCGCTCTCCCACTCCCCCACTCGCTGCCGCAAAGAAGGAGTATGGTGATGGCTTCGATTCCAATGGAGTACGGGTTGTTGCTGGCTGGAACGCTTTTCGCGTTGGGGCTGATCGGCGTGCTCGTCCGCCGCGACATCGTTTTCATATTGATGTCGCTCGAAATTATGTTAAACGCGACGGGGCTGGCCTTTGTGACGGCGGGCGCCAAGTGGGCGCAGGCTGACGGCCAGGTGATGTACATCTTCATTCTGAGTATGGCCGCCGCAGAGGTGGCGGTCGGCCTGGCGCTCGTGCTCAAGCTCAGGAGCCAGTTCAAAACCCTGGACGCTGACGCGGCCAGCCAGATGTATGGATGATAAGTGATAACATATGACGATCTAATTGCATTGTCGCCATTGATCGCCATCGCCGCCGTATCGGTGGCGCTCATGCTGGTGATCGCTTTTTACCGCGACGCGCGGGTCGCCCTTGTCTGCGCGCTCATCGGGATAGCTCTGGCCTTCGCCATGCTTCCGGTCGCCGCGTCCAGGGCGCCGCGACAGATCACGCCGTTGTTGATCCTCGACCAGTATGCGCTCTTCTACCTGGGGCTGCTCTTCATCGCCAGTTTCGCCGTCGCGCTGCTCGCTCAGGGTTATCTTGGCAAGCTCGGAGGCCAGTTGGAGGAGTTCTATCTCGTGTTGCTGCTCGCGACGGCGGGCGGGGCGGCGCTCGTGATGAGCGCTCACTTCGCCTCCTTCTTTCTGGGACTTGAGATCCTCAGCGTCTCTTTGTACGTCCTGATCGCATATCCGCGCAGGAGCGCGCGCGGCGTCGAGGCGGGGATCAAATACCTGATCCTGGCGGCCGCGTCGGCCGCATTCCTTCTGTTCGGGATGGCGCTGATCTATGCGGAGCTTGGGACGATGGAGTTCGAGCGAATGGCTTCGGGAATGGCCGGCCGCGGCGTTCGCTGGGAACTGCTGTTGACCGGCCAGGCGATGATCTTCGTCGGCGTGGGATTCAAACTGGCGGTGGCGCCGTTTCACGTCTGGGCGCCTGATGTTTACGAGGGCGCTCCCGCGCCGGTCACAGCCTTCATCGCCACGGTCTCAAAAGGCGCGGTCTTCGCGCTGCTCGTGCGGTATTTCGCGAATCTTGGCGACGAAGTTTTTCAGTCGTTCTTTCCGGCGCTCGCCGCCATCGCCATCGCCTCGATGTTCGTGGGCAATTTGCTGGCGCTGGCGCAAACCAACGTCAAGCGAATCCTGGCCTACTCCTCGATCGCGCATCTGGGCTATCTGCTGGTGGCTTTTCTGGCCGGCGGAACTCTGGGCGCAACAGCCGTGGCCTTCTATCTTGTGGCCTATTTCGTGACCAACCTGGTCGCCTTCGGAGTCGTCACGGTCTTGTCGGGCCGCAGAGAGGCCGAGGAGCTTGAGGATTATCGCGGCCTGTTCTGGCGGCGCCCCTGGCTGGCGACGATCTTCCTCACTGCGCTGCTCAGTCTGGGTGGGATCCCGTTGACGGCCGGTTTCATGGGCAAGTTTTACATTTTGATGGCCGGCGTCAGGTCGGCCCTCTGGTTGCTGGCGATCATCCTGTCGGTGAACACGATGATCAGTTTTTACTACTACCTGCGTGTCGCATTCATGATGTTCCGCGACGCGCCTGAAGGAGAGGCGGCGGCGGGCAGGCCGGCGCCTTCGCTCTCGTTTGTAGGAGGCGCCGCGCTCGCCGTCCTCACGTTGTTGCTGGTGTGGATCGGGGTCTATCCCGGGCCGCTCGTTCAAACTATTCGGTCTATGGTCGCTGGTCTAAGATGAGCAGGGCAGTTAGCAAAGCAGTCGGCAAAGAGATTCAGGAGCTGGATGAGATAGAGATCCGTGAATGGCTCGATTCGCTCGATTACGTGATCGGCCGCCGCGGGCCTGAGCGCGCGCGCGAGCTGCTTGCGCAACTGGGCGTCCATGCGCAGCGGGCCGGGGTCAAAATCCCCTTCACCGCCAATACGCCTTACATCAACACCATCCCAGTCGAGCGGCAGCCCGTCTACCCTGGCAGTCGCGAGATCGAGCGGCGGATCAAGAGCCTCGCGCGGTGGAACGCCCTGGCGATGGTCGTGCGCGCCAATCGCGAAGAGAGCGGCATCGGCGGCCACATCTCCACATACGCCTCGGCGGCGACGTTGTTCGAAGTCGGCTTCAATCACTTTTTCCGGGCCAGGAACGCGCGTCACGACGGGGACATAGTCTACTTTCAAGGCCACGCGTCGCCAGGCGTCTACGCGCGGGCCTTTCTGGAAGGGCGCGTCTCGGAGGAACACCTGCGAAATTTCAGGCGCGAGCTGAGGCAGGGCGGCGGGCTGTCGTCTTATCCACATCCGTGGTTGATGCCCGATTTCTGGGAGTTCCCGACAGTTTCAATGGGCCTGAGTCCGATCATGGCCATCTATCAGGCGCGCTTCAATCGCTACCTCGAAGACCGCGGATTGAAGGAGCCGAACGACGCCAAGGTCTGGGCCTTCCTCGGCGACGGCGAGACCGACGAGCCGGAGTCGCTGGGGGCGATCACGCTGGCCTCGCGCGAGAGGCTCGACAATCTGATCTTCGTCATCAACTGTAACCTGCAGCGGCTCGACGGCCCCGTGCGCGGCAACGGCAATATCATCCAGGAGCTGGAGGCCGCGTTCCGAGGCGCCGGTTGGAACGCCATCAAGGTGATCTGGGGTAGCGATTGGGACCCTCTGCTTGCCCAGGATCGCGGCGGATTGCTCGTCAAACGCATGGGCGAGATAGTCGACGGCCAATGGCAGAAATACGCGACCGAATCCGGCGCCTATTTCCGAGAGCATTTCTTCGGCGCCGATCCGCGCCTGCTCGAAATGGTCAAACACCTCTCTGACGAGCAGCTCAAAAAATTGAGGCTCGGCGGACACGACCCGCAAAAGGTCTATGCGGCGTACCGCGCGGCGGTTGAGCATCGAGGGACGCCAACCGTGATCCTCGCCCGAACCATCAAAGGCTACGGCCTCGGCGAAAGTGGCGAGGGTAGGAACATCACGCACCAGCAGAAGAAGCTCAACGAAGACGAACTGCGCCAGTTCCGCGCGCGCTTCGGCATACCCATCTCCGATGACGAGATCGCCGAGACCCCTTTCTATCGCCCGCCGGAGAACAGCAAAGAGATTCAGTATTTGCAAGAGCAGAGGCAGAAGCTCGGTGGTTATGTCCCATCCCGCGTCGTGTCGGTCGAATCCATCCAGGCGCCCGAAGAAAATCTGTTCGCCGAATTCTACGAGGGCACGCGGGGCCGCGAGGCATCGACCACGATGGTCTTCGTGCGATTGCTCGCGAAGTTGCTGCGCGATGATCGGCTGGGCAAATTGATCGTCCCGATCGTCCCGGATGAGGCTCGCACTTTCGGCATGGAGTCGCTCTTCCGGCAGGTCGGCATCTACTCGCACGCCGGCCAATTGTACGAGCCGGTGGATGCGGCGACGCTGCTCTATTACAAAGAGGCGAAGAACGGGCAGATTCTGGAGGAAGGGATCACCGAGGCCGGTTCGATGTCGTCGTTCATCGCCGCCGGGACGGCTTACGCCACACACGGCGTCAACACCATCCCGTTCTTCATCTTCTATTCAATGTTCGGACTGCAGCGCGTCGGCGACCTGGTCTGGGCCGCCGGCGATTCGCGCTGCCACGGCTTCATGCTCGGCGGGACCGCCGGGCGCACGACGCTCCTAGGGGAAGGGCTGCAACATCAGGACGGAAACAGCCAATTGCTGGCCTATCCAGTCCCCAACCTCGTCGCATACGACCCGGCCTTCGCTTTTGAACTCGCGGTCATCATCCGCGACGGCATCCTCCGGATGTACGAGAAGCAAGAGGACGTCTTTTACTACCTGACCCTGATGAACGAGAACTACGCGCATCCGCCGATGCCCGATGGCGAGAAGATCAAAGAGGGAATTCTCAAAGGCATATACAGGTTCAAGGCGGCGGAGGACGAACGATCCGAATTGCGCGCGCACCTCTTCGGCAGCGGGGCGATCCTCAACGAGGCGCTGAAGGCGCAAGACCTGCTGGCCGCAGAATACGGCGTCGCCGCCGGCGTATGGAGCGTGACGAGCTACAAGGAACTCTATCGCGACGGCGCCGAGGTCGAGCGCTGGAACATGCTCCACCCGGCGGAGAAGCCCCGAACGCCGTACATCACCGAGTGTGTCGCCGGCGACGACGGCGTCTTCGTAGCGGCGACGGATTTTGTCAAAGCGCTGCCCGATTCGATCTCCCGATGGCTCCCCGGAGGCCCAGGAGGTTTGATTTCGCTGGGGACTGACGGATTTGGCCGGAGCGACAGCCGCGCCGCGCTGCGCGACTTTTTTGAAGTCGATTACCGATTCATCTCCCTGGCGACGCTCGTCGCGCTTTGCCGCGAGCGGAAGATCAAAATTGAAGTTGTGAAGCAAGCAATGCGCGATCTGGAGATAGATCCTGAGAAGGCGAATCCCAGGCTGGCATAGCCACGGAGTGGGGAGCGAGGGAGCGAGAGAGCGGGAGAGTGGGAGACAAGGGGACAAGGAGAGAGGGAGACAAGGCGGTGAGGCGAGATATATTTTTCTCTCGCTCTCTCGCTCCCTCGCTCTACCGCTCCCTCGCTCCCTCGCTCCCTCGCTCTCCACTCCCCACTCCCTACTCCCTACTCTAAGGAAACTATGGCGACTGAAATCAAGCTTCCGATACTTGGCGAAAATGTGGATTCGGGCTCGGTGGTAAACGTCCTGGTATCCGAGGGCGATGAAGTGGCTGAAGGCCAGCCCGTGATCGAGTTGGAGACGGAGAAGGCCACGGTCGAAGTCCCGGCCTCTGCCTCGGGCCGCGTCAAAGAGGTCAGCGTAAAAGAGGGTGAGACGATCAAGGTGGGGCAGGTGATCTTGATACTTGAAGAAGGCGCCGCAGCCAAAGCGGAGGAGAGAAAACCCAGGCCCGCGGCGAAATCCGCAGAGGAGTTGAGAGAGACGGCTGAAGCCCGAGAAGAAAAAGCCAAGGCCGTGGCCGCGCCGTCGCAAGCTCCGAGGGCGGAGACTCAGGCCAGACCTCATATTAAAGAGGCGAAGCCCAGCGCAGAAGAGGCCAAGAAGGAGTCGCCGCCGCCTCGGGATGAGAAAGCCGAGAAAGAAGAGGCGCAGCAAAGAGAAGTCATCAAGCCTCGGCCCGAAGCCCGACCAAAGCCCGAGCAGGCGCCCAGGACTGAGGAGGCGCGAGAACTCATCGCCGCCGCGCCTTCTGTGCGCAGGCTTGCGCGTGAGTTGGGGATAGACATCAACGAAGTAGTCGGCTCGGAGCCTGGCGGCCGCGTTTCCGAAGAGGATGTCAGGAATTACGCCCGCTCGATCATCCTCAACGTGACTCGACTGAGGCCCGCCGCTGTGGGCGCCGCCCGCCCGCTCCTCGATTTCTCTAAATGGGGAGAGATAGAGCGCAAGCCGATGAGCGGCATCCGCCGCAAGACGTCCGCAGCGCTGAGCGAAGCCTGGCAAACGATCCCGCACGTCACCCATTTCGATCAGGCCGACATCACCGAATTGGAGGAATTGCGCGAGCGCTTCGGCAAGAAGGCCGAAGCGACGGGCGGCAAGCTGACAATCACGGCCATCGCGCTCAAGGTCGCCGCTTCGGCTTTAAAGGTCTTCCCGCAATTCAACGCGAGCGTAGATGTGTCGGCGGAGGAAATCATCTACAAGAAATACTGCAACATCGGCGTCGCCGTGGACACCGACCGAGGGCTTCTGGTCCCGGTGATCAGAGACGCCGATAAAAAGAACATTCTGGAGTTGGCGGTCGAATTGGCCGAACTCTCGGAGAAAGCGAGGAACAGGAAGATCGCGATCGAGGAGATGCAGGGCGGCTCTTTCACGATCACCAACCTGGGCGGGATCGGCGGCGTGAATTTCTCTCCGATCATCAACAGCCCGGAGGTCGCGATCCTCGGCGTCGCGCGCGCGGCCCGCCAACCTGTCTTCGTTGACGGACAGATTGCTCCGCGTCTGATGCTGCCGCTCGCGCTATCTTACGATCACCGCTTGATCGACGGCGCCGATGCCGCGCGCTTCCTGCGCTGGGTGGCCGAGGCTCTGGAACAACCCTTGCTACTGGCTTTGGAGGGATAGGACATCGCATACGCAGAAACGGAGAGAAAGAGAGATGGAGAGACAGAGAGACAGAGGGACCGCAGAGACGGATAGACGGAGAGATAGAGAGATAGAGAGAAAGAGAGATAGAGGAACCGCAGAGACCGAAAGACAAGGAGACAAGGGGAGGGGGAGACAAGGGGACAAGGAGCGCGAGAGACATAATTTTCCTCTTCCCCTTGTCCCCTCTTCCCCTTGTCCATCCGTCTCTGTAGCCACAATCAGATATGGACGGACTGACTAACTCGACACAAGTGGCGGTTATCGGCGGCGGCCCGGGCGGATACGGGGCGGCGTTTATGGCGGCTGACCTCGGCTTGCGAGCGGCGCTTATAGACCTCGAACCCAATCCCGGTGGGGTTTGCCTTTATCGCGGCTGCATTCCCTCGAAGGCTTTGCTGCATGTGGCCAAAGTCATCAGCGAATCGCGCCAGGCCGCCAATTGGGGGATCAAATTTTCCGAACCGAAGATCGATCTCGATAAGCTGCGCGCATGGAAAGAGGGGGTGGTGAATAAATTGACCGGAGGGCTGGGGCAATTGAGCAAACAGCGCAAGGTCGACTTCATTCGAGGCCGCGCCACGTTCCTTGATGCGCGTACGCTGAAGATAGAAGGGCAGGACGGAGAGCGGCGTCTAATTTTCGAGAACGCCATCCTCGCCACCGGGTCGCGTCCCGCCGCGCCTCGCGCCCTCTCGCTCGACAGCCCACGCATTATGGATTCGACGGCGGCGCTGGAACTCGACGACATTCCAAAAACGATGCTCGTCATCGGCGGCGGTTACATCGGACTCGAGCTTGGGACTGTTTACGCCGCTCTGGGAACTCATGTCTCGTTGGTCGAGATGACTTCGGGTCTGCTGCCCGGAGTCGACCGCGATCTGGTCACAATCCTCGCCAGGCGAGTGGATCAAATTTTCCACTCGGTTATGCTCAACGCCAGAGCGGTCGAGCTGAAGGAAGAGAAGAATGGCGTCCGGGTCAGAATCGAAGGGACTGAAATCGGGGGAGACGAGTCGGTCTACGAGAAAGTCCTCCTTGCGGTGGGTCGCGCGCCTAACTCCGGCGGCATCGGGCTGGAAAAAACAAAAGTGATCGTCGACTCGCGCGGCTTCGTTCAGGTGGACGCCGCGCGGCGGACGGCCGAGCCTGCGATCTATGCCATCGGCGACGTGGCCGGCGAGCCGCTGCTGGCCCACAAGGCCACTCATGAAGGCCGCGTCGCCGCCGAAGCGATCAGCGGGCGCGCGGTCGCCTTTGAGCCTCGCGCCATCCCGGCCGTGGTCTTCACCGACCCTGAAGTGGCCTGGTGCGGATTGACCGAATCCCAGGCCAATGAAGAGGGCCAGCCTGTGAAGGTCGCCCGCTTCCCGTGGGGGGCTTCGGGCAGGGCCGCCACTCTCGACCGCGCCGACGGCCTTACCAAATTGATCATTGACCCCGAATCCGAGCGCATCCTCGGAATGGGGATCACTGGCGCCGGCGCCGGTGAATTGATCGCGGAGGGGGTGCTCGCCGTCGAAATGGGGGCCGTCGTTTCCGATCTCGAATTGAGCATACATGCCCACCCGACGCTCTCTGAGACTCTGATGGAATCCGCCGAAGCCTTCTTCGGACGGAGCACACATTTTTATCGCGCGAAGGCGGAGGCGGCGAAGAGTCGAAGATAGAAGACCTAGGACCAAAGAATGGAAATAGACAGGATTTACAGGATTCTTCAGGATTGCCACCCCTTGGGTTGAATCCTGAAAAATCCTGTAAATCCTGTCTATTTCTGGGGGGTAGACGATGCATGACGATTTCACCATATTCGCTGGAAGGGCCAATGTTGCGCTGGCGACAAGCGTGGCCGTTGAAATGGGCGCGCGTCTAGGGGCGTGTTCGGTTGAGCATTTTCCCGACGGCGAGTTGTCGGTGCGGCTGGATGAGCCAGTGCGCGGGCGCAGGGTGTTTATCATTCAACCGACCTCGCCGCCGGTCAACGACCACCTGATCGAACTACTGGCCTTCGCCGACGCCTGCCGCCGCGCCTCGGCCGCGCACATCACGGCGGTCGTGCCCTACTTCGGCTACTCGCGCGCCGACAAGCGACACCGCCGCCGCGAGCCGATAACCGCGAGCATGGTGGCAGACCTGGCGCAGGCGGTCGGCGTCAATCACGTCGTCACGATTGACCTGCACGCGCCGCAGATCGAAGGCTTCTTCCACATCCCGGTGGACAGCCTGACCGCGGCGCCGGTGATGGCCGAAGCGCTGAGGCCAGGATTGCCCGCCGAGACGGTGGTTGTTTCGCCCGACGCCGGTCGAGTGCGCATGGCGACCGAATACGCGCAACTACTCGGCGCGCCGGTCGCAGTCCTGCACAAAGAGCGCGCGAGCGGCGCCGAGACCAGGGTCACACGACTGGTCGGAGACGTGCGCGACCGCCCGTGCTTGATCATCGACGATATGATCTCGACCGGCGGGACAATCGTCGAAAGCATCGATGCCCTGCTGGATGCCGGCGCGAGGCCCGAGATCACTATCGCGGCGACGCATGGCCTTCTGCTTCATGGCGCCCGCGAAAAACTGGCGCGTCCTGAGGCGCGCGAAATCCTCGTGACAGACACAGTGGCGCCTCCCGCGCACGACTGGCCGCGGTTGCGCGTCGTCTCCATCGCCCCGCTGATCGCTTCGGCGCTCCGGCGTTTTCTGCCGGCGTTTTCTGATTAATGGGCCGTTGCGCGCGTCGTACGCGCGCAACGGCTATTTCCCTACTGTTTCATCGGCGCCTTATAATTCGGAACTATCCTGGCTGGGAAGGGTCATTAAATTATGCGCCTTGTTCCTATCGCACGCTCCTGACCCTCGTAAAACCACAAGACACGGGATTCGGGACTATATCCACATTTCTCAACCAGGGAGGCTCTAAGCCATGAATAGCAACAACATGTTTTGGACGCGACGGTATTTTCTGGGCGTTGGCGTCGCCGGAGCCGCCGGAGCCATTGGAGCCATTGGAACTGGCGCTCTATTCACGCCGGGCGTTTTCGCCCAGAAGCTGATTCAGACGCCGCGACAGACCGAAGGGCCGTTCTACCCGGACAAGATGCCGCTCGACACCGATAACGACCTGTTGATCATCAACGACGCGACCACTCCCGCAGTCGGCGCCGTCACGTATTTGAGCGGGCGTATCCTCGACAGTCGCGGCGAGCCGATCCGCAACGCGCTCGTCGAAATCTGGCAGTGCGACAACAACGGAGCCTACATTCACACCAACACTGTCAACCGCGACAAGCGCGACGCGAATTTCCAGGGCTTCGGCCGTTTCCTGACAGGCTCGACGGGCGAATATCTGTTCCGCACCATTAAGCCTGTTCCCTACCCTGGCCGCACGCCGCATATTCACTTCGCCGTTAAAGTGAAAGGGCGGGAGAAATTCACCACGCAGTGTTATGTCAAGGGAGATCCGGGCAACGAGCGCGACTCGGTCCTCAAGGGAATTCGTGACCTCAAAGCCCGCGAGTCAGTTATTGTCGATTTCGCTCCGATCAAAGAGTCGCGCATCGACGAGTTGGCTGCGCATTTCGACATCGCGCTCGGCTTCACGCCGGAAAGCTGAGGAATCTTCATGTCGCGATGCGATGCCCTGAAAGGATGAAAAAGCGTTTGGAGTTCCGCCTTCAGGCGGTATGGCGCGACTGTAAGCTATTCGGGCGACTGCGAAAGCCTCCGCCTGAAGGCCGAACTCCAAACTGTCTCTCTTTTACTTCCCCATGAACGGTCTGTTCAATCCCTTCTCCGCCTGTTGTTTCGTGTCGTAGACATTGGGCCGGGCGAGCACTTCTTTGTATTGCATGACCGCCTGCTGCCGCTCTCCCGCCAAGTCATACATCTGCGCGGCCCGGAGGCGCGAGACAGTCGCCAGATTCACGTCACCCCCCTGGACCTGACATACGGAGCTAAATTCGGCGGCGGCGCGTTTGTGTTCTTTGCTGCGGGCCAGCGCCTCCGCGTATTGGAAATGGACCAGATCGAGCGCGGAAGCCGCCACGGGGTCTTTCAGCAGGTCGTCGAAGACGGCGTACGCCTCGTCCGGCCTGTTGAGTGTCACCAACGCCGAGGCCCTTTCTAGTTTGAGCAGATAGCTCCTCGGATATTTCGAACAGAGTTGTTCGAGCAGCGCGAGCGCGTCGTCATACCGCTTCTCGTTCCGGAAAATGGTCACCAGCAATATGCGGGCGTCGTCGGCCGTCATGGCGTTATTTTCGATGATGGTTTGCAGTTTGGTGATTCCCCGCTTCTTGTTGCCGCGAACACCCACCATTGTCGCCATGACTCTATAACCGAAGGGCAGACTGCCCGCGATGTAATCATAGACCCCGATTGACAAGTAGGCGTCATAATAATCCGGCTTGAGCTTCAGGACCTTTTCGTGAGCCTCGACGCACCGCGACCCGTTGCGCATCGCGCTGAAAAACTTGCGCGCGACTGAGGCTTCGTAGCCTGCCATCACGCCGTAATAGGCGCCGAGGAAATAGAGCGCGTCGGCGTCGTTCTTGTTACGGGCGACCAGGGCCAGCGCCTTCGTCTTGGCCTGCGCCATCCGCTCGCGGAACTCGCGGTCTAGGCTCGCGTCCACGGCGTCGCCCTCTGAGCCTTCTTTGGCCTTATCAGCGTCGGCGTAAAAGTTCGATCCGGAACCGTAGAGTCCGCTCTGTAACCGGCGGGTCTTATTGAGATGTCCGAGCCAGAGGACGGTCGCCAGATAGAGGTCGCCCGCCGGGTGATATGGCGCCAGCCTTCGGATCTCTTCGAATTTCTCCACCGCGGTCTCAGACTCCAGATTGTAGAGCGCTTCATGACCTTCGCGGCGGAGTTTCATAATCTCGGGCGACAATGCGGCGCTGGGGACGTTCCCGCTAAGAGCGACGGCGGGGCTGGTTGTGGCCGGCGCAGGTTGAAGTTGCCCGAAACCTGCGGTGAACAGGAAGAGAAGCGCCGGAAGGGCGGCCATTGGTCGAACCATGTAAGACAAACGATGGGGCATAACACCTCTGTTGAACGCAGCGAAATAAGCGTAATAATCGATATTTGTCGGGATAAATGTCGGGGTGATCGGTGTCGGGGAGAGACTGTTAATCCGCGATTTCGGCGCTCGCAATTCGGAATTTGAGGCGCCTTTCGCGTTTCAGCTTTAATTCAATTTCTATGCCGGACGCTTCGGTAAATTCCGTAATCGCGTCTTTATCATGCTTTGAGATTTTTGCCCGTGCGCGTCTGCGTCGGGACATTCTCAAGTCTCTTCGAAGGCGAGTTGGCGCTCATTTTTAGCGGTAGGATCGGAAGGGCGTTGAGGGGCGCGCCAGTTATCCATCATAGCGACCTGCTGAACGCAGGCGATGGTGCACATCTTGGCGCATGGCTTTTCGGTGTAAAATTCGCGCCTGATGTCTTCGCGAGTGTAGTTTTCAAGTGGAACGCCAGGGTAACCGCGCTGTTGCGAACAGTAGTGAACTAATCCGTCTTCGCAAATGTACAGGTATCGGGCGCCGGCGCGGCACCGCCAATCGTGCTGCCTGCCGTAAGCCAGATCGTCTTGAAACCGGTTAAGGCGCGTCCAGCTCTTCTTGCCGAAACGCTTAAGCTCTTCATATATTCGCGCCTCGCTCTCGCTCAAGGGTTTGAGCTGTCCCGTGCCGTCGTGGATGATGCCGAGCGAATTGCTGAATCCCAATTCGACCGCGCGGCGCGCCACGGCCAGCGCGTCCTCCGGATTGTTGACCCCGCCGCCGATCACCGAATTGATGCTCACGTGAAATTCGGCGTATTCGGACAGGTAGCGGAGATAGCGGTCGAGCACCTTCAGGCTCTTTTGCGAGACCTCATCGGGCGTGACGTTGTCGATGCTGATTTGCAAATATTCGAGTCCGGCGGCGTTGAGCTTCTCGATCCTGTCTCTGGTCATGTAGTAGCCATTGCTGATCAGCCCCGCGATCATCCCGCGCGAGCGTATGTGCGCGAAGATTTCGTAAATCTGAGGGTGCAGCATCGGTTCGCCGCCGCTAATCGTGATGATTGACGCGCCCAGCCCCGACAGCAGATCTATCCGCCGCTTGACCGTTTCAAGAGGCACCGGGTCGGAAGTCTTGTCGTATTCATTGCAATATTTGCACGACAGGTTGCAGCGCCGCATCGGGACCATGTGCGCCAGAATCGGATGTTTTGTCGAAAGCAACCCCCGCGTTATAAGTCTCGCCTCGCGGAGGATCATGGAAACCTTTTTCATAGTAAGGAACATAGACAGGATGAACAGGATTTTCCAGGATGTTCAAAATAGCTCTTCTTCGGCCAATCCTGAAGAATCCTGCGCATCCCGGCTATGCCGGATTATTTTTGATGTTGAACTTACTCTTCTTCTTCTTCGGCATGCTGGCCTCCCCCTTTTTTCTCCCACGATTCAGCGATTTCCCTGGCCATTGCTTCGCGGGTGAGATGTCGCGCGCCTCCGGCGCTGACGATCTCAAATTTTTCGGCGGCTTCGAACGCCTCCTCGACCCGGAAATCTTTCATTTCGCCAGGAATCTGCGCCTGCCCTTTATTATTGATCAGGCACTCCCGCCCGGCGCTCGCGTCGCCGAATCTGATTTCGACCCGGTGATCAATCGCATATTTTCTCAGTTCTAGAAGGTTCATTTGCGGCAGTCCTAATCCGTCGCCCCAAACATTCTGCTGACCGTCCGCCCGACACGGTCCGAGGCGAAAAAGATGGACTTCACGGGCAATACGCCGAACAGTTGATAATCGCCTATGGACTTCAGCCCGGCTGAAGCGATGCAGCCGCACTGCGAGCAATCGGGGTTGCCGCCGAACTGGCAGGGCGTGATTCTGCCCTCCAGGTCGGCGGTGATGGAGAACGTGGTGCGCGCGAAGATACACTCCTTGGGCGATTTCGGCGGACGGCGATAGCCTTCGATCACGACGTTCGGCATATACAACTTCGGAAATAGCGGGCGCAGACGCGCAATCTCTTCCAAGACGGCTTCTCGCTCATCCGGCGGAAGAATCTCCGTAGCCTCTTCTCCTATCTGCGGCGTGAAGATACTGAACCAGATCTTCCGCACCTCGGGACGGGCGGACCAGAAGGAGAGAAACTCTTCGAAGTAGCGCGCCCCCGCGGCGTCCTTAGAAGCCATCTGATGGGTTATGGTGCAATGCACAATGATCGAATGGCCCTCGATGTTCCGCAGGATGCGTTCATAAGTCGCGGGCGCGCGCCGTATGTCATGATCGGGCTGCAAACCGTCAATCGATACGACCAGGTGCAGAGCTTCGATCTTCGCCCACTCGAGCGGGATGGGGCGAACGGCGCTGGTGACGAGTTGGACTTCGACGCCCATCTTATTCAGTCGCGGCAACAGAACGTCCAGTTCGCGGAACCGCACCAGCGGCTCGCCGCCCACGATCGATAGGTGGAGCGGACGGCGCCGGCGCACCAACGCGAGCACGCCGTCAATCAATTCCTGGCCTTTGTAATCGGCCAGCGTGCGCAGAGGCCCGCGCTCCCCGAGGTGTTCGGGTTGGTAAGCGTAACACCCCGGGCAGCGCAATGGGCACTCGCGGGTGATCTCGACCGACAGCATTGGATGATGTCCGCTCAGAATGCGTCCCCAGCCGCGCAATATATCTCGTTTTTTCATTTTGAGCCTTTACTACCGCTCGTGGAGGATCGAGGATCGAGGATCGCCTTACGGACGATGACGTTATCTTCGATCATCGATCTTCTATCCTCTATCCTCTATCCTCTATCCTCTATCCCCGAAGTTAAGCCTGCGCTATCGCCGTGGTATTGCCGCTCATTCCGTGCAGCGCCTGCTTGACGATCCAGCGCAGCACGGTCTGGTTGTTGTAGTAATGACCGAGCACGTACTGCGTCGTCGAGAGGCAATGCGTGTTGCAGCCCTTCTTCATTTCGCCGAGCTGTTCACGGTCGAACTTGGGATTTTCGATAGTCCCCCAGTCATAAGTGGCGGAATACATCGGGAAGCAGGGCGCGACTGTTCCGTCGGTGCGAATCAGCATGGAGTTGTGTCCGGCGCGGCATTGCCACGGGTCGACGTGCCCGCGCATGAAGAGCTTCATCTTCTGAAGGTGCGCCTTCGAGTTGACCATGATGTATCCCTGCCGGTTCTTCTCGGTCAGGTGGTCGAGCAGGTCGTCCACCTTCGGCCAGTCTTCGGGCTGCAGGAAGGTGGCGTTGTTCTCATAGTGCTTGAAGTGAGACTGCTCGATCATCGGCGTCTCGTTGATGTGGTAATCGGTCGAGATGCCGTTGTCGTGCGCGATCTCGGTCAGCTCCCTGATGTCATCCATGTTGTTGCGGCAGATGTTCATGTTGAAGACTACTATGTAGCCGTAGCGCCGCTGCATCTTGACCAGGTAATCGAAGTAAGACCGGATCTTTTTGAGGTTTTTCGGCAGCCCCGGCTTCTCGTCGACACAGTCGACGGCCAGATTAACCGCCGCCACGCCGGCGTCGCCGATCCAATCAATCACCTCCGGTTTCATCAAACGGCCGTTCGTGGGCAGGTACATAAAGAAGCCCTTCTTCGTGCCGTAATAGATGACCTTGTGAATGAACTTGGGCCGAAGCAGAGGCTCTCCGCCCATAATGGCCGTGACCCGGCAACCGACCGAGTGCAGGAAATCGATCGAGCGTTTGGCGACCTCTTCGGTCATACCCTTCACGCTGTTCTCAAAGGCCCAGCAATAGTGACAATCGAGATTGCATTTCCATTCGGTGAAAAGATATGACAACAGCGGGCGAAACTCGTCCGCCATGACTCGCGACTGAATATAGGGCATCAGCCAGCGGCGGAACGCCCGCACGCCGTTGTTGGCATGGTACAGCAAACCGGACTGCTTCAGGTCTTTCGTCCTTTTGACCTGTGGAAAGACGGGTTCCGGTAGTGTCAGCGGGTCCGCCGCTAGTTGCAGCGCGGACCGCTCCTGTGGCTTCTGTAACAGCGTATAGAGTGGAACGTCTATTCTGAAATGTTGCGCATGTGGCGGCGCTGTGGCTGTGTCCTGAGCTCCTACTTGTTCGAGCATTCTTGTAACTCCTTTCTTGCCTCATCGGCGAACTGGTTGGGTCGAATTCTATTTTGAAAATAAATGCGATCACGCAACCCAACGTAGGGGCAGACCTGCGTGTGGAGCCCGGGCCGGGGCCCCACACGCAGGTCTGCCCCTACGTCGTTGCGCTATTCATTCAAAAACCATAAACCAACGGCTAAACTCAGGCGCCGCTTATGCGTTGGAGAGGCCGTGGCAGACGCCAATTCTGAATCAATCGCCAGAGTGGCTGGCGACCGCGCCCTCTTGAGCGCTGGGGGTTTTGCGGGTCTGGATCTGCACGAGCGCCGGAGTCTCGGGCGCCGGCTCTTTGAGAATGTGCTGGCGATAGAGTTGCGCCATGCGCTCGTTTTCCTTTTGCAGGCGCAGCTTTTCGGCGCGCGCCCGGAGCTGTTCCTCGCGGGCGTTCTTGGCGATGCCCAGACGGTCCAGGTCATGCTGCACGTCCTGGGTGATCAATTCTTCGCGCAAGAGCATCCTGTGTTCGACGCTGTCGAGCTTCACTTCACGGCCGCCGGCGAAGATTTCGTGACGACCGCGATCTTCGTACCACTTGGTGAGCGTCGCGGTCATATGCATCTTCTCGACGATCTGGCGCCAGCCCATCCCGGTGTTGTAGGCGCAGAAGCTGATCTCGCCCTCCTGCGTCGCGTAGGGAATGATGCACATCTCGGTGCGGCGGAAGTCGTAGTTGAACAAATCCTGGAACCACATGCCGGCGATGAAGAGCACGTTCCAGCGGTCGTTGCGCCGCCGCTCTATGTCCTCCAGGGTCCGGTCGGCGCCAACCTTGCCGTAATCGCGCCCGCTCGCGCCGAAGCCCTTGTCGAACTTCATCAGCAGGCTCCACAAATGGAAGTGGGTGGTCGCCTTGAACGGGTCGAAATTCCGCGCCACGGCCAGGGCCATGCCGAGCACCGATAGAAACTTGCCGCGCGCCGCATCGTTGATCTTCCGCACGTCCTTCGCCAATTGATCAATATTCAGGAAAGCCGTGAGCGTCGAGGCCTCCTTCGTGTGTTTGTCGACCATGATGGCCATGCCTACGCCGCAGTTCGGATGGCAGCCGCAGCTCATCTGCCCCCAGTCGGTTCCGGGGCCATGCACCAGATCGGCCCAGTCCGAAAACGTTCCCATGAACGAGATTGGGAACCAGTCGCGAACCGGTTCGCTGATGCCGATCTGATCCTTCACGTCGTGCGCCAGGTGCGAGAGCGTGTAGCGCTGCGCATGCCGCCGCTCGTCGGTGATGTCTTCGTCGCGGCCGGTGAACGAAACCGGCTGGAACGAGCAGAGCGAGATGATCCGCGGGTTGTCGAGCGCGAACTCGATGATGCGCCCGACCTGTTCGTTATTGATGCCATTGACGATCGTCGTGACGGGCACCACGTCGACGCCCGCTTCGACCAGGTTCTCGATCGCGCGCAGCTTCACGTCGAAGAGATTGCCGACCTTGCGGTGCTCATTCGCCGCGTTGCCGATGCCGTCGAATTGCAGGTAGGCGTAGCGCAGGCCGGCTTCGGCGGCCTTTCGGCATAATTCCTTGCTCTTGGCGAACTCGATGCCGTTGGTCGCGGCCTGGACGGAGTTGTAACCGACCTTGCGCGAATACTTGATCGCGTCAATGAAATATGGCGAGAGCGTCGGTTCGCCGCCCGAAAACTGCACCGAGAGCTGGCGGCGAGGCTTGATCGAAATGGCGTTGTCGAGCATCGTCTTGATCTCTTCCCACGACAACTCGTGGACGAAGCCGACCTGGTTGGCGTCCATAAAGCATGGATCGCACATCATGTTGCAGCGGTTGGTCAGGTCGATGGTCAGCACCGCGCCGCGCCCGTGCTGAATCGTGCTCGACCCGTGGTTATGCAGCTTCTCGTCGTTGTGCGCGCGGATGTCGCGGCCCGGGAAAGCCTCCTCCAGATGGCGGAACATCTCAGGGTCAATGGACATCACATCTTCAAAATGGCCGTGGACGGGACAGTCCTTGACCATCAAAATCTTGCCGTCACGCTCAATGACCTGCGCTTTGATCTCTCCCACCCTCTCGTTACGCAGCACCTCCACCGGGAGCTCGCCGTCCAGGATTCGTTGACGGATTTGCGGGACGCACTTCGGGCACAAGCTGTCGGTGGTGCGCGGCCAGCCGAGCGTCGGC